>NZ_JACJQO010000019.1:0-300000 GCF_014696715.1 Pseudanabaena sp. FACHB-2040
TTGTGCTCAGCCTGGAACACCAGCATGAAGTTGAAGGTGCCCGAGATGCCCAGAGGCATGCCGTCAGAGAAGGAGCCTTGACCCAGAGGATAGATCAGGAAGACTGCAGAAGCCGCTGCTACAGGGGCAGAGTAAGCAACGCAGATCCAAGGGCGCATGCCGAGGCGGTAGCTCAGTTCCCATTCACGACCCATGTATGCGAATACACCGATCAAGAAGTGGAAGATGACCAGTTGGTAAGGGCCACCGTTGTAGAGCCACTCATCGACAGAAGCTGCTTCCCAGATGGGGTAGAAGTGCAGGCCGATGGCGTTGGAAGAAGGCACAACAGCACCAGAGATGATGTTGTTGCCGTACATCAGAGAACCCGCAACAGGCTCACGGATACCGTCGATGTCAACAGGAGGAGCAGCGATGAAGGCGATTACGAAGCAAGCGGTTGCAGCTAGCAGAGTGGGGATCATTAGTACGCCGAACCAGCCAATGTAGAGGCGGTTGTCGGTGCTGGTCACCCACTGGCAGAACTGCTCCCACAGGTTGGCGCTAGAGCGCTGTTGAAGTGTTGTAGTCATGAGATATAAGTGCAGGATTCTGTAAAGGACGAAAGCTGTAACTTATGTATGTCTCAATGTTAAGGTCAAAGTGAAGTTTTGTAAACAGCCTGAGAAAAATCTTTTCCCCTTAAGCCAGATTGCTCCACCCCAACGACCCAGGCTACTGGTATGGCGTAGCTTGCGTTTCATTAGCGATACGAAAATGCGATCGCAAATCCCCACTTCGCGATCAGCGTTTTCACTAAAGAAAGCCCCACAGCTTTGCAGGGGTTGGGGCGCGCTGCGCCGAACACCGACTTACGAGAGCTGTTCTCTTGTTAAACAGTTAAGCCCTAAATTCTGAGGCGACCAGCATAGAGCCAATGCCGAGATCGCTAAAGATCTCTAGCAGCAGGGCGTGGGGTACGCGACCGTCAATAATATGAGCCGCTCCTACCCCTTGAGCCAGGGACCGCACACAGCAGTTGACTTTAGGAATCATGCCGCCAGCGACGACACCGCTATCGATCAGCTCGCGGGCCTGCTGAATATCCAGCTTATGAATCAGGGTTGAGGCATCTTTGTAGTCGCGCAAAATGCCTCGGGTATCGGTCAGCAAGATCAGTTTCTCAGCTCCTAGAGAGGCGGCAATCTCGCCTGCTACCGTGTCGGCATTGATGTTGTAAGCCTGGCCCTTTTCGTCGGCGGCAACGCTAGAGACAATTGGAATGTAGCCCGCTTCGACTAGAGACTTGAGGATCTGGGCGTCGATGCTGCTCACCTCACCGACAAAGCCAATATCTTCATTGCCTTGGGGCCGAGCAGTAATTAGGTTGCCGTCTTTGCCGCAGAGGCCGATGGCCTGCCCGCCCGACTGATTAATGAGAGAAACCAGTTCTTTGTTAACCCGGCCTACCAATACCATCTCCACGACGTCCATTGTGGGCGCATCGGTAACTCGCAGACCATCTTTAAACTGCGGTTCAATGCCTAGCTTGGCAAGCCAGGTGTTGATTTCAGGCCCGCCCCCATGCACCACCACGGGCCGAATACCCACACAAGACATAAACACAATATCGCGGATGACGTCGGCTTTGAGGCTGCCGTCTTTCATGGCTGCGCCGCCATACTTAACGACCACCGTGCGACCCCGAAACTGCTGAATGTAGGGCAGCGCCTCGCTAAGAATCTGAACGCGGTCGGCAGCTTCTGCCTGGGTCAATTCTTTTTTCGGGGTGGGCGTAAACTGAGCCATAGGGTGTGCTGAAGTGAGGTGCAGAAATGCGTGTGAAGTGAGGCTGGCGTCAGCCATCCCTGTAGTTTATCAGGCTACTCGTTGGGCAACCGCTCCTGCTGATCTTCCTCAACTCGCTGCTGCAACAGAGTTAAAAGGCGGGTTGCGATCGCAGCCTCATCTTCTCCCGCCGCCACCGTCAGCCGCAGATCAGCCTGAGCGTAGAGCGGTTCTCGCTGGCTTTGCAAGGTCTGCAGCGTTTGCGGCCAGTCTGGTCGCTGCAGCAGAGGTCGCCCGATATCTCCCTGTAGACGCTGCTCCAGCAGATTCAAAGGCACATCCAGCCAGATCACCACCCCATGCTGTAGGTAACTCCAGTTCATCTGCTGCGTCACAATACCGCCCCCGGTCGCCACTACCAGCCGAGTATAGGCCGCCAGCTGTGACAGCACCTGCGTTTCCATCTGCCGAAAATCAGCTTCTCCCTGAGCCTCAAAAATCTCAGCTACACTTTGGCCCATTGCCTTCTCGATCAGGGCATCGGTATCAAAAAAGCGATAGCCCAGATCGCGCGCCAGCCGCATGCCGGTGGTGCTCTTGCCCGCACCCATCATGCCGATCAGGTAGAGGTTAGTTCCTTTGAGAAAGTCAGAGTTGGTCATGGTTTGCTGAGTTGCTTGAACAAATAGAAAACGCGTGAGGGAGCAGGAGGGGATGAGGAAGGGGGAGTTAAGGAAGATGAGGGAAGTTAATGAGTTACAGAATCCACGTTTGATGTATGAGTTGCAGGATCTACGGTTGGAGTGTTGGGCCGCGCTGCGCTTGACACCAACCTAGGGGATTTTCTGCCCCCTATCTTCCGTATCTTCTTTTCCCTGCGTCCCTGCGTCCCCCCTGCCACCCACCCAACTACCAACTACCGCTCTGGAATTTCACCAACCCAATCCTCATCGTCATCATCAGAACCGTTATCTGGAGTTATCTCCAAGGGGCGGTAGGGCGGAACAATGACCCGGAAATCCGCATCGACGACGCCATCAGGCCCTAGCTTGGGGTCTCTCAGGTCGTCGGGGTTCTGGTTATCGTCTTCGGCTTCATCAGCGGCATAGCCAGGATCAACCCATTCCATACCGCGCCGATCCTGGGGGGGTTCCCAGGTTTCTGCATCTTCGTCGGGGGGGCCATACACATCATCGGCTCTGCCCCGGTCGGGGTGCTCAGGCTCGCGGTAGCTATAGGAGTAGATAGAGCCGTCTCGGTAAACTCGTTTAGGGGACTGGCCCACCTCAAAATCTCGCCGGGGGGAGTTTCCGGCCTCGTCCCAGCCTTCGTCTAGATCATCTAGCGCATCTTCTACTGGGCTCACGCCTCTGGCCCGATAGCGCACATCCTCTAGCTCATTCCAGCCATCTGAGATCTCCTGCCAGGACTCGTTTACCTGCTGGGTCTGAGCTTCTGCTCGGTTGCGACCCCACCAGCTGGGACGATTGGGCTGAGCCGATGAGGGAGCTGATGGGCGGTTTGGGGGACGATCTGAGGAAGCAGGTCGATCGCTCCAATCTTCCCACTGGCCGGGCGATTGCAAGTTGGTCCACTCGCCCCACTCTCCGTCTGCCTCAGGACGGCTCGGGCGCGGTTCAGGGGATCGGCCAGAGGCAGTTCTGGCTTCAGCAGATCCGGGAGTAGCAGCCGTGGGATCATAGGGAATGCGGCGACCAAAGCGATTGGGCGAGCGCCGATTCGGGCCAGCACCACTGCTCATTGTCATCAGGCTAGACAGAAAAACGGTGGAGAGCGACCCCAGTGCGATCGCACCGACCAGCCAAACTGCCAAAGGATAGGGCTGAGTTTGCAGCCCCAAAAACCTCAAAGGCACAGCTGGAGATGGATTCTGCCAGGCCAGCAGCCCTATAGCTACCAGCAGCAGGAGAAGAGTCAGAAGACGGGGAGTTGCCATAGACCACTGCCTTTTGCTTGCCCTGTCCATTGTACGAAACCCCACTACCCACACCTAAAGCTGCACCCCTATGTCTCTATCCCCCTATCTCCTTCCCCGCATCTCCCCGGCTTCTCCGCGCTCCTCCCCGTTTTATAGACCGGGCGTATCAGAACCCAGATGCCCCTGCCATCGCTTCAGAGGAACGCAATCAATCTCAAACTGATCCAAGGCGCGGGCAACAACAAAATCGACTAGATCTTCAATAGTTTTGGGCTGGTGATACCAGGCCGGAATCGCTGGGACAATTCGGGCACCAGCTTCAGCCAAAGCCGTCAGGTTGCGCAGATGAATCAGGCTAAAAGGCGTCTCGCGGGGAACCAGCACCAGCTTGCGCCCCTCCTTGAGCTGCACATCGGCGGCTCGCTCCAGCAAGTCAGAGCTTAGCCCCGCCGCCAACTTGCCAACCGTGCTCATACTGCAGGGAATGATCAGCATTCCAGCCGTGCGAAAGGAGCCGCTAGCCAGGGTTGCCCCCACATCACCAAAGGGATGGCAGCGCAGCGTTCCCGCAGTTGGCACATCTGCCTGGAGCCGCCAAAAGCTCTCCTGCTTCAGCGGCTCCAGCGGCATCCGGATGCCCTGCTCAGCCTGCCACACCATCTGCACCGCCTTAGAGGCAACCACCTCTACGGCATAGCTGGCTGTCAGCAGGTGTTTGATCGTGTGGACAGCGTAGATCAGCCCAGAGGCTCCAGTGATGCCCACAATCAAGGGCTTTGAGAGGGCATTCATAGAAGTGGCTGCCTCGGCAAAAGCTTATTCGCTTTCGTCAAAGCCATTGCCCTCTTCGTTGCCATTCCCCTCATCTTGGCCGTCTTCGGCAAAGCCGTTGGTAAACTCTTCCTCGTCGTCATCGCTGGCCTCGCTGCCGCCGCCCACAGCCACTAAATCAATCTGCTGGCGGTAGTAGTCAACGCTCTTGACCTGCACCTCAACGGTGTCGCCCAGGCGATACTGCTTGCGGTTCTTGCGGCCTACCAGCTTTTGCTGGCGGGAGCGGTACTCATACCAGTCGTCTTTTAGGGAACTGACGTGGACCAGTCCTTCTACCAGCAGCTCTTCAATTTCGACAAAGAAGCCGTAGGACTGCACCCCGGTGATCAGGCCGTGGAAGACTTCGCCGGTGTGCGATCGCATAAACTCAGCTTTCTTCAGCCCCTCTAGATCCGACTCGGCCTCTTGAGCCAGCCGCTCGCGCTCCGTCAGATGCACCACAATCCGCGAGATCATGTCTTCTAGATCGTGCTGAATGTCTGGCGGCAGCACATTCCACTGAATCTCACCGTGGCAGGAGCTATGCCGTAGATTTACCCGATCCTTTGAACGGGTTGAGCGGCGATCCCGACCATGCTCAAACAAGGCGTGTAGCACCCGATGGATGAACAGATCGGGGTAGCGCCGGGTGGGAGACGCAAAGTGAGTATAACCATCGGTCAGCGCCAAACCAAAGTGAATATCAGGATGGGCACTATAAAACGCGGGCTTAAAGGTTTCCAGCAGCAAGTAGGTGAGAATTTTCTCAGAGTTGGAGCTGGCAAACTGCTCGACAAACCGCTGGTAGTCCTTGGGTTGAATCGTCTCTTCGTTCTCTAGGGACAGGATAATGTCCATGTTTTCTACCAGCTTGATCAGCTCCTGCACATCAGCGGCATCGGGGGTGCGGTGCAGCCGGTAGATCGCAGGCACGCTCAGCGCTTTGAGATGAGCCGCTACCAGCTGATTGGCCAGCAGCATAAACTCAGTCACAATCGTGCGGGCGGGCAGCAGGGAAGAAACCACCATAACTCCCAGCAGACCCTCGTCATCGTACTGGAACTTGGGAGAGCCGTATTTAGCGGTCTGTTCTCCCGCCTCTAGAGGAAAGTCTGACTCAGGCAGGTTTAGCTCAAACGATCCGCGCTGAAACCTCTGCTGCTTGACCGCCTGGCTCAACTTAAACAGGTTTTCTAGCAGCTCAAAGGCAGGTTCGAGAGCCTTTAGATCTTTGGGTTTTACCCCAAGTTGGCCGAGGGTATCGGGGTTTTCCCGCTCCAACACGGCCTGAGCCTGCTGGTAGTTTAGATGGTGATCTACCTGCACCACGGTGGGCTGAATCTGATATTCCAGCACCTGACCCGTCTCATCTAGGGTCACCAGTACGGAAATGGCCAGCCGCTCTTTTCCTTCTACTAGAGAGCAGAGGGAGCCCGACAGGGGCTGAGGCAGCATGGGAATCACCTCATCACCCAAGTACACCGAGGTGCCCCGCTTGAGGGCCTCTTGATCAATCGGCGATTGAGTTGGAATGTAGTAGGCCACATCTGAAATGTGAACCCCTAAGCGCCAGTTGCCGTCTTCCCCTTTTTCTAGGGAAAGGGCATCGTCAATCACGCGGGCCTTGGGGCCATCAAGGGTTACAGTCAGCCGATCGCGCAGGTCCATACGGTCTTTTAGATCGGCTTTGCGAACTCGGGTGGGCAGCGTTTTAGCCGCTATTTCCACCAGTTCTGGAAACTCTCGGGGCAAGTCGTGTTTGCAGAAAACGATATCAATATCAGAAGCGGCTTCGGCATCGGTACCGAGTACCTGGGCTACCCGACCTCGAGGCGGATTTTGGCCCAGAGGATAGCGCACCACCTCGACATGGGCCAGCTGGTCTACGGCTTCTTTGAGATCTAGGCCATTAGCATCTAGAAACAGCTCAAACAGAAGTCGGTCATCTAGGGGTACAGCCTTGTAATCGTCTTCCTCAGCTTTTACACGAGCCAAAACTGAAGCGTTGGCCCGCTCTAGAATCAGCTTGACTTCTCCCTCCGGGCTGCGGCGGCGGCTGCCGTCTTTAGTGACCTTAACCAGCACCCGATCGCCATTCCAGGCTGTGTTGAGCTGGCTTTCTCGGATATAGACGTCCTCGGCCCCCTCTTCATCCTGAATCGCAAAACAAAACCCTTTACTGGAGCAGCGCAATTTACCCTCGATGACGCCCTCTTCTGAAATGCGTCGGTATTTGCCCCGCTCTTTTACCAGAACGCCGATTCGCTCTAGGGCATCAACAGCAATCTGCAAATCTCGGAGACTGGTTTCATCCTGACAGTTGAGCTTCTTTTCCAGGTTTTTGAGAGTGAGGAGCTTATCTCCTGAAAAATTAGCCAGTAATGCCGCGATCGAGAATTCCATGTAGCGATCAGTCCTTCCAATGTTTCGATCCGATGTTTCGATCTGATGAGCGCCAGAGCTTAGGAAAACCTGGCGATGGGTGGCCCAGTTGTCGTTAAGGTATCGGGCACCCGTTGAGTCACCCTAGGGAGTCCCCAAGGCACGTCCTAGAGCCAGCGGTGATAGCCTGCCTGGAGACCTGGCTGCAGCGGCTCTTGAAGACGCTAGAGACCCAAGCCCCCTTATCGAATGCACCTTGAGCCGAGAGGATTTACCGCTCAAGAATCGATGAGTAGAGCAACACTAGCAAGCCTGATCGACAGAGCAGGTGAGATGCCGCAATTCTACAAGCCTTCAGGCGCTATAGGACGCAGGCACTAGAGAATACTGACCGATTCAACCATCAGGCCCAGTAGATTCTACTTCACCCGCAGCAGCAGCCTTCCAACTCGGGTCGGCAACTGCCCTACTCTATAGTTTCGCAGGGAATGAGCCCTGTCAAACCTTTCTGTCAATATTTTGTAAAGAATTGCTACGCCTAGCTGCGCTCTCCGGTGACAATATAGGCAACTCGCTTGCCCACATTGGTAGCATGGTCAGCAATTCGCTCTAGATAGCGAATGACTAGCACCAACAGCACAATGGGTTCTATGCCGCCGACCGTCTCAATGTCTCGCTGATGGGCTAACAGTTCGTAGAGTTCTTCGTAGTCATCGTCTACGGCATCGTCTTTTCTCTTGATATCTAGCCCGCACTCGGCATCCATATTAGAGAGCGCCATCAAACACATAGCTACCATTGAGCGGCAGCGATCTAGCATTGTTTGGATACGGCCCATTGCCGGGTGCACTGGGTAGGGAAAAATCTTGACGCTAGCTTCGCCAATGTCTTTGGCATAGTCGCCGATTCGCTCTAGGTCGCGCACCATTTGCATAAAGGCGCTGATGCGACGCATATCTTCTGAAACAGGAGCCTGCAGCAGCAGCAGGTTGATGCAGTCGAGCTCAATCTGGCGGTAGAGCTGATCAATGTGCTTGTCGTGGGAAACGAGCTGCTGAGCTGCTTCAAGGTTGCGATCGCACAGCGCATCGCGCGCCAGTACACAAGAATGCTCTACCAGCGCCCCCATCCGAAACAAATCCCGCTGAACCCGCAACAGTTGCCGTTCAAACTGAGTTCTGAGAGGGCGAGTCGTTTCCAAATTTGCCTGCCTACATAACTCCTTGGCTTGAACTGTTATGGTAAAGCAGATTGATTAAACCTGGGTTGTCCTAAGGTCAAACTTTGCAGCGGGTTTGAACAGGCTTGTAGGGGCATTACTGCGGTCTTCGGCAGACATTAAGCTCTGTAACAGATATGCCGTTATTGCCTGCGGGGCTCCTGATCTTAGTGAAAAATGAGTTCCAAGCCTAAGTGCACTGTTGTTTAGGGACTGGTTTAATTATGTCTATTTCCGATACCCAGGTTTATATTGCTCTGGTCGTCGCTCTGATTCCCGGTATTCTCGCTTTCCGCCTGTCTACCGAACTCTATAAGTAGCTCATTACTTTGGCGAGCAGACTCTTGTGAGTCTGTTCTGCCAAAGTAAAAAGTCTCAACTATAGCCTCTCCTGAGTCGTTTCTTGGCTCAGGAGTTTTTTAATGAAATAGCTTTTATACGGTAGGCCAGTGTTGCAAAAAATACGGGATATTGAGGTCAAAATACCGTAACGATTTCACGGTTATCCTCCATAATGAAGGCTACCTTGAGAGCGGCTAAGTCTCTCTAAACCTGGCCATCCCTAATCTTCTGTTACCGCTGGCATGTATACGCCCTACTCCCCTCCAGAGACCGCACGTCCCCGCCGTCGTCCAGTGCGCGTCCGCAGACAGATTCCTCGCCGTCGCCCTCGCCCGCCTCAGACAGAAAAAGGGCTTTTACTTGAGCTCAGCGCCAAACTGCTGGTCAACGGAGTGCTGGCCTGTGCCGCCGTGACATCTCTGGTACGAATTGCTCCCTACACCCAGGCCCAGCGGCAGGAACTGCATAAGGTTCAGACCGCTGTTGCCGTTGCTGAAGCCGAAGCGTCCCAACTTCGATCAGACTTTAGCCGCTATTTTGACCCGCGTCAGGCTGGCAACGTCATGCGGGAGCAGAGTGGTTGGGAGTCGCCCAACCAGCGGCAGATTGTTTGGATTGATCCCACAGGTTCCAGCCATTAGCCAGGGATCACCTGAGTCGCTAAAGGAAAAGGTGCGTCAGCCTGGGCTAACGCACCTTTTTTGCTTTGATACTAATTGCTCAGCTACAGTTGCTCCGAGATAGCAACACCCCAGATCTAAACTAAGCCCCCTGTGGCTTAGCCCCCAGCTACGGCAGGGACAATGCTCACTTCATCGCCATCCTTGAGCGGTGTATCTTTGCCCTCTAGGAAGCGAATGTCTTCGCTGTTGACATAGAAATTGACGAAGCGGCGCAGCTCACCCTGGTCATCACAGAGCCGGGCTTTGATGCCAGGGCAGTTTTGCTCTAGGGTGTCGAGCAGTTCAACAATAGAGCCGCCCTCACAGTCCAGAGCAGCCTGATTGTTAGTGAACTTTTGCAGGGGGGTAGGAATCAGAACTTTAACGGCCATTGCAGTGATTTAACGATTGGGAATTGATACGCTCAGGGTTGAATTTAGGTTGGTCTAGTTTGGTCTGGTTTAGAGACCTTAGACAGTCACCTGCTGCCACTCCAGCCGACCGAGGGTACGAGCCCGCTCTAGCGCGCGCTCGAAGCTCTCTAGCTTAGGTTCGATGGTCAGAGGTTCACCGATGTAGCCATTAACCGCCTCTTGGGTCTTGAGACCGTTTCCGGTGATGTAGACCACAGTGGTTTCTTCGGGATCAATCTTGCCCGCTTCTACCAGCTTCTGCAGCACTGCAACCGTGGTACCGCCAGCGGTTTCGGTGAAGATGCCCTCGGTTTCAGCCAGCAGCTTGATGCCGTCTATCACTTCGGCATCGGTCACAGACTCGATACTGCCGTTGGTCTTGCGAGCGAGTTCTAGCGCGTAAACGCCGTCTGCTGGGTTGCCGATAGCAATAGACTTGGCAATGGTGTTGGGCTTGACAGGAGAGATGAAGTCGCGGCCTTCCTTGTAGGCTTGAGCAATAGGCGAGCAGCCTTCAGCTTGAGCCCCGCTAAAGCGCACTGCCTTGTCCTCTACCAAACCGACCTTCACAAATTCCTGGAAGCCTTTGTAGATCTTGGTGAACAAAGAGCCAGAGGCTAGAGGCGCAACGATGTGGTCAGGCAGCTGCCAGCCTAACTGCTCAGCCACTTCATAGCCCAGCGTCTTAGAGCCTTCGGAATAGTAGGGGCGCAAGTTGATGTTGACAAAGCCCCAGCCGTGGGTGTTGGCCACTTCAGAGCAGAGACGATTGACCTGGTCATAGTTGCCGTGGACCGCCATCACCGTAGGCGCGTAGATCAGCGTACCCAGAACTTTGCCAGCTTCCAGATCAGCCGGGATGAAGACGCAGCAGTCGAGACCGGCATGGGCTGCGATCGCAGCCGTCGAATTCGCCAAGTTGCCCGTACTGGCACAAGAAACAGTGGAGAAGCCCAACTCTTGCGCCCGTGTCAGCGCTACCGACACCACCCGATCCTTGAAGCTTAGGGTGGGCATGTTCACTGCGTCATTCTTAATAAAGAGACGCTTCAGGCCCAAGCGGCGAGCCAATCGGTTAGCCCGCACCAATGGCGTCATACCAGTACCGACATCAATAGGCTGCTCCGAAGTCACAGGCAAAAAGTGCCGGTAGCGCCAGATAGAGTTAGGGCCAGCCTGAATGGTTTCGCGAGTCACCCGACGGCGAATCTCGTCGTAATCGTAGACCACCTCGAGTGGCCCAAAGCAAACATCTTCACAGACGTGCTTGGCTCCTAGTTCGTAGGTCTCACCACACTCTTTACACTTCAGAGCAGTAAAGGTCTGGCCAGTAGAAATCAGCCGATCAATTGCCTGGGTCATGAATTTACGCCGTAGCTAAACAACAGGAGCAGTTTTATATCAAAGCTTGGCGAATAGTAACACGCGGCACAAATCAGATCAATGAATCCCGACTTTTTTTGTCGGGATTGGGAGAAGGACGCGGAAATGTGGGAGTGAATGGGTAGATGGGTAAGTAAGGGCAAGAATCCTGTGGGTTGATAAGCGCAGCGCGACCCACCACAATAATCAGATACTCGCAGAACGCATCTCTATATTTCCTCTAGCTCTCTTCTCTGCTCCCTGTGTCCTCGCGTCTCCCCGCGTCCGTCTTCCTCCCAATCCCGCGTCTCCCCCTCCCCGCGCCCCAAGATATGGGAAAAAACTTCAATCATTGAGAGAGATTGGGTCGATAAAGTGATTTGTTATACAAACGTGAAAATCACAGTTAAGGTTAAGTGTTCTAAAGTCATAGAACGCTTGCATTAGGCTTATCGATAAGCTTCAGTGCATTGCAGGCGGGGTCAGCGGTCGAAGCCTAAACTGTCGGCTGGGGCTAGGCGCTTTGCGTTCGGAATTGACGAAGGTTAGTTTGAGTTCTCTTCAGGCTGGTTTTTTGGGCAGTTGTAGCGAGCTTATATGGTAGTGACTCAAGACAGGCCACTTGCCAACGTCTTTCGGCAACTCTCTGGAGGAGCCTTTCCTCCTGTGGTGGAGGCGTATGAGCGAGGAAAGACCATTTTCTTCCCTGGTGATCCAGCGGAAAGAGTTTATTTTTTGGTAAAAGGGGCCGTCAAGCTGTCCCGGGTCTACGAGGCCGGAGAAGAGATCACGGTAGCGCTGCTGCGGGAAAACAGTGTCTTTGGTGTGCTTTCTCTGATTACGGGCAACCGCTCTGATCGGTTTTATCACGCCGTTGCCTTTACCCCTGTAGAGCTGTTGTCTGTTCCTATTGAGCAGGTTGAGCAGGCGCTGGAGGAAAATCCTGAGTTGGCGCTGCTGATGCTGCGGGGCTTGTCTTCCCGAATCTTGCAGACCGAAATGATGATTGAGACTTTGGCCCACCGGGACATGGGTTCGCGCTTGGTGAGCTTCCTGCTGATTCTCTGCCGCGATTTTGGGCTGCCTAGCCAAGAGGGCATCACCATTGATCTCAAGCTATCCCACCAGGCGATCGCTGAAGCCATTGGCTCCACTCGGGTTACCGTCACCCGGCTGCTGGGGGATCTGCGTCAGGAAGGCATGATCTCGATCCACAAGAAGAAGATTACTGTGCACGATCCGGTGAATCTCAGCCAACAGTTCACTTAGGGTCAAGGCCATGCAGTAGAGTGTATCTGAACTGCATGGGGCGGGCGAATGGGCTCCGGATACGTGCTTATTGTTGCCGTTTTGCTGCTGGGTGGCGTGATCGCTACCCTGGGCGATCGCATTGGCACAAAGGTAGGCAAAGCCCGGCTCAGCCTGTTTAACCTACGGCCCCGGCAGACCGCAACGCTAGTTAGCATCGCGACCGGCAGCATCATCTCTGCCTCAACGCTGACCCTGCTGTTTAGCGTTAGCAGCCAGCTTCGTACGGGCGTTTTTGAGCTAGGCAAGATTCAAGATGACTTGGCTCAGGCCCAAAACCAGCTAGAGCGAGCCCAGCGTGAGCAGGATGAAGTCGAAGATGAGCTTGCCTCAGCAACGACAGAGCGAGAACGGGCCAGGGAACGACTACAGGAAATCAACCGATCGCTGCAGGCTGCTCGGGAGCAGCAGCAAACCACTGAGGAACAGCTGCAGCAAACGCGCCAGCAGCAGCAGACCACCGAGGGGCAACTGCAGCAGACCCGCAGCCAGCTGTCCTCTGTCTCCCAGCAGGCGACCGGGCTGCGGAGTGAGATTGAGAGCCTACGCGTAGAACGAGAGAACCTACAGCGCCAGCAAGAGAGCATTCAGGCCCAGATTGCGGAGCGCGACCAGGAGATTGCCGAGCGCGATGTTGCGATCGCACAGCGAGAACAGCTGCTAGCCCAACTCGAAACCCAGCAGCAGTTCTTAAGCCAGCAGGTCGCCGATCTAGAGCGCCAGTACCAAGGACTCTTTCGCGGCAATATTGCGCTAGGCCGCAACCAGGAACTCGTCAGTGGTGTAATTCAAGTTGATAACTCAAACGAAGCCACTCAAGTCATCACCCGACTACTCTTCGAAGCTAATCGCACCGCCCTGCAGCGCATCGCCCCCGGCACCCCCACCGATCGCCAGGTGATCTCAATTGAAACGCGCGAAGTCGAAAGATTAATCGACCGCTTAAGTGATGGGCAGGAGTACGTTATCCAGGTGCTTTCCGCCGCCAACTACGTCATTGGAGAACCCTGTGTCGCTAGCAACGAAGCACCCTGCGTTCAAGTTTTTGTAGATGCAGCGCCTAACCGACTGGTGTATCAAGCCGGAGAGCGCCTAGCCAGCACCCAGCTAGAAAATGCCGGGGCAACTGACCGTGAACTGGTAGAACGGCTGAACCTGTTGATTGCGGCCACCCAATTTCGAGCTCGCCAAGATGGCATTGTCGGCACCGCTGTACAAATCGCTGACAATCGCACAGAAAGCCTACTGAGTTTCCTAGAATCGGTCAAAACCTACGGGCAACCGCTGGAACTTCAGACCATTGCTGCCAGCCCTATCTTTACAACGGGGCCGATTCAAATTGAGCTGTTAGCCACTCGTAATGGTGTTGTGATCTTCGAAACAGGCCCCATTCTGTCGTTTCCGGGGCTGCTGGATGCAGATTAAGCAGCCAATTTCAGGAGAATTAAATTATCTCTGTCGGCAGAAATTTAACAAACTCTAAAAAAATTTGCAGATAGTTACCATATACACCCAGTTATCCGCTAAACGGATCGGATGTGTTTAGAATTGACTCACACATTTAAGTGTTGATTGCCTTTCCGTTTTTTGGGGGACTCAGGGCATCTTTTGCTCTGTCGGTTTCTGCTGAGATTGGCGACTTGTTCTGGCTGTAAGTCTTCTATGACTTACCCCTAGGGGAATTGAGCAGGAACTGATTTTTTCAAATGGTAATAATCGGTTTTCGCCAATGGAGCAGGCATCTTGCCTCGATCCAGATAGCGAGACACAGCAAAAAAACATTTGGAGCAATCCTATGAAATTTGAAGATATTTATCAGTTCTTCGAGGACCCACCCCCGATTTATTTAAACAAAGAACTGGCGGTTTGCTATGTTTTGGCTGTGCTCTTGCAGCAAGACTCCTACGGCACCGAGCTCATTCAAGTACTGGCCCAAAAGTATACTGACTACCGTCTATCAGATACGGTTCTCTACGGTGCGCTTAAGTTCCTGGAGGACGAGAAAGCAATTGACGGTTATTGGAAGAAGGTGGAAGGGCGCGGCCGACCAAGACGGATGTATCGACTCAACCCCGACTGGCGGCTCCAGTCAGAGGAACTGGCCGAACTGTGGGAGAGATATATGGGGAAGCGGTGCCGGGAGGTCGTCTTTGAGGCTGATCGCGTGCTGGCATCACCCTAGCGGTAAGGGGGGGCAGGGTAATTGAAGTAATGGCTTCAGCCTGATGAATCAGGCTTATCTCGCCCATTTCCCGGCCTCTTTACTTGCCATAACTACCTGAAGCAGTCATTCTTGCGTAGGCTAGAAATGTACTCGATACAAGGTAGCCACGTCAGGTGACCAATACCGTCCTATCCTCAACTTTTCTCCTGACCCTGCTGCTCATGGTGGGGTTATTTTTCTTTATTCGAGCTGCTACCAAGGATCGCACCGAAACCCTGCAAGTAACAGTGGCAAAAACGCCTGAGACGCTGCAAAGCGACCTGCAAACCTACTTTGAAAGCCGGGCCTACCAGGTTGCTGACAGCAATTTAGCAGCCCATCAAATCACCTTTAAAGGCTTTGTTCGACCCAGCCTCTTTTTGGCCATTTTTCTATCGAGCATGGCGGCAATTGGAGCAAGCTGCTTAGCGCTGGTGCTAGCAATTCTCCTGCCCGACTACGGCTCTCTTTTTTCCGTTTTACTGCTAGCAGCCCCTGGGGCCGGGCTTTTTTACTGGCGACGGGCGGGCCGAGAAGAGCAGGTGCTGATGAAGGTTGAGCCAGAGGCCCTCGATGCGGCTAGCCATAGCAAAATGACGGTGGTTGCCCACCGGGATGAGTTAGCTGCCCTGAAGCAGGCTCTGTCTCTTTAGGCTTGCTCGCTAAGCATATCTCCTCAGAACCCAAGAGGTTGCTCTAACCTTAGAAAACACAAAGGGATGGTTTCAGCTAAGAAACCATCCCTTGCGCGGGTTCATACAGACCGTCAATTAACGGCTAGAGCCTCCCATGATGGGCAGATCTTCTTCTTCTCCTAGAAGAACGCGCAGGCTAGGAAAAAGGAAGTGGTTTTCCTCAACGTACTGCGCGCCAAACAGGCCTTTCTCTGCCCAAAAATAGCGGTCAGTGGTGTGCTCATTGCGCTTAACTAAAAGCAGTGCCGGGGGTGCGATACCCTCGGAATGAATGAAGTTACGCGCGGCAGTCACCGGTTTTTCATTGCCACTCTCGATACTATACTGAGGGACAGCCTCTAAAATTCGACGTCCCTCTAGCCGCCGCCGACTCTTACGCTTACGTCTCCGTGCCAAACCGCCTACCTCCTCTCGTGTTGCTACTCAGAATATTTAATTTCAGATGTAGTGGTGGTTACAAATTTTATGAACCCAGGAAAGTATATCGGGTCAAAATAAGAATTTCAACTTCTCTTAAAAATGTTGAGATAACCCTTTACAAGCCTTGTTTTGAGCCACTTTAGCAGGCATTTTGAGGGGGATTGCTTGAACAAAACGTTAAAAATTTGACAAAAATTTATTTTTTTATAGTTACTTGTCCGTCAATCGCTGTTGATGATTTTGCCTGCCAGCTCTGAATTTGTTGCCCTTTGCCGATCTCAGGTGGCGCTCCTGACCCAATCCCTGGGAGCGACCTCGACCGTTATTTATCTGACCGAGCGAACGGCAGACCACCCCAGCCCTACACTGGTGCCTGTGGTTGCCCACCCAGAGCTGCCCCCAAGCTGGAGTGCTGCAGATTGGCAGCAGGCGACGGGAGTAAAACTGCTGCCGGGAGCAGAGTTGCCTGACCCTGAGCAGCTTGAGCCAATAGAGACTCCTCCTAGTTGGCCGATGCCTGCTGGGTCAATACCTGAGAAGTCGCAGGAGAACTTTACTTTGAGGCTAAGCACGAGCTGCGGAGCCAGTGAACCTAAGTTTCAGGCGCAGGCCTCGGATCTAGCTTCTGAGCATCAGCTGGTGCTCCCTATGGCCCATGAGGGTCTAGTTTTGGGTGTGTTGGTGAGCACACGAGACGGGCATCCCTGGCAGGTGGAGGAGCGGCAGCAGGCTGAGCGCATTGCCGATACGCTGACTCTAGCTAGAGTAATGGACCAGCGTGGGCAGTGGCTAGAGCAGCGGCTGCAGCGTAAGCAGCTGACTCAGAGCTACCAGTCAGAAACCTTTCACGATCTGCTACATCAGTTTCGCAATCCGCTGACTGCCATGCGAACTTTTGGCAAGCTGCTGCTTAAGCGCATCCAGGCAGGTGATGTCAATCAGTCCATCGCTGAGGGGATTGTGCGAGAAAGTGAGCGGCTGCAGGACCTGATTCAGAATTTTGATGATGCCGTCGCTGTAGGGGATGCCGACCTAGAGGCGAGTGAGCACCCGCCTGAGAATGCTGTTTTGGCGCTGCCAGCAGCGGCCCCACTGCCGCTGCCGCTGTCGCTAGAGGGGGCTGCTACAGAGGAGAGCTATCCCCGCTTCCAAGATGGCGAAGAGGGCGATGAACCAGCACGAAGTTTGCCCAGCGCGACTCTGGGCACAGCTCTGAGAACGGCTCCCTTGCAGTGGGCTGACGTTCTAAAGCCGCTGTTAATTTCTGCTAATGCTGTTGCCGAAGACAAGCAAATTCGTGTCTGCGCGGCAATTCCAGAGAACTTGCCTGCCGTGTGGGGCGATAAAGGGGCCTTGCGTGAGGTTGTGAGCAATTTGCTGGACAACGCTCTGAAGTATTCTCCAAAGGGCGCAGCTGTGTGGCTTTTGGCTGGTTTATTTCAGGAAGAGGCAGAGCGAACCTATCAAGGTATTGCCATTGGCGACACTGGGCCGGGCATTCCCCAAAGCGATCAGGCCCGAATCTTTGAGCGGCACTATCGCGGGGTGCAGGCAGCAGGCACAACTCCGGGAACAGGCTTGGGACTTGCGATCGCACACGATTTAATCCAAGAAATGGGCGGCCACATCACGCTGTTTAGCCCGGCCAGCACCAGCGGCTTAGTGCCAGAGAGCTTAGCCCAAGCCAAAGCGGCAGGCACAGTCTTTTTAGTCTGGCTGCCCCAGCAGATCTAGGCGCTACAGCCAGGGTTAGACTACACCCGCCACCCACCAGGGGTTTTGCCAGTGCCGCCAGCAGCCTGTCCCCCCGGCGTTAGAGAATAGGGGGAACCTGACCTTAAACCTGCAGTTTATTTTTAGCTATGACAACAGCCTTTTCTGTATCCAATCGGGCAGTTAATGAAGCCCATCACCTGCCCCTAGCACCACTGACAGTGCCTGAGCGCCTGCTGCTAGGGCCTGGCCCCTCCAACGCCGATCCCACCGTGCTCGCAGCAATGAACCGTCAGCCCATTGGCCACCTCGATCCGGCCTATCTGAAGCTGATGGATGAGGTACAGGAGCTGTTGCGCTACGCCTGGCAGACCGATAACCAGATGACCTATCCGGTGCCAGGAACAGGGTCGGCAGCGATGGAGGCCACGCTAGCCAATGTTGTTGAACCGGGCGATCGGGTACTGGTGGGCGTGAAGGGCTATTTTGGCCATCGTCTAGTCGATATGGCCGGTCGTTACGGGGCGGCGGTCAGCACGATTACCCGGCCTTGGGGTGAGGCATTTACCCTGGTCGAGCTGCGAGCGGCGATGGAGCAGCACCGGCCCCAGGTGCTGGCATTGGTACATGCCGAGACATCAACTGGGGTACGCCAGCCGCTGGAGGGCATAGGCGACCTGTGCCGGGAGTTTGACTGTTTGCTGATTGTCGATACGGTGACCAGCCTGGGCGGGGTGCCAATTTATCTAGACGATTGGAAGGTTGACTTAGCCTATAGCTGCAGCCAAAAAGGGTTGAGCTGCCCGCCAGGAATGTCGCCGTTCACCATGAACGAGCGTGCGATCGCAAAGCTAGATCGTCGCCAAACCCCCGTTGCCAACTGGTACCTAGATGCCTCACTGCTGAAGAAATACTGGGGATCGGACAGGGTCTATCACCACACGGCCCCAGTCAACATGACCTACGCCATTCGAGAAGCCTTGAGGCTAGTAGCAGAAGAAGGGCTGGCCGCCCGCTGGCAGCGCCACCAGCAAACCGCGGAAAAGCTCTGGGATGGCCTGCAAGATTTGGGGCTAAACTGCCACGTCGATCGAGATCTGCGGCTGCCGACCCTGACCACGGTACGAGTGCCCGACGGCATCGACGCCAAAGCCGTTAGCCGCACTTTGCTAAACGACTACAACATCGAAGTGGGCGGCGGCCTAGGCGACCTAGCCGGAAAAGTCTGGCGCGTTGGCCTGATGGGCTACAACAGCAATCCAGAAAACGTAGACACGCTGCTAGAGACAATGGGTAAAGTTCTCGCTGAGCTGCGCTAACCCAGCACTGTGCCCCTGGAGCAGGGCAGGCCTACTCTCTCTAAGGGCGTAGGTCTGCTCACCTGTAGCTGGGTTGCTGGCCTTCTCAAGGGCCATACAGCAGACGAAATAGATTCTGCCCGTTAGAGTGTGCAGAGAGCCACAACGCTGGAGGCAAGGCCGGATGGTGAGCCACATCGTATCGGATATGGGCGGAGTTTTAGTGCAGATCGAATGGCAGCAGCGGGTAGCAGCTCTGCTGGGCCAGCCAATTTCTCTAGATGAACTGCACCACCTGTGGGTTACCGCAGCCAGCACCCTCGCCTTTGAAACTGGCCAAATCGATTTTGCCGAGTTTGCCCAGGCATTCATCGCAGAGTTTGACTTATCAGTCTCTGCAGAGCATCTTATGAGTGAATTTCTGCAGGTTGTGCAAGCGCCCATGCCAAACTGTCAGACTGTTTTGGCAGCGCTCAAGCAAGACTTTCACCTATCTCTGCTATCCAATACCAACCCAGCCCATTACGAAAAGCTCCAGTCCCGGTATGGCTTTTTCGACCCTTTTGATCAACTGTTTCTCTCTTTTCAGATCGGCCTGATGAAGCCTGACGAGCAGATTTTTCACCATGTCATCAAAGCCTTAGGAACAGACCCCGAAAACATCGTCTTTTTCGACGACGGCAGGCGCAACGTAGAAGTCGCTAGAAGCATCGGCATCCAAGCTTTTCAGGTAGATTCTCCCGATGCTCTTTGGCAAGTGATGCAGCCGTTTTCTGCCGCTGCGGACAAAACTGGCCCCTACACGCCTACCTCGTAGTCCCATTCAGGCAGTCTATCCAGCAATGGTAAGGGAAGTGGCTCACCGCCAACCTCACCCTGGGTATGCTGCCGCCTGTTTAAAGTTTCTATGAACCGAAATGAAATCCTGACGAGATCAAGGCAGCAGCAGGATCGACAAAAGCCCCAGCAAGCGGGAATTTACGCAGATTTTTCTGCCTGATTCTGGGGCACTAGAAATTTTGCGTAATTACCCGGAATCAAGATACAGTTATGGCCAGGAAAAGTATCAGGCCCGTGTCCAGTTTTTCTTGGCACAAAGGTTCTGTTGCCCTGGCTCAAAAGCGGTCATTGGCTTCACGAAACACCAAACGAAAACACTGATCGGAAATACTGTTTTAAAGATGGGTTACGTTCCCCCTATTCCTAAGCAGCCAAAGCCCAAACTCCCGGTTGTCCTGACGACCCTGCTGGGAGCTTCGTTTTTGGGAGCCGTTTGGGCAGTTTTATTTGCAACTAATCTAGTTACTCTGGGCGGCATTCCCTACTCGGTACTGATGACGTTTTGGCAAGACCCAATTGCTCGCAATGCCTATCTGGGCAGCAATGATGAAGTGCTTCACAATCGCATCTCAGAACTGGGTATTGAAGCGGCCATCAAAGCCTACCACCGGCCTAAAATGGGCGACAGCAATAGACTAGATCAGCTAACTCACCAAATTCTTTATAACCACACGGGCTACATCGGCGAGGCTTACCAAGTCAGCGATAGCGGCAGGCTGGTACCCCGAGATTCTAATTAGTCAGGCCTGAGTTAAGAGATCGCTGCAAAATAACCATTCGGGATCCCACAACCGGATCGCGGGCTACTAGCGTTGCCTCGCCAGCGAACAGGTATAGCTTGCTGAAAGTCAGTTCTTGGGCTCGCTGATAGAGATCCTGGGCCAGCTGTTCTTGCTGCGATCGCACTAGGTCATACCACTCTGGTCCCAGATCAACCCGCAATGACCCTTGCTGAAAGTTAGCCTGCACCGACTGAATTAGGCCAGCAGCATAGGTCTGAGTGATGTCGGCAACCTGCTCTTGAATATCGGCAATTAAGGACTGCTCTGGGGAGACTTCCAGAGCCTCCTCGGTCGCCCCAGAAGCCGCCCCAGAGGCCGTATCAGAAGCTGCTGGCTCACTTGCTGGCTCAGTTACTGTCGCGGGTTGAGCGCCGCCCAGAGGGTTCCAAAGGGCCAGCAGCAGAAACAGCACCCCCAAAAAGATGGCCGTAAGGATTTCGTCGGGTAGCTGCGCCTGCCAGTTGGGGGGCAGTTGCGATCGCACCCCCCGCAGTCCCCGCCGCCACAGCGCACCCATATCCGATAAAAACAGCAGCACCCGATCCACCACAGGCAGCTCTCGCCGTCGATAGGGAACTCTGCCAGCAGCAGGCTTTCGTGCTTCCTCACAGCCCAGTTCATTTTTCGGGCCTAGTCTATTGTCCGGGTTCGGGTTATTTTTCGGGCCTAGGTTACGTTCAGGGCTAGACGGGTTTTCCGAAAAAGCTGAATCATCAGGCTGCATAGCGGCTCCTCAGCAGGCATTGATTCCAAGATAGCGGGCTAGAGACATTGGGCAAACATCCCCCGCCATCATAGGATTTTACCTATAAGTTCTCTGTGGCCAAAGCTCAGAGTTAACGATGTTTTGATTGGAGAAAAGCCTATGCCTGCTACCCAAACCTGCCCTGTATGCGGCGTCAAGATTATGGTGGGTGTCGTTGGGGGAGACCGAGTCATCTTCTCCGCCGGGCCAGCCGGCACCCGATCTAAACTCTATGCGCGGGTTTGCCGCTATGTCGATAAGGCAGGATGCATCAACCGGCAGGCTGCCTCCCAACCCCCCAGCGCAGAGGATTATTACAAGCCAGACGCGCCTTCCTCTTAAATCCACACTGAGCCGTACTGAGAAATCTAACAGTCTTCCAGAGTTATTCTCTTAGCCTCGGCAAACTAGGCCATAATGACCACAAACAAATGCTTAGACAGTTTTAATCGGTCATCTTTTATGCAAGGAACCCTATTGTTGCGTCGCCTCTGTATCTTTCCGGCAACCCTGGCAGCAGTCACTCTGACATCCGTAGCAGTTAGAGCTGAGATTTACTCGCCCATAGCTCTACCCAACAGCCGCGAAGTTACAGACACGTTGTCGGAAAAAGATATTCCAACAGGCTTTGGCGGCTTTGCCCGAGACTACACTGTCTACCTAGAGAGCGGCGACCAAGTTGCCATAGATCTAATATCAGATCAGTTTGATACTCTGGTGACCTTGATGAACAAGGACGGCAGCACCGTTGGAGAAAACGATGATGGCCCCGATGGCACCACAAACTCCCTGCTATTTGCCCGCATCAATGAGAGTGGCATGTACACGGTACGAGTGCGCTCCTATGCCGGACAGGGCACAGGCCAGTTTCAGCTGAAGGTGGCTCGGTTGAGAGAGGTGCAGTAGAGCTGCTTGCGTTGAGGGATGTTGGCCAGGTGCGGCAAGGAAAACCCACATCTGGCCTAGCGAAAAAAAGTTTCGGCGTGCTCTTGTCATTTGATCCCACACATTGCTATCTTAATGAAGCGCCAAAAACAGGCCAAGCCGGGATAGCTCAGTTGGTAGAGCAGAGGACTGAAAATCCTCGTGTCGGCGGTTCAAGTCCGCCTCCTGGCATACGTTTCAGAGATCGCCATTCTCGTAAAATGGCGACTCTCTCTTTCTGAGTCGCATAAGATATCTCTGTTTAAGGGGTATTCAATAGTCTTTGAATAAGAGCAACTTACTTCTTTAGCGGAGTGAAGCATCATGATTATGAGCACTTGCAGGAAGCGCTGCATGATTACATAGCGAGCACGTTCTCACCTTGAGCTTTGTTTAAGAACCTTTTGCAAGCTACAGCTTAACTAAAATTTAGTTCTAGTAAGGCTCAACATGAAGGGTGATATTTTGGTAGTGTTCCTTATACGCAGTAGCAGGAATGGCATGGAGATTAATTTGGGAATTAATCTGGGAATCAATCCACTGGTAATTATCAAAAGTCATTAAACTCCTCATCTCCAATTCCTCAGATGTTAGTATTCGGCTATTAACCCAAACACCAGAAGACCAAGAATGTAAACCCATCCCATCTAATTCGCTTGGTAGTTCGACCTCAGGATTTTGATGCCTAAGCAGTAAACTTCTTCTATTAAAGTTAACCATTGTTCCATGCTTGTAAAGGTTTTCCTCTCCCAAGACTATGCTTTCTTCCCACACAACTAAAATTCCGCCTACCGCGGAATTGAAGTGTCTTATGTGCGGGTTGAGGGCATTGCAAGCAGTATCTACTTCTTCTGGTGGCTCGTCTGATAAGTTCCTTTTTAAGACTCCAATTTTACTTGAGAGGTCTAGCAAAATCATTCCAGGCAAATTTCTGCCTGTCTCTCTATTGAATTTCTTGAATTGCTTATTGGCTTTCTCAATCACAGATTTATATCTGTTGTCCCCAGAGGATGAGTTGATTCTCTTGCAATCTACCAGATACGAATGTCCTGATTCATGTAGAGTTACTTTAAAATCTGGAAAGCCTTCCTCCTCAAACGGGCAGACTTGGTGCTGATTTAAGATATACCAGGCTGCGTGGATAAGCTCAGTCATTAAGTCTTCAAATTGGTTGGAGTCGTTGACTCTTGACTTTATCTTCTTAAGAACTTTATCATCACCATACTTGGCAAAGTCTCCCAAGGTATTAGTTCCTATATTTCCAAAAGCTTTCCCGCCACTACAAAGAGATAGTAGGTTCGCATCAAGAAGAATTTTTGCGTGACGAGCATGTTCCTCTGGATTAATGGGTTGGGGAAGATTTCCCATACCAATAACGATATCCCAATATTCCCTCCACATCTGATAGGCTGGGTGGTTATGCTTTCGGTAATTCTTATGAAGTGCTGGAATATTCACCAAGTCTACTAAAAGCTCCAGAACGTTAAAAAACATTAATTGGGTTGCATAAGCTGTATTTTGATCAAAATTAGAATTCATATTCCCTGAAAAGCTTTTCAATTAAGTCTGCTGTCTGGGGATGGAATGAGTATAGCCCTGAGTAGTTGCTGAGGAACGCAACTACTCAAACGAGAGAATGCGGGTTTGAAGCCTGTTGTCACACGAAGATTACGGTCAAAAGTAGTGTGCCAATCACGGGGTTTTAGTCCAAATGTAGTCCACCCCCATTTGTAGTACGGTCAGAATTCGGGGATGATGATTCGGCGGCCACGGCCAACATAGTGCTTATAGAGCACTGGCACGGACACGCGAGCGAGGTAGCTGACGTCCTGGGGGGTGAGGTGCTCCAGCGCTAGGGTGATCCAGGTATGTCGGCAGTGGTATTGGGTCAAGTAGAAGGCGATTTGGCCCTCGTCTTTGAGCTGGTGAACTAGGGGTTTCCAGTAGCGGGTTTGAAAATTGTGGTAATCAAATGGCCCTCCTGATTGGCCGGGAAATACATAGTCGCTCGTGCGGGCCATGCTGGTCAGCAAATGCCGCAGGCGGTCGTTAACTGGGAAGCGGGTAGTTTGATAGTTTTTGGTCTTTTGGGGAGCTGAGCAGTCGCAGGGCCACGCCTCTGTGAATAAGATTTCACGGTAGTCAGGAGCGATATGGTCAGCCCACCTGAGGGCGCGGGCCTCTTCTGGCCTGCAGCCAGTCCAGAACAAAAACCGGACCCAATCGGAATAGTAGGGGTTGAGCAAATCAAAGGCGAGAATGACGTGATCGCGTTCCTCGGCAGTGAAGCTGGCGTAAGCATTTTCTGTGGGCTTAGCGGGCTGGATGTGCCGCTGTAGGCCCTGAAAGGGGTTGTCTTTGAGTAGTGATGATTCCATGGCCCACTGGCAACATGCCTTCAATTGGACAATTGTTCGACGGCTGGTTTCGGCGCTGTAGTTGGCGAGTAGCCAATCTCGGATTTCGATGGAGCTGGACAGGTGGGGGGCTTGTTTCTTGAGCCGTTCTAAGCGGCGTTGGAATTTGATGTAGTCGCGCTGGTAGGTGCTGGGAGCAATTTGGGGGCGGCGAAAGGTGGCGTAGAGCTGCCACAGCTCAAGGCATTTATGGGGGGTGATCTTTCTGTTCACGGCCTATTGGTTCACACCCTGGCTCACCTCCCTGTCTAAGCCCAGAAGTTTGTTGTTAGCTTCCTGCAGCTTGTCTAGGCGCTTATCAACTGCATCGAGCTTTTCCTGAGTCGCTAGCCACTTAGAACCTCTTTGAGTTTTGGATTCCTCTAGAAGTTGGCGAGACTTGTCCAGGAGCCGTCTGATTTTGTGTCGGTTGGCTTCAAAATCAAGCCGGTTCCAATCGAGCTGCCACATAAAAGAGCAATCCAGAAAATGGTCGATCAGCACTTCCTTGGGATAGGCCATCAACCTGTCTTTGGTGCTGTTTTGGGGTGGCTTACTCATTGTCCACCTCCTCCTGCTCTATAGTCTCTGAGTCAGAAAACCAGTAATCTTCGCCGTCAAAGCCAACCCAAACTCTGATGGTTTCTAAGAACGTTTGGCTGTAGTCGTCTTCTTCAAACCGATTGCCGTTCTCCCAGCGATCAACTTTGGCTTCTACTTCAAAGCTCATGTACAGAACTGCATCAATGCGCTCATCCTCATCAGGTTCATGGCAGCAGCTAACTACTTCGACATCGCCAATCCCTGCCCAATGTCTGACACAGCCCACATCCTCTGGGATAGGGTGGCCGTCATCGTCCAGTTCCCAAATAGGCCAGCCTTGATCAGCCCAGTCGAGGATGGCCTGACGTGCAACTTCTTCAGCTTTAGCCAAGTCAAGCTTGATTTGGGATTTCTTAGCCATGACTTACCTCCGTTGATGGATCTACCCATGCGCCCCAGTGGGGGCTGGTGACGATGGGCAGATCGAGCTGCTCGACCTGGTCTTGAGTCTTGCGGATTTTCGCTCGCAGGCTTTGAAGCACTATATGGGTCGCTGCTGGGTTGTCCAGCAGTTGGTTGTGACTTTGGAACCCGTTCTGCTCCATCCACCGGCGAAGGGTTGGATGTTGCCAGCTCCAGGGGCCTTCTGTCGGGGCCAGTCTTTCTAGGCGGGTGAAGCTCACCTGAATCTCAGCGAGCATCGGGGAAATGTCGATAGGTGGGTCTGGATTCATGTGGGTGCTGCTCCTGTGGAAAACCCTTCTCCCTCCCCGCGTCCCCTCCCTCTTCCCCCCGGAGATAAATTTTTTAAATGAGAAGTTTCAGCGCTACACCCTTCATATTTTCCCCCCCGAGGTGTAACACCCTGATTTGCAAGCGTTTCAGCCGTTTGGATGGGTGAGGGTATAGGGCGATCGCTAGGGCTGTCTGTGGCGCTTGTGGTGGGGGTTGGAGGGGTGTTACAGACCGAGTGCTCGGGGTGCCAAAGGTCGAGGTGCTTATAAAGGGTGGCCATGCTACACTTGGCATGTTGAGTTAGCCGTTTGGCCAACTCCCGGATCTGTTCGGGCAGGCCTACCGCTCTCAATTGCTCGTAAGCGGCAGAGATGCGATCGCACGCATCCTCCTGCCGTCGTCGGTTGATTGCGCTCATAAACCTCCCTAAGCTGCGATCGCGTTTTGGCTCGGTTCCCAGGGGCCAGTAGTATTTCTGAACGGCAGCTGCCCAGACTTTGCAGCGCATCGTGATGTCGTGGTGGTGCTGACACCAACGCTCGAACCCGGGCCTGCTGGTGGCGATGCGCTCGGTGTACTCGCGCAGCGATGCTCCCTCCAGGCGCTCGAAGACGTGCCCATAGCAGGCGATGCTCTTAAGCAAGCTGTTGGTTTGGCCGTGGCCTGTCCAGCCCTCAGATATCTCAAGCTCAAGCTCGTTTTTCCACTCCTCGACAGGGCCGACTGCTCGCCGTCGTGGCCGCCGTCGCCGGTTGTCTCGGGCGATGCTCAGGGCCTGGTGCAGCTCGTCCATGTCCTGACAGAGCGCTGCCACATCCCACGCATAGAAAAAGCGCTCTAGGTCGCCGCCGATCGGCTGCAGGTCTTCGGTGAGGAGGCAGCTGCCGGAGCCAGGCTGCAGGGGAAGCCGATGAGCCTTGTACTCGGTAAACTTGCCTTCCCAAAAAGCACCAAAGGCTTTGATATTGGGGAAGATTTCAAGCTGGCCGTCTTTGATTTCAAAGCCCTGACTCTCTAGGCATTGCCTTAGAGCGCAGGCTAAACCAAAGGTGCTCACCGGCGCTGGCAGGGGTATGTAGAGGTGAAGGCCCCCGCTCCAGCTGCTGCGGAGGGGGACGGTGCGAACGATGCCGATCGTCTCTAGCGCTGCTCGCAGCAGAGGGATCTGGTTAAGGATTGCTGACCCAGCATCGATGTCGATGACCGCATAGCGGGTGTCTTTATCAAAGCGAACCCCTACCTGCTGCCCTGCATCCTGGTGTTTGGCCCAAAAGACACGAGGCTTGAGGGGGTATTTGGTGATCGTTCTCCAGTCTGTTTTGGCAGCATTTTCTGTGCTACCTTCGATGCACATCCAGCGATAGCTGAATGTCTCGCAAAAACGTTGCCCTATTAAAGATTGCGGTAACGGTTCCATTTCGGTGCTCAAACTAGTTCAAAAATGAAGGCCCTCACCTGTGGTTAGGTGGGGGCCTATTTGTTTGGTTACAGCAGCAGCATGGCTTCTTTGCCGGTGAAGCTCCGGCCACAAAAGTGCTCACATTTGATCGGCGTGCCGGTCGGGTCTGTGATGTAGGCCCGTGCTTCCTCAAGAGTGAGTTCTGATTGCCATATCTCATGGAGATGCTGAGCGAGCGCTTCTACCTGCTCAGGCTCGAGCTGGTGGCCAGCCACTAGGTAACAGAGTGGTGCTGCTTCATCTCTGGGGCGAATCGCTAGCGGATGAACCAGAGGAACTTGTCGCCCCAGGATGCCGAACAAAGGGGAGTCTTCTTTAACGCTTCCTAAGATCGGCACGGCTTACCTCCCCCAACTTCCGGTTTGGGACTTCGATGTGTGATTTGATACATAGGCCGTCTCTGAGCTTGTTTGCTAATCACGGTTGCTGATGATGTGAGGGGATGTGAAGCCCCTGAGAGAATTGGGAGTACCCACGCGGGGTTGCTGTAGGAGGCTGGCCCCGCGTGGGTGTCCACCCTCAAGATTTTGTGAGGTTAAAGGGATCTTACCTCAAAAATTTTGTGGGCTGAATTTCTTTGAGGTAAGATGTCTAAAAAAGATGAGCCCAATTTGGAGTCGAAGTTCGTGTCCCTTCGCCTAGAAGCTGGATTGACACAGAAAGCAATTGCGGACGCTCTCGGAGTCACCGAGCAAACCGTCCGCAATTGGGAAAGAGGCAAGATTGAAGCTCGTCTAACGCTTGGTCAGACAAAGCTTTTATGCAAAATGCTGAACAAGTCTCTGGATGAGATGCCTGATAACTTCGCTGGAACATAAAACCGGGAGGACGCCCTGACAAAGCATTTCCCCCCGGTCCTTAGTCCCCTTCCGTAAAAAAAGGAGTTACCTCAATGCTACCCGCATCAACACCCCCCGCGTCGGGGGTCGCTTCCGTTTGGCTGAACACATCCTCTGAATTACCCCCAGCGAGCAAAGCGAGGGAGTTTGCTCGCCATCTGATCCAACGCGGCGTTGACCCTGAGCTGGCCCAAGATGCTGCGATCGTTCTCGCTTATAAACCGGTTCCTTGGTCACCCACCGACCAGGCGATCGTTAAGCGGGCCTGGTTCCAGTGCTGGGACGGCATTCAGCCACTTTACCCGGACGACTCCGGCCATTGATTCGCGCGGGTTCGGACGTCTCTCGGACGTCTCTCGGACTAAAAACCGTCCGAAAAGCATCCGAACCCTTATACACCAACGTTTAGAGGCATCCCATGACATCTATCCACGCATTCGCTAAACAGCACGACATTCCCCGCTCGACGCTTTACGACCGCTGCAAAACTTTAGGCCTCGATACCTCCAACGGCCTCGACTACGAAGCTCAGGCCCGGTTACTCAAGGAGTTTGGTAAAGAGGCTGTTCCCCAGGTCACGGTCGAAGAAGGCAACCACCGCAGCGATATGACCCTGCACGTGGGGCAGGCCGCCGCCAGCCTAGAGCAGTTCCGAACTGACCGCACTCGCTCAGCTCTAAGCAATCCTCGTGAGTTCATGGCTGGGCTAACCGGCTTTCTCGATCAGATCGAGCAGGGCATGGAGCTGGCAGAGGCTCAGCAGGAGCAGGAGCTACAGCAGGTCAGGCATCTCAAGCGCCAGAGCCAAAAGCGCATCGAGCAGTTCCACCGCCGCTCTGATGAGTACCGCATTAAAACAGATGTACTGGCCCACATCCAAAACGCTGAGATCGATGACCTGGCGGATCTCGCTGAGGAGATCAATACCCTGGGAAAGTTATCCGATTCATCTGGGCAACTCTCAGGGGGCGCGGGCGATGACTGATAAATCTGATTCAGCCTTTCCTATTGATATATCGAAGTACTACACGCTAGGTCTGACCAAGCGGGAGGTTTTTGCTGCGATCGCACTTCATGCGCTGACTGTAAATGCCTCCACGGTTCAAGAGAACTATTACGCAGAGAAGGCTGTAGCCTGTGCCGACGCTCTAATTGCCGCTCTGAAGGATTCACCCAAGTTTGAGGAAGGTGACATATGAGCCCAAGACTCAGATCAGGTGGGGGACTTGCGATCGCCCTTTTGGGACAGCTCTTTTTTGCGGCCTGCACCGAGCAGCAAATGTATGACCTGCTCTACAGCGATGGGGTTGCGATCGCCAACCCGCCCGAGATTGCCGACTATGCCCCCGGTGGCCAGCAGTACGGAGTCAAAGGTAGCCTCTCAACCCGGCAACTTGCCGCTCTCAAGGGGCTGGCCTGGCCCCAGAGCTATGAGGACGTCAAGGGGACATTTGGCTTTCCTAGCCACCGCACCGAAACCGCTGACTACTACGCCCTCCAGGGCGATGACTCTATCTGGGTGGTCATCCACTACTCAGGCAAAACAGCAACCCGATACACCACGGAGGAACGGTAATGAGCCGGTTTAAGAAAGACGACCGCAGCCTGATCGAAATCAGCAACGACAAAGGTGATCATTGGGTGGCTGAAATTCCGACTAGTGCCGTGAGGAAAGCTGAAAAGGCCCTCAAAGAAGCAGGGTGTAAACTTGATTATGACGAAAGTACCCCTTGGTTCAGCCAAGCTGAGAAGGAAAGGGATTACGAGCGGCGTGACCACAACCAGCATCGCTACCGTTCGGCCCGAGTCGTTAACGAGGGCGAAGATCTCGAAGACAATCATGATAGAGAGCTAGACCTCAGCGACTACGAAGACACAGGCGAAGATCTCGAGGACAATCATGATAGAGAGCTAGACCTCAGCGACCACGAAGCCGACGAGCAGCCCACATCGCCATGGTGGCGGTAGCAACAACTCATCAAAGGAGAATGGCATGTATACGCGCCACAACAACCTTGAAAATTTGCAAACCTATCTAGAGGTTGACTCTGGGTATGTGGTGAAGGATGAGGGGCTGGCAGAGCATCTAAAGGAGGTCAATGAGAGCGCTAGCCTTGGGAAAATCGTCTTGAGTGGAGGCGAGACGGAAGGAGCGCTAGAAGACTGCTACTACCTCTGGGTAGATCCGCACTACACCGGGGAGCTGTCACCAGGTCAGCGGCAACTTTATGAGATTTTGCTGACTCTGCAGCAGTCGTCTGTCTACACTCTCACCACCATTGGAAAGCTCAGTGAAATGATGGGTCTAGAGTGGTCGTTGGCCTGTGGCAAGCGGCTCGAAAATTTGCAAACTGTGGGAGCGATCAACGGGTTCAAATAACGCTTCCCCTACCGCGTCACACACAAGCCCCCTGCCTAGAGGGGGCTTTTTTACTGGGCAGAGGGTGAGGGGGTTATTTGCGATCGCGCTCCAAATCCCAGAGAGCTTTCTCAGCGCACCACTTCCCAGACTTGTCAGGGTTCTTCCCTCGCACTGCCTGCACCAGGCGCTCAGACCCGGCTCGCTCGTGTGTGTAGCGATCAATCTTGTAGAGCAAAGATGCCGGTATTTCAAACGGTGGTGGTGGTTCCACATACCACACAGGTCGAGGCGGTGGCGGTGGCACCGTCGCTGCCACCGCTGCTATCGGTGGCGGAACATCTGATGGGGGAGTAGCTGACGGGTCAACAGGGTCTTTTTGGTAAAAGAAACGCCCCCCTGCGTTGACAATTTTCCCGCCCATCGTTGACCCCAATTCTATTTCCTACATTGCTAAAGTTCCCAGTCAGAACGGTTTACACTCTTTAATCAAAGTGTCAAAACCACACTAAGACGTAATACTAAAAGGGTCTTTTATCTCTCTATATATGGCTACACTCATTATTGCCCAGGATATTCCAGGCGGAATCAACACTCTTGAGAAGTCGTTGGCGTGGAATATCCTAGTCTCGCAACAGCTTTTTGGTAAAAACACTTACCAAGAATTGCAAGGTGGCTTACTAGAAAAAGAGATCGACGCAAGCGTTGTAAGAGCAGCTGATGATACGTTTCGCTTAATTTTCCGGGGCGCTCTCCGGCTAGATCCTACTTATGTAACTGGGGGAGGAAAATTGTGGTCGTACGCGATGCCTTGGGGCGAGGTGGCAATCCCAGCAGCCTTTAAATCCAACTAATGCCAGTTACGTCCTTTTCTCCTCCAACCTCTTTTCATCATCCATTGCCTGGAAGAGGGGGAGCTTGGCAACCTCCCTATGGCTCGGCTTCTCCCTCTCCCCCAATTGCTACTTCCCTGGCAGGCCAACAGCGCATTTTGCAGCAGCAAAACGCAAGCTTTAGCCGCCCTCCAACCGGTCCCAGACCCCTATCTCAAGCCGCCCCAGGTGCCGGTTACTCAGTGCAGGCAGGCTATGGAAACGCGGCAGGTGGAACAAACAGTGCTTATCAACCCGGTGCAGCCTATAAGCCCAATGCTGTCAGGGCAGCACAACAGGCATTACAGCAGCAGAATGCGAGCTTTCGCAGGCCCCCCACATCCCCCAGACCCTTACCGCATTCTGCAGCAGGCCCAGGCTACTCGGTGCAGGCCCCTTACTCTAATGCCGCTGGCGGGTTAAACACTGCTTATTCCCCAGGCGCTACTTACCGAGGTGCTCAGTCAGCTGTCAATGCAGCCCGCGCCTCTACTCCCAATGCTGCAGCTGCAGCAGCGACGGCAGCTGCGACGGCAGCTGCTTCCAAAGGTGCGGGGGGAATTGCTGCTGTGGGAGTTGGAGCGCTCGCCGCCCCATTTACCGCAATTGTGGCCGCTGCTGCAGGAGCAGCTATTCTCAGTCAGCAGCAATCCCCCCAAGCGAAAAACGCTAACTGGGCAGCTCTGCCCCAAAGCTATAAGGAGGCCGCAGGGCAAGCTTGGGGGAGTCCAGCCTATAAAAATCCCGATGGGAGCATTACCTACCTCCCCCCTTTCTCGCCTCATCCGGTCGGGGGGCCTAATCAGGTTGGGTTAGGCCCTTATGCTGCCGCTGCCGCTGCAGCAGCTGCGATCGCATCTCTGGCTGCTGCTTCCCAGATAGACGCGGGTTCAATTGCAGGAGGGGCAGCCACTAATGCAGCCCCTCCTTTCACTGGGGGGCAATCACCTGGAATCCCTTATCGAGTTGTTTGGAAATGTCCCGGTGAAATCGTTTTCAGCAACGGATTTAAGTTTACGGGGGGAGTAACCGATCCTAAGGTCGTGAATTTGACAGGGCCTTTAAGGATTGGTTTTTCTGGGGCAACTGCAGGTATTTTTTTTGGGACTAGCACCCCTCAATCTTTTTATAATTTTGGCGTTGATAAAACTCCCCCAGGTGCAGATCCATCAATCGATCCAGAACCTCAAATTCTCTCAACCAGTCGATTAGATGGCTTGGCCGACATTGGCGGCGATCCGGCAGGGGAGCTCATAGCTCCCTCAGCCCCTCCAACTCTCACTCAACGACTAGCAAACCCAACTGCCCTACAAAGTGGTTTAGCTCCCATTCCTACAATCGATCTGCCTGGGCTAAAATCTCCCATCAAATCAATCCCAGAACCTACCCCAGAGCGTCAAACAGAACCTTTACCGGCTGAGTCTTTACCGGCAGGGCATCCCCTCTCATCACCTCCCCCAACTATCGATCCGGTTATGCCGCCAGTGCCGCCAGTGGCACCCGATGGCACTCCAACCCAAACCCCCGCGCCACTGGCTACCCCCGAGAACGTCCCCGCGCCCATTGAAAAATACACGCTCAACACCGGAACCACGGTTGAGCAAAAAGTGAACGCTGACGGCTCTATCAGTACTCGGATCGTGAGCGATCCGAGCACTCCCCCTCAGTTGCCGCTAAAACAATCCCCCTTTGCAATCCCCCCGCTGCCGCTGGTAATACCGCTGGCACCTTCTGGGCTAAAAATTGACAATCCGACCAAAGCGGGCAGCTTCACGGCTGCTCCCCCAACTACTCCCCCCGCATGGATTCCTCCAGTCCCCCCAGAAGTAAGCTGCCGCTGCAACGGCCCTGTTCTCAATGGCCAATCAGCCATACAGCAGAATCAAAACGCCCTAGATAAAAAGCTCGACGACATCAACACGGCAGGCAATGGAGGGAACGCGGCAATTTTGGCGGCAATAGCTGAGATGCGAACGTTTGTTGGCACCATGCAAACTTTCGCAGAAACAGCATGGAAGGCAACAAAAATGGATAAAGTTATAAATCTCTTGACCTTGGTTAGCGTGCTCCACAACGCTTCTATGCTCAGCCGAGACATCGCCGAAACCCTGGGCTACGCCATCGACAACGCCCTTCAGGCCGCTGGTGTGCCTATCAAAGACGAACAGGGCAACCAGATCAGTGTCACAGAAGCTGTGGGCGGCTCCGTCCAAAACTTTGTTAAAGGCATTCTGGGTGAGGACGTTTACAACGGGCTGCGTGCAGCCTACCTCAAGGCCAACCGAATTGTCCAAACTGCCAGCATGGTCATTTGGACAATTCGGAGCATTCAGGACTCCGCCCTCGACCTGACTGAGTGGATAGCCGAAAACACCGGCAAGATAGGCAACGCGCTGAAAAGATTTGGTGTAGTCGGCGAGCGAGCCTACCCATGGATGAGCGAAAACCCCCAGGCCCGCAACAGGTTTAGATCCCGATTTGACAAGCTCACCGGGAACCTAGAAAGGGCAGAGGATTTTGCTAGCAGCTTCGCCACCGGCACCAGCAACGTGTTGGAGCTGACCCAGGAGGTTGGCGAGCTGGGCGAAAACTGGCAGGCATTCCAGAAGTCGGTGATCGACTTCAAGGAAGAGCCTTGGCCAGATAACAAACCAATTCAAGAAGAGGCAGCATTAGCGGCTGCCGGTGCCCAAAGCCCCCCCATCAGTCCAGCCGATACTGAGCGAGGTTCCTAGCCATGCCAGTCCCCCCAGAGTTCAATCACGTTGAGCACCTCCAAAGCGTTTATCGAAGGTGGCTCAACCGCGAAGTCCGAGAGTGGTTTCGCAGCGCCGACGGCGACGAGCAGGACGACGACATCACCACCCCGCGAGGTTCACTCCTAGTGGCCTGCACTCATCTGGATAGCGACTCGCTGATCATGACCCAAATGAGGCAGCAGCTATTCGACCGCATCAGACTCCAGAAATTCCAAATCCCCGTCGTGGGCATCCCCACCGGCAGCGTGGAGGAGAGTCGAAGGTATCGGCCTCAAATCATGCTCTACTTCCAGGAAGATCAGGCCGATGTCTACAGCGAATACGCGCCGGTCACGGGCGAGATCTCAGTGCGCCTGATGAACCACACCAGCGAGACGATCACCCCAGCGATCGCCAACCAGATGGCCAACCGCATACAGGTCAATTTTGGTACTGGTGGCGGCTACATCTGGCGGAAGGGCAAACACATGATGAGCTACATCGACCGAAATAAAGGCTATCAGCTGCAGCTCCTAGTCCGTAATGAAGGTGACGGCAGGCAGCTAATTGACCGAGTTCTAGACCTGCAAACCGACACACCTAACTGGAGCAAAGCCCAGTACAAGGAAAACCTTGAACCAGTTGAAGCATACCCAACACTGCCTGATCGCGAACGTGTCTACGGAGAAGTGCGTAGACTGCCCCGCAAGCGGCCAATAGCAGATGTGAGGTTTCAATTTGCTGTGCTTCACGTTTGGGGGTTAACCAACCCAGTGCCGCTAGTAGATCGCACTGGGCTATGGCCATCTGCCTTAGCTTCCTAATTTTTTTCTTCGCCTCAATTTTTCAGGAAAGTCAATGACTTTCCGCCACAAATTCAATCGTTCCAGCCTGGGCAAGATAGAGACAACCTTTTTTGAGGAATTTCTATGGCCCGTCGATATTCTGACATCAAACGCGGCGCAAAATTGCAGCAGGCTTTCACGAATCTTCAAGCTTATGAAGCGGCAGCGGCAACTAGGCCAAGCAAAATTGGGACCCGAGGAGCACGCGGATTGAACAAGACAGTCTATATTGCTCCCTTTACTACCCATATTGATGCTGATGAAATCGTGCAGGCCCGTGTCAAACCAGAAGCATTCACGATCATCAGCCCAGCTATTCTAGGTGGCACTACAAAAGCTGACATCGCTGAAACTTTGGGTGCCAAATCTCTAGTGACCTTTCCTTCCTTTCGGGCCTCTAGGATTGTATTTTTCCAAAATGCTAGTCGCATCGCAACGGTAGCCCGTAGCGAACGGACAAACATGGAGTATCTAAAATACACAGGAAATACTTATTCCTGCCCATTCGGAGCAACTGTAGACGCTGACGATGAAATGGAAGCGTTTCTTGACATTAAAGCCGCGCTTCTAACCACGTTTGCCAACAGTGAAGTAAAGCGCGTTTCTCTGAGCCGCGAGTTTGTTGGTGTTGGTAGATAGTCGTTAGGTGCCGTGATGCAATTCGATACTTATGACCTTTTCAGAACGTTCTGCAGTGAAGATCCCGACTTTAATCGAGCTGATGAACGTGCCGATTTAGCTCAGTTAATTGAACGGGAAACAAAAATTGAAGGATTTCTCAACGGTCAAACAAGACTGTCTGAAGTTTTAGATTGCTTGTCAGACCAAGGGATTGAACCTGATGACTGGGTAGATACAACGGTTAATAATATCGAGTTCATCATCGATTCCGGTATTCATTTCGCAAGCAACGACAAAGGGATTTATCTCCCACTTTCGTCCTTTTAATTGGTGAATTTAATGGCTGACCCCAATCAAGATTTTGACCAAGAGATGTTCAGAGAGATTCGAGCTGGCCTCAACCCTAAACGCAAGGTAAGGACTCGGCTTGGCATTCTTCACAATGGCAATGTCGCTTTGGAGGACGCAACCATTGACCCAGCTCAACCCCGCCCCGAGACATCAGACGATTCTTCTTCCCCGGCTCCGGCGAAAAAAACCACGGCTAGAAGTGCCCCCCCTGCTAAAGCGGCTGTGGATTCAAAATCTGATACGCCTGAGCCAGAGAAGGCTGGGGCCTGAGCTCTACCACTTCAATGAAGCAGGGCATTTTATAGGCCGCATCTCTGAGGCCCAGCCTGACCCTGCTAATCCTGGGGGCTACCTTGTGCCCCCGGGCACCACCCTGAAATCGCCTCCATTATGCTGCCGTGGGTGGGTGCCTGTCTGGTTTGCTCCCTATTGGGACATAGAGTGCGAGGAATTGGCCAGAATGGCAGACCCTGACTTTTTTTTATGAGCTGGCAACCATTGGGAACGTTTTCCCCCACAAAAGAATGGAAGACACTGGGAACGCTCACCAATGGGGGCAGTCTCTTTAGGATTCGGCAGGATTGGGTAGGGGACTGGCCCGGCACTGGCTACCTCCAAATCTCTTTTGTGTACGAAGGCGCGGGCCGTTACGGATTCCGTAAGGTGGGGTCTGATAAGGAAGATCGGGTTCTAAACTGCCCTATTTCAGAAGCCCTGGCAGCTGAGGGCTTTACCTCTCGCCAAATGGCTATAAAGCTAAATTTGTATGCTCGGCTCTACTCGGGTGCTAATTGGGTTGTATCTGTAGACCAATGGATTGACGATGACACCTGATATTCAATCGGTATTGTGGGGCTTCTTGGGTGGCCTAATAACTGTGGCGGGAACTGTGGTAGCCATTACCAACTGGCTGAATGGGAGATTCAACCAGCTTTTTATATCCCATGAAAAGCTAAATGGCAAAATTGAAACCCTTAGCAACCGAGAAGCTTCAAACAATGACCATTTGGGCTATTTGTATAATGCCAACAAGGAACTAATCGAGCACAGAACCCGCAGGTTTCAGGAAGAAATCAAGCGGCTTCAGGATGAAACTGTAAAGGATATTGAAGATATCAAAAGTTTTTTAGACAAAACGACCGAGTTCACGATACGCGGAAAGGATCGGCATTGAGAGTATGGCCAAAGTAACAACGATCAACATCTCTCACAGAGGCCCTGCATTCGATCAGGACGCGATTGAGAGAGCCTTCAAGTGGATTAGCGAGCAGATGTCGGCAGCTGATTTGGCGGGCTGCGATTATCTCGCAGCAAGCGTTAATGTCGATTCTGAGACGCGCTTGGATTTCAATATGTACTCTGAGCCGCCTGAAGGGATTCAAGGCTAGGAGGACTGAAAATCCTCGTGTCGGCGGTTCAAGTCCGCCTCCTGGCATACGTTTCAGCTGACAGTCTTTCAAGGAAGAACTTATTTCATCCTCGAAATCGATACCTCAACCTTCCAGCTTTGGCTGGGGCGTTGAGGTTGCTTAGCTATGCTTTAAGCCTATAAGTGAGTTGTGTAGACTCTGCCGGGAACGATTCCCCCTTATAGAAGAAAAGTCCGTACCGCACTATTACACCTCTACCCTCAAAAACTGGGTTGATAACAACTAGGTCATAGAAGCCACTGATACGAACTGTTTCTCCAGGACTACACCCTTCGGATAGGCATGATGAAGTTTCCCCAAAACTGCTTTATTTGCCATCCGGAAGCTTAGCTTTAGAGAGGTTGTGCGAAACGCAACGAATGCTGGGGATGTAAATGAGTGGAGTAGTTGCCTGGGGACGTAAATGGGTGGGGTTAATTGCTGAGGGACGCAACTACTCAAACGAGAGAAGGCGGTTTTGAAGTCTGTTATGACACGGAGATCTAAGGAAAAAAGCTAGTGTGTCAGTTGGCTTACTTGCGATCGCGCTACTTCAGAGCCCTCCCGGGTCATAGGTCGAAAATATGCACTGCTGATGCTCCCAGCCAGAAGAGAGCAGCCAGCGGCTTCTAAAGCCCCAGGTTTGGCCTTTGAAAACCGCTTTTACCTCATATTCTCCGGGATCAAGTACATAAGTCCCTTGGGTTGTCTTTGCGTCACAAGTTTGCGGGGTTTGCCCAGGGGCATAGGTAGGGCAGTCATCACAGGGTGGAAACTGCAGCAAAACCTGCTCGTTCATGCCATTGGTCAGAACAATTTCTAAGGGTTCTGGGGAGCCATTAAAAAGGGTCACCGAAGCCATTGCGTCCTGCGTTTGATGAATTGCGACGGGTGGGGCAAAGTCATAGAGCTTTACCTGTTGGGTTGATGGGGAGGGCGAAATTCTTGCAGGTTTGAAAGCAATGAAAAGTCCAGCGATTGCAGCAGCAGCGCTAAACCCTACCAAAGCACCAACAGCCAGCCCAATAGGGCGTTTTGGGGTCATGGGCAGCAGTAAAGATGGCCGAGTCATCAACAGGTCACATACTTTAAACTTCCCGACCAATTCTCAAATTCAGGATGAGAAAATCGAAAGAGTAGACCTGGCCGCTTTCTTCAGATAGTAAGGAAACCTGTAGCAGCTGTTGTTTATCGGGAGCAGGGAGCGGCTTGGGGCTGTGCGATCGCAAGTCTCCCCATCTCCCTCTACGCGCAGTTTGACCTCTCGGGTTCTCTCGCTAGAGCCCTTTCATCTGCATGCAGACAACCAAAAAATTTCATTGACACCCAGCAGCCTTTAAAGCCATCACAGGGCCAAATTCACGCCTAAGCGATAGCCCTCACTCACTCATTAGCTAAATCGCAGCCCATTGGGGTAGGCCCCTTTTCCTGTAAGTTGGGCAGATACCCAACAGCCTCCGGAGGCCGTACCCCATGTCTGAGAATACTAATTGTGAAAAGCTAGCAACCGTTCTCAACACCGCCAGTCAGCAGGGCAAGGCAGGCTTTGTCAAAATGGTTTGGGATAACCAGTCAGCCGACGTGCAGTCCCAATTACGGCCTCTACTCAGTGCTGAGGCTTTGCAAGCCCTCGATGCTGCATCGGCACCATAGCAGATTAGCCTGAGAGACGCTCAAAGGCGTCTCTCAGAAAAGAACAAAAGAACCTAGGAAAAGAACCTAGGCCGAGTGCAGCCGTTTGCGAGTGCGAACACCAGGGGCAGCCTTCCTAGCGATGGGCTGAGAAGCGGTTGCGCTCTTGGGAGAGCTGCTTCCCCGAGATTGACCTTGCCCGCTTCGACGACGCTGGGGGCGACCCGCGTTGCTTGAGGCAGACTCGCTCTGCATGGGTGCAACAGGCTCATACCCCGGAATCACATCCTTAGACAGGGGGCGCTTGAGCAGCCGTTCGATGTTCTTTAGCAGCGGATATTCCTCGCCACATACCAAAGAAACTGCCCGTCCCTCATTACCTGCTCGCCCAGTACGACCAATGCGGTGTACGTAGTCTTCGGGCACGTTAGGCAGCTCAAAGTTGACCACATGGGGCAATTGGTCTATGTCCAGACCCCGAGCGGCAATATCGGTAGCAACCAAAACCCGCACAGCACCGCGCTTAAAGTCAGCCAATGCCCGGGTGCGAGCGCCCTGGCTCTTGTTGCCGTGGATAGCGGTAGACTTGAGGCCATCTTGGGTAAGCTGCTCGGCCAGACGGTTGGCCCCATGCTTGGTGCGGGTAAAGACCAGCACCTGCTTCCAGTTGTGATGGCCAATCATGTAAGACAGCAGTTCGCGCTTACGATGGCGATCGACGGGGTGTACCACCTGTTCAACCTGTTCAGAGGCCGTATTGCGAGGCGCTACATCAATGAAAGTAGGGTGATCTAGCAGGCCGCCAGCCAGCTCTTGGATCTCCTGAGGGAATGTAGCTGAGAACATCAGGGTCTGACGCTCAGCCGGCACTGCCGCCAAAATTTTGCGGATGTCGTGGATAAAGCCCATGTCGAGCATGCGATCGCATTCATCCAGCACCAAAATTTCGATGCAGGATAGATCCAGCGTTTTTTGGTTCAGGTGATCCAGCAGCCGCCCGGGTGTCGCCACCAAAACATCGATGCCGCGCTGCAGATACTGCATCTGAGGTCCAAATCTAACGCCTCCGTAAATCACGGTTGAGCGCAGATCCAGGTACTTCCCGTAGGTGCTCACGCTATCGCCCACCTGAGCAGCCAGTTCCCGAGTCGGCGTCAGGATGAGCGCCCGGGGATGGCGGCGATTTTTCTTTGGCACCGGAGCGCTCAAGCGCTCTAGAAGCGGCAGGGTAAAGCTAGCCGTCTTACCCGTGCCAGTTTGGGCCGTCGCCAAAATGTCCTGCCCTTGCAGAACTACCGGAATCGCCTGCTGCTGAATCGGAGTTGGCTGGGTATAGCCCTGGTCGGCGACAGCACGAAGAAGTTCGGCTGAAAGGCCGAGAGTTTGAAATGTCATGAAATAGTTTGCTCCTAGTGTGCCCCTACCCCAAATCCAACGCCTGGGCCCAGTCTAAGAGCAGTTATTTTTTTACAATGGATAGCCCAAACGGGAAAAATCCAAGCAGCCAGCAGCAGACCGGAATGTACTGGCAAGTCCCTATGCTAACAGATCTTTATCAATAATCCTCCGCTGGATTCTTGTAGGAATAGAAAAGTTACCTCTCAAAAGCTCTATCTGATAGCGCACCCACAAAGTTTCTAAGTAGGTAGTCAGAAATTATCATTGCAAGCATCTCTGATTTAGGCTGCTCGCTTAAATTTAGGCTACTCACTTAGCAGTCCAACCCATTAATATTGCCCAAGGGAAACCTCAAGAGTTCTTCCGGTTACCCAGTTATCCATCATCAAGCGCGCCACTGGGTATCAGCTTGCCTCCAATAACGGGTTTAAAGGTTCGAGTGCGTTTTGATAACGCAGCAGGATCTCTAAAAAATAGGGAAGAACAGTGGGGAAAAGAGTTGTTAGGCGTAAAGCCGTAAAAATCTATTTGGATAAATCCGTTTTCGATCAGAAATTTAGCTGTATTGGGATACCAGTCTGAGTTATCTAGAATAACAATGCCCTGATTGGACAACTTTGAAATAGCATTTTGAGCACTTCGATATCTCTCTGCACCATCAACAACAATTACATCAAAAGGGGCATCAAAGCTATTTATAATACCGAGATAGTCTTCGCCGTTAGGGCAATGGTAGATATTGGCATTGTCGGGCAGGAACTGTTTTACTTGGTCACACCAATCCTTTTCCATCTCTACCGCAACCACCTTCTTCGCTTTTCTCGCCCACCAAAGTGTAGACGCCCCTGAGCCAAACTCGAATATGGTGCAGTTGGCTGTATCGAGATTTTCCAAGTAATCGATCATTGGATAGGTTAACCAGGGAATACAAATCCCTCTGGCATCTACAGAGAACCCATTTTGTTTGCGAATATGCCCCCTCAAGAAAATATAAATTAGCGGGATTCTAGTGAAGCAGAGCAAGAAACGAACAGCTTTTAATTGCTTCCAGTTATTCATAGACCCTTTCAAAATCTAAATTCCCCAACCCGCCTGCCCAGTCGCACTGATAATCCCAGCTATACTTGCATTAAGGTTTTAGAAAAGCCTACTCGATCCACCTTTTCTCATCTCATCATGCTGAAGGCTTTGTTGTTCGACCTAGATGGCACGTTAGCCGATACAGACCCCATTCACAGAGTCATTTGGCGTGAAGTTCTTCAGCCCTATGGGTACGAGGTAGATGAGGCATTTTACCAGCAGCATATCAGCGGTCGCCTCAATGAAAATATTGTCAAAGATTTGCTGCCCCAACTTTACCCTGACCAAGAGCCGCAGTTTAGTGCTGACAAAGAAGCTCGCTTTCGCGAAATGGCAGGTCACCAGCTGCGCCCAGTCACCGGACTCATGCCGCTGCTCACGTGGGGCCAGCAGCAGCAGCTAGCAATGGCCGTCGTCACCAATGCTCCCCGAGCTAATGCCGAGTTCATGCTGCAAACGTTGGCCCTAACCGACACTTTTAATCCAGTGATTTTGGCAGGAGAGTTGCCCTTAGGCAAACCCGACCCGCTGCCCTACCGGGAAGCCCTGCGGCAGCTTAATCTTCACCCCGAAGAAGCCGTTGTTTTTGAAGACTCCACTTCGGGAATCTGCTCAGCGGTCGGGGCCGGAATTACTACCATCGGCATCGCCACAACCCATGCCCCAGACAAGCTCTACGCAGTAGGGGCAACTCTAGTCGTGCCCGACTTCACTGACGAGCGGCTGCGGCAGTTTGGCCTACTGTGAGATAAACCCAGTCAAGAGCAGCGGCACCAGAATCAGAGCTGCAATGATTAGCACAAGGGTAGCGGGGTCGATCTTCAGTACAGCGGTTTCGTCAGCAGACTTGGGGGGCTTGTTGTCCATTGCTGGGGTACGGTTAACAGGTGCCCGTCATTGTACCGATTCCCTGCTCTAACGTGTCGCCGATGTCAGTGCCAGTGTGGTAGGCCGCTAGCAGCACGTCGCTGGTTTTGCCCCATGCGATCGCACCCGTGCGATCTATCCCAATCGCCCCAAAGTCGCGCCCATTTTGCTCGGCCTCGGTAAAGGATCTGGCAAATGCCTGCCCTAGAGACAGCCCATCCGTCACGCGGATCACAATGCGAGGGGCCAAACACTCATCGATAATGTCTTCACCAATACCCGTACAGCTAATGCCAGCAAAGGGGTTGGCGTAGTTGCCGGCAGGCATGGCCGAGTCGCTCACCCGACCAATGCGTTCTAGGCCCTTGCCTCCAGTTGAGGTGCCTGCAGCCAGTCGGCCCTCGCTATCGAGCACAACGACGCCAATAGTGCCGCGCCGAGCGCTGGTGTCGATCAGTTCCTTCTCAGCCACCACGCCCGCCATTGCTTTTTGGAAATGGTTGGCCCGCTCCTGCTGCCACTCCTTCAGTCGCAGCTCCGTTGCTGGATCAAAGACCGGCAGACACATCTCCCGCGCCAATTCAGCAGAGCCGTAGTCCGATAGTACCCGGTCATCACAGTCCTGCAAAAAAGCGGCCAAATCCGTCGGGTGCTGCACCCGAGACACATTGATCACGCCACTAAAACGCTGAGCTGCACCGTCCATTAGAGAAGCGCTCATCCGCACCTGGCCATCTGACTGCAGCACCGATCCCTTACCTGCATTGAAACAGGGGTTATCTTCTAGCATATGGCAGCCGTAGATCACAGCCATCTTGGCATCGGCTCCAGCCAGCAGCTTGCCGTAAATCTCTTCTACGATATCTCGCAGATCTTTGCGGATGGATTCAACCCCGCCTTTGCTGTGAAGAGAGCTGCCAGCCCCTCCGTGAATGATGACCTTGGGCTGAATTTGCATACCAATCCCTCTCTCTTGTGGCATAGCCCCTCATTCTAGGGGAGAGCAATCCGCAATGGGATGTCTCAAAACACATTCCTGCCCCAATAAAGTTCCCAATCGAGACTGTCGCTAACTGTCCTGAGCCTGAGAGCGGCGGCGACGGCAGCGATCCGAGCAATATTTCACGTCGTCCCAACAGTCGGCCCACTTCTTGCGCCAGGTAAAGGGACGCTGACACACCGGGCAAATTTTGGTGGGCAAATCAGACCGAGTCCGTTGGCGAGGCATAGACGTTAACGGCTAGCAGACCAAACCGGATGGCTCAGCAGAGCGGCCATTACTCGCACACCTCGCAGCTGGTTCGACAGCGGCAAGTGGCCATCTGGAGCACTCAAGTCCCAGATAAATTCGTTGGGGTAGCGGGTCCAGGTGGTCTCATTTCTCCAAGCAATGCGAGTCCAAAGTTTTTCCCAGCTCTGCCCCTGCCCCTGCCAGATCTGGCGCTGCCGGGAGAAGCCAAACTTGCCCTCGGAGTAGAGCCGCCAGAGGGTGTCAAGCGTCTGCAAATCCACCGCTGGGAACTGTTCGACCTCAGTGAAGTAGAGCCATTTGCGGCGGGCTGCGTCGGGGCCTGCCAATTCGCAGAGCTTCTGCATGTTGAGCCGATCGGCTGCCTCAAAGGACTGAGCCACAAGCAGCGCCTGCAGCGAGGCATAGTCAATGCCTCGCTCGGAGGGCGTGGGCACTCGGCCCTGGGGCCAGTGGGATTGCAAAAAGCTCTGTATCTCCGGCCGCTGCGTGGCGTAGAGAACCTGAATAATTTTGCCGTCTAAAATTTCAGGGGGCTGCTCCTGTCGTTCCAGCAAAACCTGCTGGAGCAGCTCAATGCCCTGATCGCCAATTCCCACGAGCTCATGGATGGCTGACAGCTGTTTTTTCAAGGACTCTGCCCGCAGCTGCTGCCGCAAGTTCTCCAGAGCGTCGCCACTGGAAGCGGCAGGGGATGACGAATGCGCTGTAAAACTACTCATGCTAAACCAGTAGGGCAAAATCCTGGATGCCTAACCGGATTTGCTGACGCGTTAGCCAGCCTCTCCGCAGGCCCACAGGGAATGGGTCTATTTCCTGATCATAAAAGGGATTGGGAACCTCTGCAGCAAACAATGCCTTAACTGGCCTCAAGATTGTCCTGTTTCGGCTGTCTCGCTGGGGGTTTGATAGCCATGCTCAAAGGCAAATCGAATTAGCTGGGAGCGGTTTTCTAGCGAGAGTTTGCTGAGAATGTTGCTGAGGTGGGTCTGCACTGTACGGGGGCTGATGAACAGCCGCTCGCCAATTTGCTTATTAGTGTAGCCCTGAATCACTTCCCAAAAAACTTTGGCCTCTGCAGGCGTGAGGGGCAATGGCTCGGGAGTAGCAGCAGCGGGGTCGGCTTGCGATCGCACCTGCCCCACTAACCGCTCTACCTGAGCCTGAATTTTCTCTGCCCGCTCAATCAGACCGTTTATCTTAGCGATCAATTCTCTAGGGTGAAAGGGCTTAACTAAGTAATCATTAGCCCCGATGGTGTGGGCATGAATACGACTTTCTACCTCTCCCAGACTAGAGAGGAAAATAAACGGCACCAGTTCTCCTGAGGGGCTAGCCCGCAGCCGCCGACAAAACTCAAACCCATCCATTTGAGGCATCAGCACGTCAGAAACCACGACATCTGGCCTATCTTTGTCAAAAAGCGACAACGCCTCTGCTGCGGAGGTGGCATTGACGACTCCAAAACCTTGCTGCTGTAGGCGACGGGTGAGAGCAGCCTGCAGCGTTAAATCATCATCGACGATTAATATAGTTTTCATTCGATAATCTAATTCTTTAAAGCCTGCTCTAGAACGAGCCTCAGGGGTAGCTCAACCCTTCAATTCACTAGCCCTCAACGAGCACTTTTCATTTTCAGTGAAATTAACACACTAAAGAGTTTAGCTAAGCATTGCCAAAATCCGGGATTTAGAGTAAGTAACGTTAGGTCTTGAAATACTTTTCCCGCAAGGTCTTTAATCCATGTACGAACGGATCAACCCTCCTACCACTGGTGAACGCATTACCTTCAAAGCTGGGGAGCCGATTGTCCCTGATATGCCAATCATTCCCTTTATTCGGGGAGACGGAACGGGGGTTGACATCTGGCCTGCCGCCCAAAAAGTGTTTGATGCTGCCGTAGCCAAAGCTTACGACGGCAAGCGGCAGATCGTTTGGTTCAAAGTCTATGCGGGTGACGAAGCCTGCGAGCAGTATGGCACTTTTCAGTACCTCCCTGAAGACACCCTCACCGCTATCCGAGAATACGGTGTTGCTATTAAAGGCCCCCTCACCACGCCCATTGGAGGCGGCATCCGCTCCCTCAACGTAGCCCTGCGGCAAATCCACGATCTCTATGCCTGCGTCCGGCCCTGCAAGTATTACCCTGGCACCCCCTCCCCCCACAAAACTCCAGAAAAACTCGACGTCATTGTCTATCGGGAAAACACCGAAGACATCTACCTGGGTATTGAGTGGAAGCAAGGTTCTGAGATGGCCAACCGGCTGATCAATCTGCTCAACACCGACATGATTCCCGGCACCCCTGAGCACGGCAAAAAGCAGATTCCCCTTGATTCCGGGATTGGCATCAAGCCGATTAGTAAGCATGGCTCTCAGCGGCTGGTGCGGCGGGCTATGAGCCATGCCCTGCGGTTGCCCAAAGCCAAACAAATGGTGACCCTGGTGCACAAGGGCAACATCATGAAGTACACCGAAGGGGCCTTTCGAGACTGGGGCTACGAGCTAGCCGTAACTGAATTTCGGCAGGAGTGCGTCACCGAACGCGAGTCTTGGGTACTCAGCAACCGGGAAAAGAACCCTGATCTCAGCATTGAAGACAATGCCCGCATGATCGAACCTGGCTACGATGCTCTTACCCCTGAGAAAAAGTCAGCCATCTGTCAAGAAGTTAAAGACATTTTAGATGCGATCTGGCAGACCCACGGCAACGGCCAGTGGAAGGACAAGATTATGGTCAACGATCGCATTGCCGACAGCATTTTTCAGCAGATCCAGACCCGCCCCGACGAATACTCCATTCTGGCCACCATGAACCTCAATGGCGACTATCTCTCAGACGCTGCCGCCGCTATCGTAGGGGGGCTGGGGATGGGGCCAGGGGCTAACATTGGCGATACCTGCGCCATCTTCGAAGCCACCCATGGCACCGCTCCTAAGCACGCTGGACTTGATCGGGTCAATCCGGGATCTGTCATTCTCTCGGGCGTCATGATGCTGGAGTACATGGGTTGGCAGGAAGCCGCAGATTTGATTAAACAGGGCATTGCCGCCGCCATCTCTAATGGAGAAGTCACCTACGACCTAGCTCGCATGATGACGCCGCCCATTGATCCACCGTTAAAATGCTCCGAGTTTGCCGAAGCCATCATTCACCACTTCGACGACTAAAGCTAACTGCGTTGGGTGGGCGCTGCCCACCTACACCTGAACCTGGCTACCGCACTGGGCCGTTGGGATCTGAAAATGTGTAGATGTAGCCACCTCCCACATGAGATCCCGGCGGACGGGGGGCAGAAAAGGGGGGTGGCGTTACGACATCAGGCGTATCATAGACGCTGCCCGTAGCGGGTGGCAAAACTGTAGTCCCCGAAGACCCCATCGTACTTCCAGGCAGCGGTTGACCTGGGCTCGTCGGGCTCAGATTGGGCGTGACGACTGCCGCCGAGGGCAGTGGGGCCGCAGTAGGGCTAGAAACACTCCCAGGAGCGGGCAGATTCAGCACCGCTGGGGGGACATAGCCAGTTGTGCCGGGGGGCGGCGACATCTGGGGCGTCGTTCGCAGAAATGTCTGATTCGTTCCCGGTAGGGTAGCCGGACTGATGCCGGGAACCTGAGCCCCGCCTGTCGGCAGCGAGCCCGCCTCGCCATTGCCAGTAAGGGGTTGCTCAAGCCGGGGAGACGTAGCTCCCGTTGGGGAATTAGCATCGCTATACTGCCGTACCGCCTGCTGTAAAGGCGTGATGACAGCGTTTTCAGAGGCAGGCGTGACCGGGGGGGCTGATAGTCCCGGTTGAGCACTAAGGGAGGAACCGGGTGGAGGAGCCTGCAGAAAAGATTGAGTAGTCCCTGAGCTGAGCGGGTTGCGGCTGCCTAAGAAGCGGTACTGTTCGAGATAGCTGGCGAAAGGCCCAGTAGCCGTTCCGGGGGTAGCCTCTGGCGTTGTAGGGGAGGCGGGAGCTGTTGATTGCAGGATAGAGAGCAAATCTTGAGAGGGTTGGGGCGCTAAGGCCTCTCCTTGATTGGGAGAAGGTTCAGGTAGGATTGAGCCTAAGCCCAGATCGCTGTAGAGGCTGTTTGGATTATTAATATCGGCAATGCTTGCCTGCTCGTCTGGGCTCAAGGTAGAGTCTGAGAGGGCCGTGCTCGGACCATTGCCCTCAACCTCAAAGCGCCCTAGCCACTCAGGATTCTTTTGATATTCTCTAGCCACGACTGCCAATAGCACAACAGCCAAGCCTGAGCACCAAAGCAAAGGCCGATTCAAAACTTTAAGACGGACTAGCCAGTAACGTAGCCGGGTAGGAATCACCATGATCTATCCAGCCAATTGGGCAACGACGACTCTATTTTAGCTGTCCTTTCTATCTAGGTTCGTCAAGCTTTAGTGTTTCTGCTTCAGGCCAAACCCTATTTTCTAGGACTCTACATAACACAATGTTATGCTTTTGCGGCCTGTGTTTATTATTGGCAAATAATGGGGAGAGTTTATGCGATCGCACCTCCCGTCACCTTTCAGTTCGTCCTCTGCTGAAGCTATAGTTCGGTCAGGCCGCCATGACAAATTCACCCAGTTCGGTTAACCTACCCAGATTTGTACCGCCTGAGAAGGCGAGTGCCAGTACCGAGTCTTCCGCTAAGCAGCGAGAATGCTCATTTGAGATTGGCTCCAAGTCGCTCGATGCTGCTAGCCCCCGCGTAGTTCCCCGTTCGGTGCAGACTCCGCTCCTGCCCAGAACTTCTCATCTGCCGATGCTGCCCCGCAAAAAGCGGCCTTTGATTAGCAGCCATCGTCATGATGCCAATCCGGCGCTGGCGACTAAAGTGCTAGAGGATATCCAGGGGGCAGTGGAGGGCTGGCACCAGGCGCTCCGGCAAACACTGCTAGATATTCAGGCCATTTATCTGGAAGGGCCTATTGTCGAAGGTTGGCTAGAGATGGTGTCGCCTCCCGGGGCCGGTCAAGGCGTGAACTCATCAATTTTGCGCCATGCCGATCCGCAGGAGTTGACGGGTTATGTCGATCGGCTCTGCCAGGCAGCGGCAACAGCTAGGTCTGGCACGGCCCAGAGCCCTACTGCGCCCCACCCAGACCCGCAGTACCGTCTGTGCAGCCTCGATGCCGATGGGCAGCTACAGTGCCAAATTTGCCCACCAGATCAGATTCCTTTTGTTAGCGTCGCCATTGCTCGCCACCAAAAGCTGCGTCAGCATCTCAATCAAAAACAGTACCTAGAGGCTCGGTTAAAACGGGCTGTAGAGGTTTTGACTCAGGCGAGAGAAGACCTCGATATCAGCCCCAACTCTGGTCCTACAAACCCACAATAGGGCCTGCCTTACCAGCCCCAGGTGCCCAAAGCCCCCTTAAAAGGGCCAACAATGTCACTGGTGACCCAGCCGCCATAGAAATCTCCGGCTTGGGCCTGCACGGGTTCGCCGTCTACGTAGCAGACCTCCATCCGGCTTGGGTAAAACGCAATATAGTCTTGAATGGCTTGGAACGCGGGACTAGGGCTGGGGTAAGACCAGGCAACATTGTCTGACTGCTGGTCGCCGACTCGCAGGGTGTAGTAGCGGGCGGCTCCTTTCCACTCACAGAAGGTAGAGCGAGGGGTAGCGCTCAGATACTCCATGCGGATGTCTGCAGGGGGAATGTAGTAAACCGGCGGGTGGCTGGTCTCAAGCACCCTTTGAGTCTGCTGCGAGTCGGCAATTATCTCGCCGTTAAAGACAATTTTAATGTGGCGGGTAGAGGGTTCAAGGCGGGGTGGACGGGGATAGTCCCAAACTGATTCCTGGCCGGGACCGGGTTCGATACGCTGCGGATGCATAGGTAAGGGTTGAACGACAAAGAACTGGGAAAAGACCTGAGCAGCTAGAGCTGAGACTGCCAGGCTTGAATTTCTTGCTGGGCTGACTCATAGGCCGGAGTGCCTTCAGGAACGCGGCTGGCGGCTGCGATCGCATCTTCCAAGCGGCCTTCGGCAGCTCTAGCGCGGGCAATTACTAGGATATCTTGGCTCCACTGTTGAATGCGTTCCTCAGCGATGGATCGCTCCGGATAGCCAGCCGGAATGTCTCGCACCAGCCGAATGGCATTTTCAAAGGTGTTAGCCTGATCGGGCACCAGCCGCTCCTGAGCCTGCTTTAAAACATCGCGGTTGATTTTTTGCTGCTCCCAGCGAGCAACCCGCGCTTGAGCGGTCTGATAAAGTTCAGGGCGATCGTCGGGAACTAGCTGCACCGCTGAGATCGCTTCATTAAACTGACCAGCAGCGGCCCGCCCATCAGCCAAATCGATAATGACCTGGCTCCAGCGGTTGATGTCTTGCTGCGCCTGCTCGTAAAAGGGATCGCCTAGAGGCACCTGGCGGGCTCGCTTAATAGCGTCGCTAAATAAAGAGGCCGGTACAGGTTGAATAATGGCGCGGGCCGAGTTTAAAACATCTTCGTTGGTGAGTTGCGATCGCGCATACCCCGCCTGAGCCTGATCCAGCAGCGTCTGAAAATCTTCAGTTCGTTGCTCGGTGGGCACCTGATTGAGCCAGGTCAAAGCTTCGCCGTATCTTTGCTCGGCCACAGCTACTCGGCCCCGCTCCAGCGCCGACAGTTCTCCCCCCGTTCCAGCTGGGCTACCCGGGAAAAGGGGTGTTCCCACGGGCGGGGCTGAAGCTGGCTCTGCCGGGGCCTCATTGCCCGCTTGAACGGCTATTGGAGAGGGGCCTGTCGGAGTTGGGGGACCAAGAAAGATCGAGGCATTTCGCACCAAGACGCCCAGCAGCAGCAGCCCTGCTGCCAGGAAGCCCCAGCGCTGCCAATTCGGTGCATCTTTAGCCCTCGGAGCGCCAGCTAACGGAGGGGTTGAGGCAAATTCTGAGGCTGGAACAACCGATAGCCCGTTCTCTGTCGGCCAGCTTGAGGCATCTTCCAGCACAGTCCTATTGGCACCAGCGGCCACAGGGGCGACCGAAATTCCAGCAGCACTTCCTCCGAAATTACCCGTGCTGGCGGCCGTCGCCTGAGCCCGCTCAGTCAAGGGTAGGCGCGTTACCGCATCGGGCGGCACCAGCATCAAAAAGCGCTTCTCTGAAGGCACAGAAAAGACAGGATTTTGGACGGGTCGAGCATAGAGCTGACAGAGATCAGGCAGCCGCTCCTCTAGATACTCCGCTAAATGAAACAGCACCAGCCGCCCGTGGTAGCGCAGCCCCTCTAGTAGGGCCGCCGTGAATAAGCCATGACGAATCGATAGCGACTCTTGGGAGAACTGGTCTGGCTGACAAGACAACAGCAGCGGTATACCCAGGCTTCTAGACAACTCCAGGGTTTGCAGCCCCAACTGCTGGTTAGGCTGGGCAGACAGGCTCCGATTCATATCCAGCACGACCACCAGGTTATCTGTAGGAGCCGTTTTGAGCTGCTTCAAAACCGACTCTAGAGACACTGCCGTTTCTTTAATGCGGTTAGGGTCAGCATCGATGAGCAGTAGAAAATCTTGGCCTTCCCAGCTGACGCCATAGCCGCTGAAGAAAAACCAGAGCGTATCCTCGGCCTCAACCCGATTTAGGCAGATATCCTGCATGACTTGCTCTAGCGATTCACGCGCCGGATAAGTAGCAGAGTCTTGAAAAATCGGAGAAACGTCTGTCAGCAAAGCACACTGATCGCTCGGCAGACCCGCTTCCTGGGTCAAGAAGTCTCGCAGCTCAACGGCATCGGACTGAGCGTACATCAAGGGTTGAAGCGAATGATACTGATTGATGCCAATCACAATTGCCCAATGTTTCGCCATATAGCCCCCTATTACCTCTATGGGTCAATGCCTTTAAGCGCGACGCCAAAATTCATTTGCCATCCTATCGTCTACCCACCCATTTGCTTCAGAAAAAGGGGGAACTGTCTCAAAACTCCATTCTTAAAAACCGTTTCTTCTCTTTTACTACCAGATCGGCTAAATTTGATGCCTGAGAAAGGTAAAAAACGATTGACGATTTTCCCCGCAGTAGCTAAAGTTTAGGTGCTTTGCGAGAGCCACTACTCCGCACCCTGTTTTTAACACCCTGTTTTTAGCAACATCTAGGCCCATCTCAACGTCATGGCAAAGCAGATTTCTCAGCCAAAAAGTTGGCGTCATCCTATTAAGAATGCCGCTGCTCATAGAGGTATTTTAAGGGCTTTTTCCGTCAAACTGGCCCTGGTTTTGGGCCTGTCAAGCCTGACCTGGGTTGGGCAAGAGCTGCTAACGCCCCCAGCCGCAGTCGCCTATACCTCTCGCGTCAGCCTGTTTTTAGTGCGCGAGCAGGATGAAAGCTACGCCAGCTTAGTGCGGCGAGCCCAGATCACGGCCCGAGCGGGGGTGCAGCGCAGCTTTGATGCCGACCTGCTGGTGACCGAGGCCATTGTTGTTGTTGTGGGAGAAAGCCAGGGCATTACGGTTCCTATTTTGACAGTGGAAGTAACCCGCAACCAATGGCGCAACCTGCCCGATGTCACCTACTGGGCCAAATACTACAGTACGGCCAACGCTCTCATGGGCCTCTAGGTAGACAGAAAAACCAGCTCCAAAATCTGCTTAGGGGTGTGTCTAGTCTCTTTTTAGAGGTTGGTGTCGAGCTTGCGAGGCCCAACAAACCTTGAAACTATTGGGTTCTCTAAGCCTCAACCCCTCTGCAGGAGCTCACAATCTCAGCCTGGATGCACCCCTAGCCTAAAAATTATTTCAAAATCGGGCCAGTTCGCCTAGAATTGAAAGGTTGTGAAATTTTAAGCTCATACCACCATGGCGGTTCCTAAGAAGAAAACCTCCAAGTCCAAGCGCGATAAGCGCCGGGCCACCTGGAAGCGCACAGCAGCTCTGCAAGCTCAAAAAGCCTTGTCTTTAGGCAAATCAGTTTTGACAGGCCGCTCTGGCAGCTTCGTTTACCCCACTGATGAAGACGAAGAAACAGAAGAGTAAAGCGTTGGCATCCTTTGCAGCGCTCAGTGACTAGCGGGAGAACTCATTCTCCCGCTTTTGCTCTTTAAACTCCGCGCATTCCTGCTTAAACTCCGTGCATTTCTGCCGACCTAGCCTGCCGAAGCCGGATAAACCTGCAGCGATTTTCGGATCAATAAGCTACAGGCTGGGGGTGGATAGGTGGTGATACAAGCGAAAATGGCTGTAATGGGTCACATCAAATCTGCGGATTTTGCGCCAGACGCAGCCCTACATTCCTACGAAAGGTTCTCTGGCTATCTTCTCCGCGTTCCCGCGTCTCTTACCTAAAAAGGCTTTATCCTAACGGCTGCTCATCCTCGAATTGAACGGCCAGACGAATGCCGCCAATGCTGCCGGCAGCTAGGTTGTAGATCAGGCTACCGACATACCCGGAGAGAAAGCCCAATACTCCATAGACCAGGGGAAAGGCCAGGACAGCTGCGATCGCAAAAAGTAGCCCCCCTACTGCCTGCCCCTCGGTCACACTGCTCAGAAATAAGCTGAAGCCAAATATCAGACCAAATAGCAGGCCGGCGGCCGCTAAAACAGCCGCCTGCAGCTTGCCCAAAGAAAAAGGATCGATTTTAGTAAGGGTAACCCTGCGCGCCATAAAGGCCAACCGTTGCAACGACGCCTAAATCCTACCGGATTTCTTGGGGTTTCCTTGCTGAGGGTTCTTCAGCGGCTGCCTAGAATAAACAGCCCGAGCATAGTGACGCTGTTCCAAGCGCTGTGTAGCAGGATCGGGGCCAGCAGATTGCGGGAGCGGGTGTAAACAAAGCCCAAAATCACGCCCAGCAGCGTCAGCGGCAGCACTTCCGACAGGCTCAGGTGGGCTGCCGCAAAGATTAGGGCACTGAGACCAATCGCGCCCCATACCGGCAGATAGCGCGTCAGCGAGGGCAGCAAAAACCCGCGAAACAAGACCTCCTCAAACAGTGGGGCTGCGATCGCAGCCGTCAGCAGAAACACCAGTAGCGCCACCGGATCTTGCTCCTCCAGTACCGTCTGCAGCAGGGGATTGCTGCCCCCTTGGCCCTGCCAGATCTGCTGGTTCAACAGCGAAACCCCTAGCATCAGCGGCAGCGCCACCAGGTACCCGCCCAGACCCCAGAGCCACCAGCGTCCCTTCAGCTCAAACCGAAACAGGTCCGCAGGCAGGGGCCGGTAAGGCCGCAAAGACCAGATCAACACGCCAATGCCGCTAGCGGCCATCAGCAGGTAGTAGGCCATTGAGTAAAAGGCTCTGGCGCGGCTGCTAAAGGTGGCAAAGCCCAGACCTAAGCTGCCCAGCAGCAGCGGCAACGCAATCTGCCCGACAAAGAAGAAGCCTACTATCAGAACCTGCCAGATAATCTCCCCATTCCACGTAATATCCCAGCCCCGACCGGCATTTTGCAGCAGCAACGACTCGTTGCCTCGGGTCAGCCGCTGCACCAGCAGGCCGATCAGTAACCCTGTCCCCAACACTGCCCCCAGCGCCGGAACGGTACCGACCAGCGCCAGTTTCACGAGCTGACGCTCAGCTTCACTCTGCTCCTGGGTCAGCAGGGTCGCTTCTTGCTCCAGCTCACCCTCCGTCTGATAGAGCTTTTCCAAGGCCCGGTAGCGAAACCAGCCCTCTAAGTTTTGGGTCAGCTGCTGCTCAGCGGTAGTAGCTGGAGCCTGATCCTGCCAAAGCTGAATCAGCGCAGCAGCGGTTTGCCCCTTGTCCGAAGCGGGTAGGGACTGAGCCTGAACCTGCTGCCACTGACTCACGGCGGTAGCAGTCTCGCCCTGATTTGCCTTCAGCAGGCCAATGCGCAGATCCAGTTCGCTCAGCAAAGCCTGCTGCTGCGACACAGAAGCCTGTAGTCGCCGGGATAGGGGTTTGCCTTCTTCGGTGGCAGAGGGCAAATCAAGTTCCTGAATCTGGGCTTGGGAACGTGCGATCGCACTTGCTGCCGTCTGCCGCACCTCCTGATATTGCTCCAGAGCTGACTGCACCGGGTCGTTGCCTATCAACCCCGATCGCACAGCAGCGCGCTGCTCCTCTGACAAAAATTCGGCCTGCCAGGCGCTGCCCTGCAGCAGCAGATCCGTTTGATATAGCTGCAGGCGGCTGGCGACCTGGGGCTGGTTCCAGCTGCTGATCAAAGATTGGCCCATAACAACACTGACCAGGATGGTCAGCATCACCAGCACCAGCCGTTTGAGGGAAAAAGGCTTGGCGGTGTCTGTCTCAGTATTCATGCGGGAGATTAAAAAAGCTGTGCTTGGGTTGCCGCTCCATTATCACACCCTTCCTGGTGAGCTTCACGGCTGCCGCAGGTCTACCCTAGGGGGTAAAATGGGCTCTTGGCTGAGCGCAGTAATGAGGACAAACCCCTGAAAACCCGCGTAATCATCGTCCGACACGGGCAGAGTAGCTACAACCAGTTAAAACTGATCCAGGGTCACTGTGACGAGTCTTCCCTCACTCCAGCAGGCGAAGATCAGGCCGTACGAGTGGGTCAGGCCCTGGCTGGTATCCCCTTTGATGCTGTGTGGTCAAGTCCTCTCCAGCGAGCCCGTAAAACCGCTGAGCTGATTGTCGGTGAGCTTCGTCAAACCCTGGCCGACATTCCCACCCCCCAGCAGTCAGACGACCTCAAAGAAATCAGCCTGCCCCTTTGGGAGGGCTTGTCTTTTACTGATGCTGAGGCCAACTACCCCGAAGAATATCGGGCTTGGCGGCAAGACCCGCTGAACCTTGTCATGCAGGTGCCCGGTGAAGCTGGAACTGTCGCGTTCTACCCGGTGCGAGAAGTGCATCAGCAGGCAGAGCGTTTCTGGCAGCACCTGCTAGCCCACCACGCCGGGCAGACCGTTCTAGTAATAGCCCACAGCGCTATTAACCGAGCCTTAATCGCAACGGCCATTGGCTTGGGTCCGGCGGGGCACAATAGCCTACATCAGGCCAACTGCGCCATTAGCGTGCTCAACTTCTCGGATGGTTGGGGCTCTGCGGTGCAGCTAGAGTCGATGAACCTGACCAGCCACATGGGTGAACCTGTGCCCCAGATGCGCCACGGCCACCAAGGCCCCCGGCTGCTGTTGGTGCGGCACGGCGAAACCGAGTGGAACCGACAAAAGCGATTCCAGGGCCAGATCGACGTGCCGCTGAACGATAATGGCCGAGCGCAGGGGCAAAAAGCGGCTGAGTTCTTAAAGTCTATAGCTATCCATGCTGCCTACAGCAGCTCTATGCTGCGCCCCAAAGAAACCGCCGAAATTATCCTGCAGCACCACCCGCACCTTTCTCTCTCGCTGGTCGATACCCTGCAAGAGATTAGCCACGGTGAGTGGGAGGGCAAGTTTGAGGCCGAAATCGAGGCAGGCTATCCCGGTATGCTGCAGCAGTGGCAGGACTCTCCCGAAACGGTGCAAATGCCCGCCGGGGAAAACCTGCAGCAGGTCTGGAAACGTGCGATCGCAGCCTGGAACCAAATCGTTGCCGCCCACAGCGGCTTTGAAACGCCACAGACCGTTATGGTCGTAGCCCACGATGCAATCAACAAAGCGATTCTCTGTCATGTTGCGGGTTTAGGACCAGAGGCATTCTGGAGCTTTAAGCAGGGCAACGGTGCAGTCAGCGTCATCGATTATCCCAACGGTATCGACAGTGCTCCGGTGCTGAGTGCCGCCAATATCACGACCCACCTGTCGGGCAGCATTTTCGACAAGACCGCAGCGGGTGCTCTGTAGATGGCTAGTCAGCTGATTCAGCAGGTGCGGGTCATCGATCCGGCGACCGCAATGGATCAGGTCACCGATGTGCGGGTCGTTGACGGTCAGATTACGGCCATTGGCTCTAGTCCGGCTCAGGAGGAAGACGCCCTGATCGACGGGCAGGGTAAGGTGCTGCTGCCCGGCCTAATTGATCTCTACAGCCATTCAGGAGAACCGGGCAACGAGTCTCGCGAGACGCTAGAGTCTTTGCTACGGGCGGGCCGAGCCGGAGGCTTTACCCGGTTGGGGGTGCTGCCGACGACCACTCCTGCAATCGACAGCGCCGCAATGGTGGCCGACCTGCAGTACCGTCGCAATGCGCTAGCCCACAGCCAGACCTTGCCGCAGATCTCCATTTGGGGAGCCCTAACCCATGCAGCTCAAGGAGAAAGTCTAACGGAGCTGGCCGAACTGGCAGCAGCGGGTATCGTCGGTTTTACCGATAGTCGCCCCCTGCAAAATCCGCTGCTGCTACGGCGAGTGTTGGAATATGCTCAGCCTTTAAACAAGCCGTTAGCGTTTTGGCCTTGCGATCGCACCCTAGTCGGCCAAGGCGTAGCGCGTGAGGGAGACCATTCGCTGATCTACGGGCTGCCTGGCGATCCGGCCCTGTCTGAGACAACGGCCTTAGCCACTCTTTTAGAATGTGTTGCAGCGGCTGGCACGCCGGTTCATGTCATGCGGTTATCGACAGCCCGAGGCGTGGCGCTCATCAGCCAGGCCAAAGCTGCAGGGTTGCCCGTCACCGCTAGCACAACCTGGATGCACCTGCTGTGCAGCGCCGCTGATCTCAAAACCTATAACGCCAACCTGAGAATTGCGCCGCCCCTAGGGAATCCAGCAGATCAGGCAGCGCTGATAGAGGCCGTAGGCGATGGGCGGATTAATGCGATCGCAATCGACCATCGCCCCTACACCTATGAAGAAAAAACCGTTGGCTTTCCCTCAGCTCCGCCCGGCGTCATCGGTTTAGAGCTGGCCCTACCGCTGCTCTGGCAAACCTTCGTTGCTACCAATCGCTGGTCTGCCACCACTCTAGTGCAGCGGCTCAGCAGCGGTCCTGCTGCCTGCTTAGGGCAACAGCCGCCGCAACTGCAGCCCAATCAGTCTGCCGAAATGATCCTGTTCGATCCGCAGGCAGCTTGGGAGGTTAGCAGCACGACCCTGCACTCTCGCTCTAGCAATACGCCCTGGCTAGGCCAAACGCTCCAGGGACGCGTTCTTGAAATGTGGACAGGGTAGGGAGGAAAAACTAATCCAGCCCACCCAGGCGATCTGGCGGCCAGAAGCGAACCACCGCCCGACCAATAATATTTTCGTAAGGCACATAGCCCCAGGCATGGCTGTCGTAGCTGCTGTTGCGGTTGTCACCCAACACCAGGTAAGACGCTTCAGGCACCGTTTCTGGCCCCCATTCGTAGTTGGGCGGAGCCTTGATATAGTCTTCCTCTAAGGCAGTGCCATCAACAAAGACTTGGCCTTCCCTGACCTCAACGGTGTCGCCGGGCAGACCAATCACCCGCTTAATAAAGGCATCCCGCCGCTGACCAGGGGGAAATAGGCTTTCAGGAGGCCAAAAAACAACGATATCGCCCCGTTCTGGCTGATTGAAGTGGTAGCTGATTTTTTCGATCACCAGCCGATCGTTGACCTCCAGGGTAGGCTCCATGGAACCAGAGGGAATATAGCGCGCCTCTGCCACAAAGTGCCGAATACCCAACGCCAGCACCACGCTGAGGCCAATCGTTTGCAGCCCTTCAATCCAGGGGTTAGGCTGTGAGCGAGCTGGCGTAGGGGGGTAAGACTGAGTTGGGCCGGGAGCTTGATTCAAAGGTGTTTTTTCGGGCTGGTCGGTCACAGGGAACCCCTTGGGGAAAGGTTAATCAGAGCAAGGTTTGGACTGGCCTAACCTGTAGATCATAGTAATTTAAGCTGAAGACGGGTAGTAAGCCGCATCCGAAAAATGGCTCAACCTTCCTTATTCATCCGAAATCCCGTAGCCTGCAGCCCTCCGGAGACTTTCTAGAAGGGTCTGTCCGCATCGAAGGAACAGAAGCCGTTGCTATGCTTGGGATATAACTGTAGAACAAACTATGCATCGACTGCTGACTGGGCCTTTGACCGTAGAACGGGTAACGGTGCCCATACGGGACTTACCCGAACGACTGCAGGGATGTCGAATTGTCCAGCTCTCAGATTTTCACTTCGACGGGCTGCGGCTCTCGCCCTGGCTCTTGCAGGCGGCCATTGAAAAGACTCAAGCCTTGGCTCCCGATCTAATTGCGCTTACCGGAGATTTTGTCACCAAGGATCCGGCACCGATCTTTACCCTGGCTAAATATCTAAAGGCACTCAACAGCCGATTTGGCACGTTTGCCGTTTTGGGAAACCACGACAATCTCAGCCTGCGGGGTCGCCAAACTATCATTCAGGCCCTAACGGCTGTCGGCATAACAGTGCTGTGGAATGAGACAGCCTATCCTTTTGGCCCAGAGTTTCCCTTGGTGGGGCTAGCCGATTATTGGTCAGGGGAATTTGCACCTCGAAAGGCTCTGAGCGATCTTTCCCCCGATCTGCCCCGGCTGGTGCTTTCCCACAATCCTGACACGGCTGGGTCTATGTCCCTACAGCAGTGGCGAGTCGATCTGCAGCTTTCTGGCCATACCCACGGTGGTCAGATTGTGCTGCCGGGACTGGGGCCGCTAGTGAGTATTGCTCAGCAACCTCGCTTCAGACGATTGAGGCAGGCCCTTCCCTTCTCCAGAAAAGACTGTGACCGGGTGGTGCAGCACTGGGAATGGGCCTCTGGCCTGCACCGAGTTGGGGAGAGCTGGCTCTACGTCAACCAGGGCCTAGGCACTTATCTGCCCGGCCGACTGTTTTGCCCACCAGAGCTGACGGAGATTACCCTGACGCGCCAGGGGGCTTCGCAGGGCTGACCTTGGCCCGATACAGCAATTTGTCGTCGTGCCAATAACCCGTATAGCGAATTCGCACGAGATCGCCAGGTTGGATGCTTCCTTCCATGAGCTGATGCAGGGTGGGGTCGTAGGGCACTTCAGCGCCCACAGGTGCGATCGCACGTACTCCCCAAGCTGCCAGCAATTTCTCCACGGGCTGCATCAGCGGCACCAGCCTAGCCGCTGGCACCTGAGCATTCTGCTGGGCCGCATAGGCAGCCGTAGGCCACTGCAGCAGCCAGGCTTCGAGGGTCGATAGCGCCTCAGCCTGAAACGCTGCCTGCAAAACCTCCCGCTGCTCCGTAAATTGGGCCTGAAGGCGGTCATACTCTGCCTGCACAGCCGCTACCCGATCGGCATCTGCTGTGGGCGGGGAGGCAGGGGCTGGCTTCAGATCAGGCACAAACTGTCGAAGCAGATCTTCGACAGACACGCCTAGAGCCTGGCTCAGCCGCAGAACCCCCTCCAGCCGCAGCCGCTCCAGCTGTCCCCGACGCACCTGTAGGATGATCCCTACAGACAGCCCTGACGCCCGTGCTAAAGCCCGAAAGCTAGAAATACCCGCCTGAGCCATGAGCTGCTGCAGTGGCCCGGTGTAGTCTACTGGCATACTGGCCATATTCCGATGTCCCCCATTGCCTGAACAAGAGCTTAGCAGGCTAGTAGGACACCCGGTGAGGCTTAAGCCAGATGCATTTTCAGGACTGATTTGGGAGCCCGTCGCACGTTGCAGCGGATGGTTTCATGGCCGAGACGACTGCAGGCCTCGAAGCGGTGGCAGCCAGAAAAACCGTAGTACTGGCCATCTACTTCCAACACGTCAATCGGCTCTTGCAGGCCAATTTCTTGAATCGACTCCATCAGCGTCCGAACCTTGACCTGATCATTCTGGCGGTATAGCGGGCGACGAATTTGTTTGATGGGAATATCTTCTATTCTCACGGCAACCCTTCTAGAAAGCGTCTCTACAAAGCGTTTCTTTATAAATCATAATCATTATGACTACGGTTTTCAATAAACTTTTAGCGGTTGATGGGTAATTTTAGGTGGTCGTTTAGCCAAAAATACTGTTATCAAATAGAGTGCAAAGACTTGTCGAGGGTTGCCCTGCTGATGCCACGACTCACTGTTTCACCCTCCTCTGTCCAAAAGCGCTCTAGCCAGCTCAGATTAGTCAGATCAGTCCAAAAAATCAGCTTCAGGCCATTCTGGGGTGGTCTGGGATTGCTCAGCCTAGGGCTGATCGCTGCTCAGCCCACGCCAGCCCAGACTCAGGCTCCCCTTAATCCAGTAATCCAGGTGGGAGTGGTGCAGCGGTTTGGCGAAGAGCCAACCAAAACCCTAAAGCTAGAACCCCTGCCGGGCGACCAGCTAGTTTTGGACTTCACCACTCAAGGCCAGCCCGAAACAATCCAGACGACCCAAGTTGAAATAGTCGTCTCTCCCCAGCCGCTGCCAGCTCCAGCCCTGCAAGAACGGGTCGTGCTCAGCAGCCACCGCAGCTTCGAGAGCGCTGAAGATAGCGCTAAGCAGTGGCAGCAGCGCGGCATTGAAACCGAAATTGCCCAGCCTCGCTCATGGGAGGTGTGGGCCAAGCGAGACGTTTACAGCACCCCATTGCTGCGGCGGCTGCTGCTCAAAAATATTCAGGCCCAAGGCTTGAGCGATTCTTATCTCGAGAGCCAGGTGCTGGCAGAAACACCCAAAGCTGCCTTTATCGCCAACGGCTTTCGCTACAACCGAGATGAGGTGAGCATTCGCAGCGGCAACCAGCGAATTCGAGTGGTTGAAGCAGCCGGGGATCGGGTGCAGGAGACTCGTCTCTATGGCGGAATAATGCGGCTCCAGCCCAATACCTACGGCACTTACACCCTGGTTAACGATGTGCCGATCGAGACGTACCTGCGGGGTGTGGTGCCCCACGAGATCGGGCTGGGTGCGCCCCAAACGGCCATTGAAGCTCAGGCAATCTTGGCCCGCACCTATGCTCTGCGAAATCTGCGCCGGTTTGCCATCGACAACTATCAGCTCTGTGCCGATACCCAATGCCAGGTGTATTGGGGGGTCGGCGGCGCGGCTCCGGCTTCGGATAATGCGATCGCAACCACCCAGGGCCTAGTGTTGACCTATCAGAATGAGCTGGTTGATGCTCTCTACTCTTCCACGGCAGGCGGCATTACCTCTCCCTTCAGCCATGTCTGGAACGGGCCTGATCGGCCCTACCTCCAGGCCGTAGTGGATTCTGTCCAGGGCAGCTGGGATCTGGCCCTGCGTCCCCTCGGCGATGAGCAAAACTTTCGAGCCTTTATCAACCTCAAGCAGGGCTTTAACGAAGATACTTGGGACACCTTCCGCTGGCAGTACGACAGCCCCTTGCCACAAGTTAACCAAGACATTCGCACCTACCTAGAGCGGCGTCAGGATCCTAAGGCCGCTTTTAACCAAGTTACCGGACTGCGGGTGTCGGAACGGGCGGCCTCTGGACGGGTGCAGGCAGTAGAGGTGCAGACCGACGCGGGCACAGTCAGCCTCGTCAAGGATGAAATTGTGCGGGTGCTTTCGGCTCCTCGCAGCCTGCTGTTTTACATCGATCCGATTTACCAGGAGCTACCGCCCAATCCCAACCCTGCTCCTAATGCGGCCCCCATAACTCCGCCCATCACCGGCTATCGCTTTGTTGGCGGCGGCTTTGGGCATGGAGTCGGCATGAGCCAAACGGGCGCTTACCGACTGGGCAATCTAGGCTGGACGAACGATCGCATTTTGCAGTTTTACTTCCCAGGGACCACGCTCCAGCCCATTAACCCAAACCTAGTGCTATGGCGCGACCCAGAAGAAGTTCAGCAGGGAGGCTAGTCGGAAATCTGCTTAGCTAGACACCTGCGCTCCCCGACGGTGGCGAAGGTAGAGCGTAGTGGCTGCGGCGATAATTGCGATCGCAGAGAGCACGTGCACCACGTTGAAGGGCGTGCCGGGAAAAAACCAGGAGTCGGTGCGCAAAAACTCAATAAAAAAGCGACCCAGGGGATACCAAATCAAGTAGCACAGAGCCAAATCCCCTGGCTTAAGTTGGGCCTTGAAGCGGCGAGAGATGCCGTACAGCACCAGAAACCCGGCCAAGTTCCACAGCGACTCATAGAGAAAGAGCGGCTGAAAGCGGGTGCTATCGGGGTATTGAGCCAGGTTGTTGTAAGGGGCAATGCGGTGTTCGGGATCAATCCGCAGGCCCCAAGGTAGGGTCGTGGGTGGGCCGTAGAGTTCCTGGTTGATGAAGTTGCCCCAGCGGCCAATGGCCTGAGCCAGGGGTAGGCCTAGTGCGATCGCATCCAGATAAGGCAGCGAATTGAGCTTGCGTAGGCGGGTGAAAATCCATAGGGCAATAGCCCCAAAGATAAAGCCGCCAAAGATGTGAATGCCGCCACCCCAGATTTGCAAAATGCGGCCAGGGTTTTCCAGATAGTAGCCCAAGCCCTCGGGGCCGCGCGGAGACTGGATAAACACGTAGTACAGCCGCGCCCCAAGAAAGCCCGGAATCAAGATCCAGAACAGCATGTCCCAAAGGTTTTCGGGGTCTTCTCCTTTGCGGGCAACCTCTCGACCGGCAACAAAGGCAGCGGTCAAGATTGCAGCCAGCATCAGCAGGCCGTACCAGCGCAGCGCAAAGGGGCCGATCTCAAAAATAATGGGACTAACGGGTGGATACATGCCTAATCCTCTAAATACCCCAACTCCTGCAGCCGCCGCCGCACTTCCGGATCTTCAAAATTGGTGGCCCGTTCTGCCGTTGCCAGACCCTCCTCTGAGCCCCCAGAAAACGCCTGCAGGCACTCCTGAAGCAGCTCTACATTCTCTGGCAAAATGCCGCTCAGGTTCAAATCCTCTGTCGGATCTTCTAGCACATCGTAGAGCTCGACGGCTTGGCCTTCGGTTTCGATGAGTTTATGGCGGCCCACCCAGACAGCCCGACGAATGCGATCGCAGGCCCGCTCTTTGACCAGTTCTGGCTGCCGTCGCTGCATTAGATTCACCACATTCTGCGGCGGAATCGCCTCGGCAAAGACATAGTCTCGTTCGGCCGTCTGCGACAGCGCCTCAGTCAGGCTTAGGGCCGCTTCTTCAGCAGTCGCCAGCCCCGCTGCCGAGAGCACCGTTTGAAACAGCCGACGGGTTGACACCACCGGCTCGACTGCAGCGCCACTCGGGAACTGCCCAGCCGGATCGCGAATGATCAGCGGCACCCGGATCAGCTCGTTGTAGATCGACAGGCTGTGGCCCATAAACTGCTTTTCGCCCAGGTGTTCACCGTGGTCAGCACAGATGATCACCAGAGTATTGTCGAGCCGACCGGATTGGCGCAAGCGGTCAAAAAAGACGCCTAGCTGGTCATCTTGATAGGCCACTTCAGCATCGTACATGCCGTCTAGGGTCTTCTTCTGGCGCTCGTCTAGGGCTCCAGTCAGCGGGGCCAGCCAGCCGTATACATCTCCGTTAAAGCGCTGCAAAAAAGTTTGGGCTTTGCGGTCATCCAGCACGTGGGGCGCAAACTTTTCGACGTAGGCGCGGGGAGCGTGATAGGGCATGTGAGTGCCCATCAGGTTGACGAAGGCAAACACAGGCTGGTCGGCCTCAACCTCGGTTCGATTGATGAATAGGCGGGCCGTATCTTCTAAAGACTTGGCGGTATTGCCTTTAAAGCTGAGGGCCGTCTGCCACAGGGGCACCATCAGCGGCGTAAAAGACAGGGCCAGCAGCGCATCTGAGCGGGCAAACGCGTTCTGAATTTTGTTCAGCACGCCTGCCACCTGGCGTTTAAACCACTGACGATAGCGGCTGATTAGCCCCGGCGACGCGCCCGCCTGATTGGGCCGAGAGGTGAGCAGACCGCTGTAGTTGAGAAAGCTGATAAAGCCTCGCCGCAGGCCGTTATTGATCACGCCTACCAGGGGGTTATTGCAAAAGCCTGCTGTAAAGTAGCCGCCATCCCGCAGCCGTTCTGCCAGGGTGGTGAGGTCGGGAGACATTACGGAGTAAGACTGCAGCAGTCCATGTTCAGAGGGGTACAGACCCGTAAACATAGAGGCGTGAGAAGGCACCGTCCACTGCGCTGCCGAAATGGCCTGGGTAAAGCGGGTGGATTCGGCTGCGATCGCATCTAGATTGGGGGAAGTCTCTTTCTCATACCCATAGCAGGACAGCCGATCCGCCCGCTGAGTATCAAGAACGAGGAATAAAATATCGGGACGTTGGGTAGGCATAAGCAGCCATCAGAACAATTAACAGCGAGAAAAAATGAGCCTGCTTCGGCCCCTTTGCAGCAGGAGGATGGGATCAACCAGGCCAAAGACTGATTTATCTATCACATCCCATCTTGCCAGGGATAGACAACGCTCGGGGGATGGACATTGCCGCTAACCGCCGATAGCGCTCAAAATTTCTTCATCTGTAGAGAAATCAACCTCAGCCTGATCGCGCCCGCTCACCAGGTAGTCTTGCTCATAGGCATCGCGCAGCCCACTGACTAGATCAAACTGGGGTTGCCAGTTGAGTTCGGTTTTGGCTTTATCAATGGCGGTAAAGAAATGCTGCACCCGCATTGGAAACGCCTTGCGCTTGCCAAAGTCAAACTGTTTAGGATCGTAGTGAACGATCTTCAGGTCGCTAGCAGACTTTCCAGCTGCTTCAGCACAAGCACGGGCCAGCCCGTCAAAAGTTACCGCCTTGGCTCCAGAAATGTTGTAAATCTGGCCGATGGCTTTGTCATTACCCAAAACCGCCGCCATCGCTACCGCTAAGTCCTGCACGTGGCCTAGCTGAGTCAGGTGCATGCCATTACCCGGCACCGGCACTGGGCGATCGCGCACGATTCGATCAAAGAACCAAGCTTCTAAGTCGTTGTAGTTTTGCGGGCCGTAGATATAAACCGGGCGGATTGAGGTAAAAGGTACCTTCTGATCCGCTAGGTAGGCTTCAGTCTCAAACTTGCCCTTGTGGCGGCTCTTGGGATCGACCGCATCGCCTTCTATATGGGGCATCTGCTCAGACTTGAGATATACCCCAGCCGAGCTGACATAGACAAATTGCTGCAGCTTGCCGTCAAAAATTTCAATCAAGGGCTGGGTGTCACTCAGTTCTCGCCCGTTGTTGTCAAAAACGGCGTCAAAAGATTCCCCAGCCAGTTTTTCTTTTAGCCCAGCAGCATCTCGCCGATCGCCTTGAATTTGCTGTACTCCAGCTACTGGAGCGGGCTTGCTGCCTCGGTTAAACAGCACCACTTCATGGCCCTGTTCTACGAGCAGACGGGTCAGGTAAACGCCAATGAAGCGGGTGCCCCCCATGACCAAAATCCGCATAGCCACCTCCCAACAGGTTGAAGTATTTACTTATCTTAAAACGGGGTGATCCTGGAATATGGTCTTAAGAACCGGAAAGAATCGCCCTACATCGCCTAAGCTGGTGCGATACCCCCGGCATCCTGACTAACCGCAAACGCAGTTTCCGCCCAAAGCCTAGAATAGTAGGGATCGCCACCGGCCCCAAAATGAATGCAGAATCAGCGCGGAGCCGGACTAGGAGAGAGACTAAGCCTGAATGCGTGAGCTAGAGCAAGCCTACCGAGTCCTTGAGCTAGAGCCTGGTGCTTCTATCGAAGAAGTCAACCAGGCTTATAAGGACTTGGTTTTTATCTGGCATCCCGACCGCATTCCTAAGGAGAATGAGCGGCTGGTTTACAAGGCTCAGGAAAAAATTAAGCAGTTGAACCATGCGCGGGATGTGTTGCGATCGCAGCCTCGCTCCTCCTCACCCGGTCGCACCCGCACCTACACCGGATCTGCCTACTCTGGCTCAGCCTACTCCGGGTCTACTTATTCGGGATCTAGCGCCCCTAGCTCAAACTACCGCAGCAACCCCAGCAGCTACTACGCCAACCGTAGCAGTGCTAGCAATGCTGCAGGCAGCAGCCACACCAGCAACGGCAGCCCTACCAGTTCCGATCAAGGCTCTAGCCAAAGCCCCAATCAATCCTCCAATTCATCCCAAGACACTCAGTCGGCGGCCTATCACAATCGCTATAACCGCTATCGCCGCACCGGCTATGGCGCGCCCGAACCTGGATCTCAGTCCCCCTCTTCGGGCAGCCCCTCCAGTGATTCCAGCCAGCCTCCCTACACCAACCCCTCAGGGCCTACCGCTTCAAGAGCTGCCAACGCTCAGCCACCAGTACCCGGAAAAGCCCCTTCTGAGGGCAGTGGCACCGTTAGTAACGGTCATGGCTACAGCAGCGATAGATCCCAGGCTAGCGGTAGCAATGGCAGTAGTTACAACAACTACAATAGCTACAACTCCTATACCCGCAACTCATCTAGCAGCGCCCACCGTGGCCGACAAAACCCTGACTTAAGCGGGTCAGACTTTCGGGGAGCCAATCTGCGGGAAAAAGACTTTTCTGGGCGCAACTTGAGCAGCGCTGACCTCAGTGGTGCTGATTTGAGCGACGCCTTTCTGCACAAGGTCAACTTCAACCAGGCTAATCTCAGTCGGGCAAAACTGTTTCGGGCCAACCTGCTGCAGGCCGACCTAAGCCACGCCAACCTACGAGAAGCTGATCTCATCGGCGCAGACCTCAGCGGGGCAGACCTCAGTGGCGCAGACCTCAGCGGGGCCCGCGTCAGCGTTGGCGGCAAGACGATGGTAAAGCTCACAGGCACCATTCTGACCGGGGCCATTATGCCTGATGGGTCGATTCACGATTAACCCCATTTGCACCTCCTAAAAAAGCGCCTCCTATGTAGGGGGCGCTTTTCACTTTCAGGTTCAGGCTTAGATCTAGGCTTAGCCTCGGCTATAGCCATGCCACAAGGTTGTGACAATAGCATCAGAAAACCTAGCCAGACTAACGACTAGATAAATCTCTGACTTAAGCTTTCTAACTAACGCTATCTCTAGCCAACAAAAATGCCTGGGGCATAAGCTTCGATCACCTTTCCTGTTTGAGTGCAGGTGATCATTAAATAGTCACAGCTGGGGCATTGGGTGCGGGTCAACTGCTCCTGCTCCAGGTGAAATCGCTCCGCTGGCTTTCCACAGTTAGGACAGCAAACATGGTGAGAAAAACTGCGCATTATCCTGTTCCCCAAGAAAGTAATGTTTGGCGAAACTCTTCCGAAAGGAAAATACATGTTTGTTTCTAGTCCACCTTCTAGCCGGCGCTAAGAGGTGGGGCTACAAGCATTTTGCTTTAGAAAAGCTCTTTAGTATCTAGTGATATTATGTCAATTTCCCTAGAGGGGTGCAATCAACCGTTATAAAGATTTAAACCGGGGATCACTTACCTCATGGGCGATCCCCGGCTTTACGGAAACTTCAAAAAGGCCCTATATTTGGGTTTCTGCCCGAGTTTTCTCAGCATTAAATGGCGATCTTACTGGCAAATTAAATGTTTTCTTTAGGAGGCATCGGTTTAGTTATTTCTGGCTTGGAGAGCACACATGCCTATAGCTTCCTCCATCTATCTCAGGTTAGATGCCGTTAACAAGCTGGTATTGATACAGCATTTTGCTCTTTTCAAGTCTAATATTGGGTGATTTTCATCCAAGCTTTAGAACCCAACTGATTAAGGGTTCAGCAGCCTTATCAAGAGTGTTCCCCGTTCCTCGTCTCTAGGCCACCAACCCCTGAACTAATCTGGGTAAGCTGCTCCTAACTTCCCCTATGCGCTATCAAATTCGTCATGTCAGCTGCTACAGCTATCGTCAGCCTGTCACTTTAAGGCCTCATGTTTTAAGGCTCAGACCTCGCAGCGATGCAACGCAGCTGCTCCAACAGTTCCAGCTCACCCTAACTCCCGAACCGGCTAGTTCAAGTCAGCTCATTGAGCTCGAGGGCAATTCAACCCTTGGCATTTGGTTCAGTGCCGACAAAACAGCTCAACTGACTATCGAGGCTATATCAGAAGTTGAGACCTGCCGCACCAATCCCTTCGATTACCTGGTTGAGCCTTGGGCCGCCAGTTTGCCGCTGGATTATCCCACCTCTGTGCTGACAAGCCTGCAGCCTTACTTATGTCCCCCTCTACTTCCTGCAGTTGATCCCGGGGTCATGCAGCTAGCGCAGGCGTTGCTCCATGATGTGCAGGGCAACCTGGGGTATTTCTTAACGGCCCTAACCCAAAAAATTGTCGAGAGCTGCGAATATACGGTGCGAGAATCGGGGCCGCCTTTGCCCGCAGGCATCACTTGGTCCCAAAAGCGGGGCAGCTGCCGAGACTACGCCGTGCTGTTTATGGCAGCCTGTCAATCTCTGGGACTAGCCGCTCGCTTTGTCAGCGGCTACTACAGTGGCTACGCTACAGAAGCTTCAACGACCACCGAAGGCGATCTGCATGCCTGGGTAGAGGTCTACATCCCTGGAGGGGGCTGGCGTGGGTTTGATCCTACTCATGGGCTAGCCGTAGCTGACCGCCATATCGCGCTAGCTGCCAGCGCTCACCCTAGCCAAGCCGCTCCTGTTACAGGCGAGGTGCTCGAAGGTGCAACCGTACCTTCAACTCTGGAGAACCACATCACGATTCAGGTGTTGGAGGAGCGTTAGAGATTGAATCGCCAGCGACGGGCAATAGCAGCGGGGCCAAGCCATTAACGGCTCTGCTAAGGCTGAGAAGTATCTGAAATATTGAGGGTTAACGTTGGAGACTCCTGGTTCCAGCTAATGTCGGGCATGCTGGCTGCGGCCTCCTTCAATGCGTTTTCCCAGTGCTGGCGCATTTTGATCAGATAGGGATCACCTGCCTGAAACTGGGCTCGGTGACGCACTGTAAAGGTATTGGCCTCGTACATCACCATATTCACCGGCGGCCCTACCGACAGGTTGGAGCGCATAGTGGAGTCGATCGACAGCAGGGCGCACTTTGCGATCGCATCTAGCGACGACTCAAAAGACAGCGTCCGATCCAAAATGGGCTTACCGTACTTAGCCTCACCAATTTGCAGAAACGGCGTCTCTGGCGTCGCCCGAATACAGTTGCCCTGGCTATAGACCAGGTAGAGTTCCGGCGCTTCTCCCGGCATCTGACCACCTAGCAAAAAGCTGCACTGAAAATCAATATTGTCTTTTTCCAGCCAGGTGCGATCGCTCTCTTGAAACGACCGGATTTGACTGCCTAAGTAGCGAGCGACCGCATAGAGCGTCGGCTGATTATGCAGGTTAGAGGTTGCATTAACCTTAATGTCCCACTCCAATGCCTGGATCACCGCCTGAGTAATCGAGAGATTGCCTGACGTACAGAGCAGCACCACCCGCTCTCCGGGCACTGAGAAGTCAAAAAGTTTGCGGTACGAGGAAATATAGTCAACACCCGCATTGGTGCGTGAATCTGCCGCCAAGACAAACCCCTGACGCACCAAAATACCCAGACAGTAGGTCATATCCTTCACCCATATAAAAGACGCTGGATCTTTTAGAAACCCAGCGCCTCATTAAAGGTCAATCCAAAGCCGATATAATTCAGCAACCTAACTTAACAAGGTTCTAAGAATTAGTCTGCTTGCTAGAGGTCTGAATGTACAGAATCAGCAAAAAGACCGTGGGCACCAAAACGAATAAAATACTGGCAACAAAACCAAGCTTATTAACTTCCATTAGCGTCCGCCTCTACTCTCAACCAGATGAACGGCAAGTTTCGTCTTTAAGAATATCACTCCCCAGAGTCTGGGTGTGCGTTTTGAGTAACTAGCTGAGCTCACGCAGAGGTCGTCGAAGCAGCCTGCCCCTGCTTAGTTCGGTTCGGCTTGGTCACCACCGTCACTGGCCCCTGAACCGCTGTTTGACAGGCTAATCGGCAGTTGTCAGGCCATTTGCGGAGCTTTTTCTCTTCTACCCCCGTTCGGGGCGACAGGTTGTCCATCCCCTCGGTAATCTCGACCACACAAGTGCCACACTGCCCATAGCCACCGCAGTTCATCATCTTGCCTCTAAGGGTATAGAGGTCAATGCGGTTCTCCAAAGCTTTGAGCCGAAGATTGGCTCCGTCGGCCACAACAATTTCTTTGTCTTCTTTAAGAAACTTTACAGTAGTCATTGACTATATTCTCCTTGCGATCGCTATCAGCAACTGCCGAACTACCTAGAATGCGTAGGGCTTGGCCCTAAAATCCCCTACAGGCTGCCCATTAAACGGCCGCGACAAGACACAAATCTGCTTGCGCCGAATATTGGCAATGGTTACACTTCTTTAAACACTTTCATTTTTACACTTCGGCTGTCAAAACTGCCCCCGCAGAAGCCGAGTCATTTTGCTACATCATCGGCAGCCCAAGTTCAACTGCGAAAAGGGCGAACTGCGGGGATCGCAGGGGTTCGGAGTCTGATAGGCTTATCAGTATCTAGCACCCTTACATAAGTTCTTGAGAACCTTTGTTGAAATCAAGAGGAGGAGCGTAGTCGATGGGACTACCCTGGTACCGCGTACACACAGTTGTTCTGAATGATCCAGGGCGGCTGATTGCTGTGCACCTGATGCACACCGCTCTGGTAGCTGGCTGGGCTGGCTCGATGGCGCTATTCGAATTAGCCACTTTTGACCCGAGCGATCCTGTATTAAATCCCATGTGGCGGCAGGGCATGTACGTGCTGCCGTTCATGTCACGTTTAGGGGTAACCCAATCTTGGGGCGGCTGGAGCATTACCGGCGAATCTGCCGCTAATGTCGGCTTTTGGTCCTTTGAGGGCGTTGCCGCTGCACACATCGTGCTCTCTGGTCTGTTGTTCCTAGCTGCCTGCTGGCACTGGGTCTACTGGGACCTCGACCTGTTCCGCGATCCCCGAACAGGCGAACCCGCTCTTGATCTGCCCAAGATGTTTGGGATTCACCTCTTTCTGTCAGGGCTACTTTGCTTCGGCTTTGGAGCATTTCACCTGACCGGCCTATGGGGACCTGGCATGTGGGTTTCCGATCCCTATGGCTTGACTGGCCATGTTCAGGCGGTAGCCCCTGAATGGGGATCTGCAGGGTTTAACCCGTTTAATCCCGGCGGCATTGTGGCTCACCACATCGCTGCTGGAATTGTCGGCATTATTGCAGGTCTATTCCACCTGACCGTCCGTCCCCCTCAGCGGCTCTACAAGGCTCTGCGGATGGGGAACATTGAGACTGTACTGTCTAGCAGTATTGCAGCAGTCTTCTTCGCGGCTTTTGTGGTCGCAGGCACCATGTGGTACGGCTCTGCCGCTACCCCCATTGAGCTGTTTGGCCCCACCCGCTACCAGTGGGATAGTGGCTACTTCCAGCAAGAAATCGAGCGGCGGGTTCAAGCTGATCTAGCCGATGGCACATCCCAAACCGATGCCTACAGCAGCATTCCCGAGAAGCTGGCTTTCTATGACTACGTTGGCAACAGCCCAGCCAAAGGCGGTCTGTTCCGCGTCGGTCCGATGAACCAAGGTGATGGTCTAGCCCAAACCTGGCTGGGTCACCCTGAGTTCAAGGATAAAGAGGGTCGGGTACTGTCGGTTCGCCGCCTGCCCAACTTCTTCGAGACCTTCCCTGTCGTTCTGGTAGATAAGGATGGCGTGATTCGCGCCGACATTCCTTTCCGCCGAGCCGAATCAAAGTACAGCTTTGAGCAGACGGGCGTAACTGTCACCTTCTATGGCGGTGAACTGGACGGCCAAACCCTGTCCGAACCCGCTCAGGTGAAGCGCATTGCCCGTAAGGCCCAACTAGGTGAACCGTTCGAGTTTGACCGGGAAACCTTGGGATCCGACGGTGTATTCCGCACCAGCCCTCGGGGTTGGTTCACCTACGCCCACGCTGTTTTTGCACTGCTGTTCTTCTTCGGCCACATCTGGCACGGCTCTCGTACCCTGTTCCGGGATGTGTTCGCGGGTATCGACCCCGACCTGTCTCCCGAGCAGGTGGAGTGGGGCTTCTTTGCCAAGGTGGGTGATACCAGTACTCGCAAAGAGACCGTTTAAATCTCAAAGGATTTAACTCAATGACGTGCCCGGTGGTGAGGGGAATTACCTGAGTCGCTGGGCACGTTACCGTTAAACCCCTGTAGACTATAGAAAGATTGATTGATTAGGAAGCAACACTGACATGGAAAGCGTCGCTTACATTTTCATCTTTGCCTGCATCATTGGAACCCTCTTTTTTGCCATTGCTTTTCGTGAGCCCCCCCGTATTTCTAAGGACTAAGGCTCTTTCTAAGCATGTTTAGAGAAGAAATTAGCCAAATTAGCAAATACTTTGGGCTATTTTCTCCAATCGTTTTTAAGATGGAGGCAGGCTTCTCTTGATAAAGAGAAGATCTGCCTCTATTTTTATGGAGATATCCTGTAGCACAATCTACTTTTTCCTTGGCTGGATATAAAGCAGTTTTCAAAACTGCAGGACTTCACTCCTATAGTTTTCCTCCTTTGGAGGCCATGCGATGCAGTGCCCCTTTTGCCAACATCCCAATAACCGCGTCCTAGAATCTCGGTCAGCAGAAGGTGGCCGTAGCATCCGACGGCGACGAGAATGCCTGCGATGCGACCGTCGCTTTACTACCTATGAGCGGATTGAGTACGTACCCATCACAGTGATTAAGCGCAGTGAAGAACGAGAACTGTTCGAGCGCTCTAAATTACTGCGGGGTGTCGTGCGAGCCTGCGAAAAAACAGGTGTATCCACTCAGGTAATGGAGTCTTTAGTTGATGATATTGAGGCAGAGCTTCAGCAGCGGGCCAATCGGGAAATTGCCAGCATCGAAATTGGGGAACTGGTGCTCAACCGTCTTCAGGGCATTAATGAAGTTGCCTATGTCAGATTTGCGTCTGTCTACCGTCAGTTTCAGGGCATTCGGGACTTTGCCGACACCTTAAACCAGCTCAGAGACGGAACTCAGAGCGCTCGAGCATCAGAGCATACTGTAGAGGAGTCTTTTGCGGTAACAGTATCTTCTTAACGATAGTCAGAACTATTTTTATAGCAATCCACAAGAGATTTAATGGGATGGAAGCGCACCTGCTGCACAACATCCGCTATAATTAAATCTCTTGTGGACTCGCTGCGAACATAATTAGCGGCTTCTTCAGCGGCTTTTTTCGAAGAGGCCGAAGTTGCCGCTCGCGTAGCAATGATGTTTACTCGCATTGCCTATGTATCATACCAAAGCAGCATTACGGAGATAGACGTAGGAAAACACTAGCATGGTCAATCAGGAAGTAAAAGAGACTGAAATCGGTTTTAACCACGACGATTTTGCAGCACTGCTGGACAAGTACGACTATCACTTCAACCCAGGAGACACCGTCTCTGGGACGGTCTTTAGTCTTGAGCCTAGGGGTGCGCTGATTGACATAGGTGCTAAGACTGCTGCCTACCTGCCCATCCAGGAAATGTCGATCAACCGGGTCGATGATCCTGAAGAAGTACTTCGCTCCAACGAAACCCGCGAGTTTTTCATCCTCACCGATGAGAATGAAGATGGACAGCTAACCCTTTCCATCCGCCGCATTGAGTATATGCGAGCTTGGGAGCGCGTGCGTCAGCTGCAAAAAGAGGACGCAACCGTTCGCTCTGGCGTTTTTGCGACTAACCGGGGTGGAGCACTAGTGCGAATTGAAGGGCTGCGTGGGTTTATCCCTGGCTCCCACATCAGCACCCGTAAGCCTAAGGAAGATCTGGTGGGTGAAGATCTGCCCCTGAAATTCCTAGAGGTAGACGAAGAGCGTAACCGTCTGGTCCTGAGTCATCGTCGAGCTCTGGTTGAGCGGAAGATGAATGGCCTCCAGGTAGGCGAAGTGGTGCTGGGTACAGTGCGCGGCCTGAAGCCCTATGGTGCATTTATTGACATTGGCGGTGTCAGCGGTCTGCTGCACATTTCCGAGATTTCCCACGACCACATTGATACGCCTCATAGCGTTTTCAATGTAAACGACGAAATCAAGGTCATGATCATCGACCTCGATGCAGAGCGCGGACGAATTTCGCTATCTACCAAGCAGCTTGAGCCCGAACCGGGTGACATGGTGAAAAACCCTGACCTGGTTTATGAAAAGGCTGAAGAGATGGCAGCCAAATACCGCGAACAGTTAATCAAGCAAGCTGCTGAGCAAGAAAGCGCTAACGAGCCTGAAGAAGTAGAGGAAGTCTACGAAGATGAAGCCGTTTCTGCAGTGGGCTAAATCCCAGTTAAGGTAACCCTTACAACAGAAACACTCTAAACGAGCAGGAGGGAGGCCTTTTCCCTCCTGCTTTTTGTTCAGCGTTTTGAGGAACGAGGATGGCGGTTATTCAATGCGAAGGGACGGCATTCCCACAAATTGCAGCCGTTGTTTTTGACAAAGACGGAACCCTAGCCGATTCTCAAGATTTTCTGCGAACCCTAGCTCAAAAGCGAGCTCGCCTCTTAGATGCCCAGATTCCAGGCGTTCAAGAACCTCTACTGATGGCCTTTGGCGTGGACGGCGGCACCCTCGACTCTCAAGGGCTGATGGCTGTCGGTACTCGTCATGAAAATGAGATTGCCGCTGCTGCCTACGTCGCTGAGACCGGTCGGAGTTGGACCACCTCAGTAGAACTGGTACGAGCAGCCTTTACCGAAGCCGATAGCTATCTCAAGCAGAAGGCCCAGCTGACCCCTCCGTATACCGGCACCGAGACCGTGCTGGCAGCGCTTTCAGCAGCAGGGGTAAAAATTGGCGTGCTTTCCTCAGATTCAACCGCCAATGTTGAAGCCTTCTTGAGCTGTCACCACCTAGAGAATTACGTTGATCTGACCCAGGGAACCGACCAGGCCGATCTAGTCAAGCCCAACCCTGAACTGCTGCTGCGAATGTGTGCTGGACTTGAGGTTTCGCCTGCAAACGTCCTAGTCGTTGGAGACAGTGAAATGGATTTGAAGCTGGCTCGCAATGCTGGGGCTGCAGGCTTTGTTTTGATGGACTGGGCAGGAGCAGCCCCTTTCACCCAAGAAGCTGATGCAACGCTGCAGGCTTGGTCGTCCTTCAAGGTTGAAGCCTAAATTCTTCTGGCGAGGGAATAATGAAAACTGATACTTTTGAGGTAGCCTTTTTTATAAGCTGGCACTTTTCAGGGAAATACTCATGAGGGGATGCCCCTAAGTTCTCCCCATGCGGTGGCCGATTTCTGTGGCCTGATTGGGCATCTGAGTTTTTAATGTTGTAAATCTGTAGTTAAGAGGATCGGCCAATTGTCTAGTCGCTTTTTGTTTACCTCGGAGTCGGTCACGGAAGGTCACCCCGACAAGATCTGTGATCAAATTTCTGACACGATTCTAGATGCCCTCTTGACGGCAGACCCAAACAGTCGGGTTGCAGCAGAAGTGGTGGTGAACACCGGGTTGGTTCTAGTTACCGGAGAAATCTCTACCCGCGCCCACGTCAACTACACAGCTTTAGTCCGGCGCAAAATTGCTGAGATTGGCTATATTGACCCCACCAACAACGGCTTCTCGTCGGACAGTTGTGCCGTCATGATTTGCCTGGATGAGCAGTCTCGGGACATTGCCCAGGGAGTTGACCAGGCTCAGGAAACCCGTGAAGAGTCGAGCGATGAAGCCCTTGACGCGATTGGGGCTGGGGATCAAGGCATCATGTTTGGCTTTGCCTGCAATGAGACGCCAGAACTGATGCCCCTACCCATTAGTTTGGCGCACCGCATTTCTCGTCGGCTAGCCAGCGTGCGTAAAACGGGTCAGTTGCCCTACCTGCGGCCAGACGGCAAAACTCAGGTGACCATTGCCTATGAGGGGGGCAAGCCCGTTGGGGTTGACACCGTTTTAGTATCGACTCAACACACGGCCTCCATTGGCGACATTACTGATGAGGCTGATGTGCAGGCCAAAATCAAGGCTGACCTTTGGCAGCACGTGGTCTTGCCAGTCTTTGATGACCTCAGTGTTAAGCCCGATGAGAGCACTCGCTTTCTGGTAAACCCCACGGGTAAATTTGTGATTGGCGGACCTCAGGGGGACTCGGGTCTGACTGGGCGCAAAATCATTGTTGATACCTACGGCGGCTACTCTCGCCACGGGGGCGGGGCTTTTTCTGGTAAAGACCCTACTAAGGTGGACCGCAGTGCTGCCTATGCCTGTCGTTATGCCGCTAAAAACATCGTGGCAGCAGGTCTGGCCGAGAAATGCGAGGTGCAGCTCAGCTACGCCATTGGGGTGGCTCGCCCAGTCAGTATCTATGTAGATACCTTCGGCACGGGAAAAATTCCCGACGAGCATTTGCTTCAGCTCATTACCGATCACTTTGAGCTGCGGCCTGCGGGCATTATTGCGACTTTCAACCTGCAGAAGCTGCCCCAGGAAAGGGGAGGACGCTTTTACCAGGAGGTAGCAGCCTATGGCCACCTCGGTCGAACTGACCTAGACTTGCCCTGGGAGAAAACAGACAAAGCCGTACTACTGCAGCAGGCAGCCGAAGCTCTGTTAGCTGTTCCGGGCGTTTAGTAAATCGCTGGAGGCGCTATGGGGGAGATCTCCCAGGCACTAAAAGAGTGGGCCGTAGTCGTAGAAGCGCTTTTGGCAGGCGAACAGGTTTTGCTGCTGCGCAAAGGAGGCATTCGTGAAGAGAAAGGGCGATTTGCGGTAAAAGCCGATCAGGTTTTGCTCTTTCCCACCTACGAGCACCAGCAGCCTGATTTGGTCAAAACGCCCTATCAGCAGCGGGTTCAACCGCTGGCTTCAGATCCACTGTCAGCGGTGCCTCTTTCCGGCTGGGCTGAGATTACCCATAGCCTGCCTCTAGAGCATGAGGGCCAAGTCTTGGCCCTAGATGCCTTTCACATTTGGAATCAGCGGTTTGTGCAGGAGCGGTGGACCTGGAAGCCGAGTAGCCCCCTGTATCTGCTGCTGCTGCGATCGCATCGCCTACCCGAGCCTTACTCCCTATCGCAGCGCCCCGAATACGGCGGCTGCCGCTCCTGGATCTCCTTAGCCGAAACGGTTTCTACCGCAGGCAGCACCCCTATTCTGTCGGAAGCGGCTTACCAAGTTAAGGTAGAGGCGATTCTAAAGGCCCTTGAGGCTTAGCAACCTCTCTCATACAGCTCAACTAGCAGGGATAAGGGACTGTAGCGCGATCTGCAGTTCCTGAGTAAGCTGAGAAACGGCCTGACGTCGGCTGGTCTGATAGGCAGGCCAGCGATTACTCACCAAAAGCGGGGTGCCTACCGTCAGCAGCACCTTCTGGTCGGCTAGCCTGGGGCGGGGAAAGGGATTTTTTCCTTCAATCATGAAGATTGTGTCACGCAGCAGCAACAGCGTTTCTGCAAACCGTTCAACGGTCGCTTTTTCTCGCACGTAGTTGCCGGTCACCGCCACAAAGTTCTCGACTAGCCGCATATGCCACATTCGTAGGCAGGCTTCCTCAGCAATTCTATCGGCTAGGCCCAGCTCAACTGCCGACAATGACTGACCCGCTGCTAACTCACCCCGGTAGATTCGATCCCAGCCAGCCTGCTCAATTCGTCGACATCGCTCGATCACCGTTCCTCTTGCAGTGAGCTGAAAGTAAGACTCTGCTACCTGCAGGGCTGCGTTCAGTAGGGTCTGGAGCCTGGCGGTGAGCATGGCCTGAGCTTCAGGAAGTTCAGGGGCGGCTTTTGGCTGCCCCTCAAAGCTATAGCCGTAGAAATCTCGGTAGTAAGCCTCCATCAGGGCTAGCAAATGCTCGCCCAGCCGATACAGGCGTGGATAAAGTTGCTGCATAGGCTCTAGAGCAACAGAGTGTGATCGTTGCCGCTTTGCGACAGCACCCTGCTGAGCCGAGGTAGCGCCTGACACACCGCTCTCCTGCTCTAGGGTTGTCAGCAGGTGCTCTACTGCCTCCCAAGGGGGCGTTAAATAGCGGTAAGCAATACCCACTGGCAGCAAAAAAACCTGCTCTGTCCGCTGGGCTTTGAGCATATCTTCCACGCACCAGAAGCCTAGCTGAGCGATTCCCGGCTCTAGAGGGCTGACAATTTCACTGTGGCCGTTGTTGCCGCCCTCAGGAGCGGCTGCCAGAGGGAATTGGCCGTTGGCAAATAGATCACGGGCCGAGCGCAGGCCTTGGCGGTCTACCTTGCCTCGCTGAATCGGCGTCCCTCCCAAGCGGGAATAGAGCCAGCCCACGCCTTGCCCGGCCCACAGTGGAATGCCCCGGTCATAGATAAAGTGACTGTGTACTGGCTCAACCAAACGAACCCCCATCCTTTTAGCCGTGTGAGGCACCTGATCCCACAGCAGCCGAGCTAGGGCAAAAGAGTCTGCCGGACTGGGGTGACGAAAGGCGATCAAGAAGCGAGCTCTGCCCTGTTGGAAGTCTTGGTAAAGTTCGACAAGACGCTCCACATGAACTGCTTCAACCTGCGTAATGCGTTCACGCCAACCCATCCATCTTGGGGCCACCCAGCGTGCCAGGGTTAATACCTTGACATCTAGGGCGGGAGGAATGAAATCTAGAGGAGGTTGAGCACGAGTAGGGGAATTGACCAAGCCTGTCTACTGCCTTATCACCGAATCTACTCGATGTTATAGCACCCCACCACCCTCAAGCCTTACAGGTCAAGGATTGTTGCAAAAGCGGCTGGAAAACGAGCATAGATCAGGACAGTTCACAGAAATAGGAGAGAATCCTTCTTTTCAATAACAGTTCATAAAGCTTCAATAAACATGGCCGTCTGCGGGATTGCCATCAGTTACAAAGCTCAGTTTTAATGACAGTTAGCCTTGAAAAGAGTTCTTGCTGGAAATCGTCATCCGCTAGTTGCTAGTAAGCAATTTGCGTTTTCTGAGGGTGCATCTAGACCAACTGTTGTTCATCACTAGGTATTTAGCTAATAGAAATTTGCAGCCCAACCTTGGGCTGATTCATTGGCTCCGTAGTGACATACATGCATTCTCATGACTCTTTCCCCATTTTCCAGCAGCAATCCTCATAGAGGAACTCTCACTGTTCCCTCATTGCCGCGAGTGCGATCGCACTCACAGGTGTTAGAAACGCTCTTTTGCAACTTTGACTTTGACTTAGAGCAGGTTTCTAACACCATCGACCCAATTTTAACGGCACAGTCCCGGTGCGAAATTACCTCCCTCTATATTCAGGGAATTATTTCAGGCAGCAGCGCCTTCCTCTGCACCAATATTAACGATGAGCACGCTATCCACGTCACTACTAAGACATCTAGTTGGCTAGTCGGTCAGAGCGCCCGCTGTGCTATTACCATTCCCCATAGCGAAGTTTCTGCCTGCCATGCCGCCATTGGATACCAGCCTGACCGAGGCTTTTTCATCACCGATGTGGGCAGCAGCACCGGCACCTGGATTAATCGCCGCCAGCTAGAGCCTCATCAGCGGCGCACACTCTACGATGGCGACCTCCTCGAATTGGGCTCACTGCAAGTTGAGTTTTTTGTAGAAGTCTTTAGCCCCTTTCTAGGGTCTGGGATAGATGAAACCCGGTTCTAACCCTGCTAGCAGCGCCGGTACTGAGTACCGGGCAGCTGCACCACAAGACCCAGTAGTTCCAATTGCACCAGGGCACCTAGGAGACTCCCAGGGGGAATTGGAACCTGCTGGGCCAAGTGATCAACCTTCACGGGCTCCAGCGTAACTGCCTGCAGAACCTGCTGCAGCAAAGGATCTAGGGCCGGATCTGGGGCCGGTAGCGAAATCGGCCCTAGCACACTGGCTGGCCCGTTGGTCGCAGGTAGCGTGCCCAGACCTTTCAATAGCGTTTCATCCTCCAAAACCAGATGCGCTCCCTCATTAATCAGGCCCAGGCAGCCTAAACAACGGGCATTATCCAGCGAGCCCGGTAAGGCATATACTTCTCGGCCATAGTCGTTAGCCAGCCGCGCTGTGATCAGGGCACCCGAACGTAGGGGCGCTTCTGTTACCAAAACAGCTCGGCTCAGACCGGCGATAATGCGGTTGCGGCGAGGGAAGTGGGGCCGATCGGGAGGAGTGCCGTTGGGGTATTCACTCACTAGCAACCCTTCCTGCTCGATGCGGTCGTAGAGGGCACGGTTAGACCAAGGATAGGCCACGTCTACCCCAGTGCCCAGAACCGCGATTGTGTTGCCGCCCGTCTCTAGAGTGCTCAAGTGGGCCTCTCGATCCACGCCCTCCGCCAGCCCTGAGACGATGATGACGCCGTTTTTAACCAGGTTGCAGGTGAGCCTGCGGGTCCAGCGCCTGCCGTAGTCTGATGGGTTGCGCGTGCCGACAATGCCTACCCCCACTCCCACTTCTAAGGCAGCCATCAGCTCTGGTCGGCCCCGGTAGTAGAGCAGCGGCGGCGGATCGGGAATCGCCAGCAGCAGGGCGGGATATCCGAGATCGGTAGGGGTCCAAAAAGCGGGGCTCTGTTCTTCGTGAGTTGCTAGCAGGGCCTCGGGGTTGAGGTGCGATCGCTGCCGCACAATCGAGCCGACCAGAGCTGGCCCTAACCCATCTACCTGCTGCAGGGCCTCTGCCGCCGCAGACCATGCGATCGCAAGGCTACCAAAATGCTCATAAATTCGTTTCTGCAGCACTGGTCCAACCCCTTTCAGCCGGGACCAGGCTAGCCAGTAGGCTCGTTCGTTTGCCAAGATCAATCCCACACACGCCTGACAGGCTCAGTGTGCCCGACTCAGGCGTAAAGTTCACCGTGGAGGATTCAGGATGGCTTAGGCGCGAACGGCAGTTCGCTGCTGCTTTAGGTAGTCAAAAACTGACTTATCTCCAATATCAGGTGGGATCGGCTGAATGGCCTTACGCAGGGCAAAAACCGCAAAGCAGACTGCCCAGGTTACCAGCACCCCCTTCTCCCAAGGCAACGGCAACATCCCCGTTAGATGGCCCAGCAACAACAGCGGCACCAATGGCGTCAGGATCTTGGTTTCCAAGCGCCCAAAGCAGAAGCCTTCTTTGAAGAAGATCCCGGTCAGAGCAGCAAAGGTAAAGCCCACGCCCAAAATCGTCAGCGGCTGGTCGTAAACTGTTTGGGCAAAAGGCGTATCAAATCGGTGAGCCACCCAAAGCGAGGCGAGACCGCCAATAGCCCAAAAAATCTGCAGAGCCCGGTGGAGCGGGGCCAGGTAGATGTGAATAGTCGCTAGGCTCACGCCCAAGGCTAACCAAAATAAGCTGTAGAGCCAGCTAACAACGTGAAGATCGCCACCCAAAAGCGTCAGAACAACGCCTGCGGCAAAACCGAGAGCCGCCACGCCCAGCCCAGCCCGATATACCAGAACGCTTCGCCGATCGGCAGCCGTCAACGTGAAGGGGCCAAACTGTCCCTCATACACGTCAGACACCTGATTTGCTGCCGTTTCTACAGATCCAGTCACCATTTTTTTTGCCCATACTTACGTCTATCCTAGCGTCTTCCTTTAAGGGGCCGTTCCCCCTAGTGGCCCAGTACGCTCATTGGATGAGGGCCGAGCTGAGTCGGTAGATTGACGGTAAATGTGGTTCTTTGGTCTTGGCTTTCGACTACGATCTCGCCGCTTAGATACATCACCAGCTTTTGGACTAGGGCCAGACCTAGGCCCGTACCGCCCTGTTTCCAGGGGTCGGCGCTGGGCACTCGGTAAAACTTATCGAAGATTCGCGGTATTTCAGCGGCCGGGATTTCGGTGCCGGTATTCGTTAGCCGAAAACTCAATTGCCCCATATCGACTTCAGGCAAGGAAATCACCTCAAGGCAGATCTGCTCACCGGGCGGCGTATATTTACAGGCATTGTTGAGCAATTCGGCCAGAATTCTCTCAAGACTGGCCAAGTCGGTCTTGAGCATGGGCAAATCCTCGGACAGCACTAGGGTAAGGGACTGCTGACGGCTCTTGGCCCTTTCTCCAAACCCATTGACCAGATCCGGTAGCCACTGCGGCAGCACCACTGCTTCGGGGTAAATCGGGTGGTTGCCCACATCAAGCCGCTGCAGATCCAGCAGGTCATTGATCAGGCTGATTTCTCGCTCGCACTCTTCCTGCAAAATCAGGTAGTAGCGGGCTAGGCGAGTCTGCTCTGGCTTGGGCTTTTGTAGTTCTGCATTGAGGTCAAACTCCTGGTTTAGGGTGACGCCTAGAAGCTGCAGGGCTACCCGCATGCTGGTTACAGGCGTTCGCAGTTCGTGGGAGACAGTACTGAGAAAATCATCTTTGAGGCGATTGAGCCGCTCTAGCTCCTCTACCTGGGTCTGAGCTGCCTGGTACAGGCGGGCCTGACGAATTGCGATCGCACACTGGTTAGCCACTTGCTGCACCAGCCGGATCTCTAGCTCGTTAAAGCCGCTCTCTTTGTCTTTAATCAGCCAGAGATCGCCCAGCACTCCCCGATCATCCAAAATGGGACAGGCCAGCATCGTCACCTGCCCCCGCACCGGATTGGGCTCTTTTGAGCAAAACTGAAAATACTGCCCCTCTAAGAGCTGACGATAGACCTCAGGAAAAGCTTCCATCTGGGCCACTCGGCCCTGGTAAGAAGGCAAGGAGCGGTTGTATTCGTAGTAGATCGTAGAGGTGCCCTGCTCTAGGTCGTAAAGCGCTGTATTCGACCCCTTCACGCCCAAGGCTTCCGTGATCTCTTTAACCGCCGTCAGCATGATCTGCTTTTGATCGAGGCTGTCGCGCACCCGATCGGTAATGCGCTTGAGGGTTGCTTCAAACTCCAGAGCCGTTTGCAGCTGCTGGGTGCGTTGCGTCACCTGACACTCCAAGACAGCATTGAGCTGATGCACCTGCTGAATGAGCTTGGCCTGCTTCACAGCATTCCCAATCTGGGCCACCACCTCGTTCAACGTCTCAACTTCCCAGTCTTGCCAGGGGCGAATACTCTGACAATGATGGGCGCAAATCAGCCCGTGCAGCGTTTCTCCCTCAAAAATTGGCAGCACTAGGTAGGCCTGGATGCGGTGGTGGTGGAGCTGATTGAGATGGAGCGTGGGCAAACTAGCCGCCCCAACATCGGCAATGGCCTGAAACCGACCCGGGCGATAGTAGGTAATATCCTCTGGAATAAAACATGCCTTTTTGCGTGGCAGATTTGTCAGGGTAGGGACGTCCTCACCGAGTGACTCAGCCACAATCCCCTTGGTTTCAGCATCAAAGCTGTAGAACAGCACCCGGTCTACCTGTAGAAAGGAGCGCACCGCATTTACCGTAGTCTGCAGCAGCTGCTCTGGGCTAAAGGACTGCAGCAGGCACTGTGCGATCGCAGCCAGCAGTCGGTTGCGCTCGGACTGACGATGGAGCGTGCGTTCGGCCTCTTGGCGCTGGGTAATATCCTGCAGCGTGCTCAGCAGCAGCAGTTCCCCGTCGGCGCTGCGCATCAGCGAAGTTTTCCGCAACACGACACGCTGATAACCATCAGCGTCAGTGAAGCCAACTTCCTGCTCATAGGTCTGTCCGGTCGCTAGCACCTGTCTATCGGCCTGAAGAAAAGGCTCTGCTTCCGAAGCTGAAAGAATAACTGTCTCTGACTGACCCAGCAACTCACTCTGGGAATAGCCCATCAGCCCGCAATAAGCCTGATTGAGAAAGCACCAGCGGCCCTGCTGATCTTTGACAGAGAGGGGATCTGCGATCGCATTGAGAATGGGGTTGAGTATCAAAGACTCCTGCTGACAGTCAGGTCTCAGGTCCGGCAGCAGCACAGGCAGTATTTCAGCCGCAGCGTCTCGATCTAGAGCCTGACTCGTTGATTTGGAATTATCAAGGTCGAGAGGACTTTCGCTGGCCGACCCAGGCACCGTCAAGGGTTCAGTCAGCAGAGAAGATGCATCTGGGTGAGGCGTTGACTGATGTTGGTTCATGGGGTTGGCTAAGAAATGCCCGCAGGCTCAGGGAGATTGTCTACGTAAAGACCGCATCCTGCCGTACTCACTATGCCCAGATTTGTTAAACAATACGCATTGTCACGGGAAAGTTACGGGCAATTCTAACGATCCGTCTCCTCGAGAAAGATTTCAAAGGGGCTATTGATGCTCGCCCCTAGTCTTCGTGCCAGCCTTTCAACTGTAGGTAAACCAGAATCAACGCTAAGCCCAGCAGGAGCGTTGCAGCCGCCGCTGCGTAGCCAAAGTCAAACTGGGTAAACGCCTGCTGATAGATGTAGTAGACCAAAATATTAGTGGTATTGAGCGGCCCACCACCGGTAATCACATAAATCTGCTCAAAGCTCCTCAGAGTAAAAATAGCCGTCGTCACCATTGCAAACAGTAGAGTAGGCCGCAAACCTGGCAGAGTAATAAACCAAAACTGCTGCCAGGGATCGGCTCCATCTAGTTCAGAAGCTTCATACCGGTTCACTGGAATTGTTTGCAGCCCCGCTAAAAACACGACTAGGTTAAACCCTAGCTGCTTCCAGGCACTCAAAAGGATAATCACAGGCATGGCCCAAGTGGTGCTGCTGAGCCAAGGCACTGGTTCCCCGCCCCAGCTCAACAGCAAACTGTTCACTGGTCCATCGGTTTGAAATAGCCAGCGAAACCCCAGCCCAACAGCCACCAGCGACGTAACCGACGGAATAAAATAGGCCGTTCGCAGCAGCCCCCGCAGGGCCATGCTCTGATTTAGCAGCACCGCCAATCCTAGGGGAATCACCAGGCTAGGCACTACCGTTGCCAGCGTGAAGTAGAGCGTGTTGACAACTACCTGCCAAAAGTCAGCGTCTATCGCCAGCCTCAAATAGTTGCTTAGCCCCACCCACTGCAGCCCTGAGCGAGTAAAGCTACCTGTCGTAAAGCTCAAACCTACCAGATAGGCAATCGGCCACAGCACGAAAATACCTAGCAGCAACAGCGCTGGAGCCAGCAGCAGCCAGGCCACCCGCGCATCCTTCGTTACGTCAGTCTGGCGTCGGTCTACCATAATCAGCCCCAAACATCTGCTTTATCTTCGTACAAATTCTCGCGGCAGATCTGGCTTATTGGTAAGCAGACAAAAACAAAAAGAGCCAGGCCGTGCGAGCCTGACTCTGGACTTGTAATTGAGAGGAGAACAGCCGACACCTGATCGAGGTTGGGAAATGCTCTCTTAAATTCAGTTTAGCTTATTGATATAAATTTGCAATAGTGAATTTGAAAATTTTCCGGGACAGGAGACAGTCCCCACTAGAAGCTGAAGTTTTCAACTCCTAGACTGAATCAAGGCAATCACTAGCCTATTGAATTTGACAATACTTCTCAAATAGTCAACTCGCATTAGGGGCCTAGAAATGCAGCCCCAGCGGCTTGGAGCGGCTATAAGCAAACTAAGGAATAGCCAAAAGGGCAGCTTGAGCCATTCAGAGACAGGCGACAATCTACAAACGCCTTCAGCCAATTCCCTTTTAAGGGATCGGGTAGTAGGCTTCGCTATACAAGAGGTAGAACCCCATGAAAGCAATCCGGGTGCATCAGTTTGGTGGCCCTGAGGTGATGGAGTTGGAAGACGTTCCCACTCCCAAACTAGAAGCGGGTCAGGTGCTCGTTCGAGTTGAGGCAGCCGGAGTCAATCCTGTAGACACTTACATTCGGGCCGGCAGCTATGCCCGCAGGCCAGAGCTGCCGTTTACACCCGGTATCGACGGCGCTGGAACGGTAGCTGGTGTAGGCACAGGGGTTAGCGGCATTGAGGTCGGAGCGCGGGTTTATGGCGGTTGGCCCAGTAGCGGCACCTATGCGGAAATGGCGATCTATCCTGCAGAGCAAATCTATCCCCTGCCGCCGCAGATTTCCTTTCAGCAGGGCGCAGGGATCTTTGTGCCCTACTCTACCGCTCACCGCGCCCTGTTTTCTAAGGGGCAGGCTCAGTCGGGAGAGACCGTCTTGGTGCATGGAGCCACGGGCAGCGTAGGGCTGGCCGCAACTCAGCTAGCCGTCGCTGCTGGAATGCGGGTGCTCGGTACCGGAGGCACTCCCGAAGGTCGCAGCCTGGTTTTGGATCAGGGGGCCAGCCAGGTTTTTGATCATCACAGTCCAGATTATCCGGCCGAAATTTTAGCTGCCACTGCAGGCCGAGGGGTGGACGTAATTCTAGAGATGCTGGCTAATGTCAACCTGGAGCAAGATCTGAATCTAGTCGCCTCCTATGGTCGAATTGTGGTGATCGGCAGCCGAGGCTCCCTCGAAATCAACCCAAGAGCGGTCATGAGCAAGGAGTCAATTGTGACGGGGCTGACCCTGTTTAATACCCGCCCAGAAGACTTAACCCAAATTCAGAAAGCCCTCCAAATCGGCTTGCAGGACGGCACTTTGAGGCCCGTTATCAATCGAGAGTTTTCTTTGGCAGAGGCCAATCAGGCGCACCGCTGGTTACTTCAGCCGGGAGCACAGGGGAATCTGGTCTTAATACTCTAGCGATCCCGTCTGTCCCGTATATTGAAGGAAGGGAAATTCGGCCCTGTCAGGTCGTTTCCTGATTACCCTGGAGTCCCAGCCATGAAGATTCCCTATTTATCTATTGCTGCTATGCTGCGGCCCGTTCTCATTCTTATAGTTACCCTTGTAGCCGCCTTTGGCTTTTTTGGAGCGCCCGCTAACGCGATCGCAACCTATCAGTTGCCTACGGTCGCAGCTGGAGACACCACCTGGATTGTGGATGACGCCAATTTGATCAGCCGCCTGAACGAGGGCAAGATTAGCGATCGCTTAAGCAAACTTGCTAAAGAAACCGGCAGCGAAGTTCGCCTAGTCACCATCCACCATTTTGACTATGGCGAAACTGCTCAGAGCTTTACAGACCAACTATTTGAGCAGTGGTTTCCTAATGCCGAGGCGCAGGCTAATCAAACTTTGCTGGTGCTCGATGAGGTCAGCAAGACCGTCGGTATTCGAGTAGGTCCAATCGTTGGGGAGCAACTCACCCCTGATATTGCCACTAGCGTGGCTCAGGAAACGGTGCTGGTACCGCTGCTGGAGGGAGACAAGTATAACGAGTCTTTTTTAGAGGCCACAGACCGACTGATAGCGGTGCTCTCGGGGCAGCCTGATCCTGGTCCCCCGGCTTTTGATGATGCCTATGACGCAGAGAGCACCTTTGCCAGCGCCCAAGAAACCACCGAAAACCGCAGTAACTACACGGTAATCGTTGTCGTGCTGCTGCTGCTGGCGACGGTGATTCCGATGGCGACGTATTTCTTTTATGTGGGGTTTGGCAACTAGCGATTAAGGCATAAGGGGGAGGGCAGGGAGCAGAAGGGAAAAGGCTTCTGGCTGACTGTCCTCTCCATGCTAGGTTGACCCGTCTTGAGATTGAGCCCGAACGAAGCTAATCCTGGATGTAGTCTGCTCCGGAGATGAGGGCTATCTCGGCTCGGACAAACTCTCGGCCCAGGTAAGCGGCGTGGTCGAGAAAGCGAATGGGGCAGGGGCTGTCTGCATTTTCAAAGATGGCAATACAGAGTTCTTTTGCAGTTCGCCCGGTGTAAAGGCGGCTGGCAGCGCGCTCGACCTTGCCTCGCGTGGGCAGAGGCTTGCCGGTCGCTGGGTCGCAGGCTAATCCTTTGTCGTTGATAAAATTGGTAAAGTGCTTGGCGCAAATGAGGCCTTGCTCTCGGTCCAGATAAATTAGGAAATAGCCGTCGGGATCAAGCTCAATGAAGCGTTTAGAGAGCTTGTCGTCAAGCGTTTTTAGGGCATGTGCACTCACGGGCTGAGGTGCCGTATCTTTTGTCGCTGTATTTTCTGTCATAGCGTCAGTAGACCAGTTCGGTGGGGGAGTAATTTGTCCAGGTAAAGCTGAGGCAGTCAGTTTAACTGAGCTGCCGGGTTACCTGGAGTAAATCAACCGCAGATCCCTCATTCTAGCCTGGTTCTTCAATGCTCTGAGTGGCCTGTTTTAGGGGTAGGTCGGCATTAATAGCTTCGATCTCTCGCTGCTCCATCTCGTTTACCTCATCTATATAGGCACCGAGAATCTTTTGCAGACGGGGTTCGTAGAAACGGTGGAGGCTGTAGTTGGGTGTGGCTGGAAAGCCGCGCCGTTTTTTGTGCCGCCCGCCAGCCCCCGGATCAAACATCGTGATTCCGTGCTCAATACCCCACTCAATAGGGGCGTAGTAGCAAGCATTGAAGTGTAGGTGGTTGTACTCTTCTTGGCAGCCCCAGTAGCGGCCATAGAGCCGATCGCCTTTAGTCAGGCAGATAGACATGCCAACAGGGGCATTGTTGTCTTCGCTATAGGCGGCAAAGAGCACAACTCGGTGCTGATAGTCGGGGTATAGCTGCTCAAAAAACTTTCGGGTCAGGTATTTGCTGCCCCACCAACCAAATTTGTCGCAGGTGTCGCTGTAGAAGTCGTACATCTGACTGCACAGGTTGCGAGACAGTGCTTCTCCCGTAATCACCTCCAGCCGCAGGTTCCCCTTCTCTAAGGACTTGCGCTCGCGCTTAATGTTGCGCCGCTGGTTGGCGTTGAAGACATTGAGGTAGTCATCAAACGTTTGAAAGCCCTGGCTTTGCCAAATATAGCTGTGGTGTAACCACTTGCGAAAACCTAGAGCCTCCATCTGTAGCCGCCAGTCGGGATCGACGTAGAGAAAGTGGCAGCCAGAGATGCGGTTGCGATCGCAAAACTCATCAATTGCCCGCACCATTAGCGCCGTGATTGCGGCCTCGTCTTCTGTCGGCGCAATCAGAAAGCGATAGCCCTCAGCTGGAGTAAAGGGCGACATACCTAGCAGCTTGGGATAGTAGCTTACTCCCAGTCGCTCAGCTAAGTCGGCCCACTGGTGATCAAAGACAAATTCGCCGTAGCTGTGCCCCTTGAGATACAGGGGGGCAGCTCCCACGAGAGTGCGATCGCGCCAAACCGTGAGATGAGTTGGCAACCAGCCAGCATTAGCTCCGGTGCTGCCCGACCGCTCCATGTTGTGCAGCCAGGCCCACTCCAAAAAAGGGGTTTTTAGGGGAAGCGCCAGCGCATCCCAGACAGGCTGCGGAATTTCCTCAACATGCCGGATCCAGGCAACCTCATACCGAGCCTTGGGGGCTTGAACCATAGGATGGGGCTACTGATACTGAATGACAAAAAATGATGCGAGTAGAAATGCGCTCAGAAAGCCCTACCAGCAAGTGGCAGGCCATTATTCTCTAGCGTAAATGAATTCTACTGTGGCTGCAGAGATTCGGGCCGAAAGCGGTAATGCAAAAAGATCTCCTGCCCTTCGCTGCGGCAGGAGATCAGCTCTAGGCGCGGTGCCACCTCCGCCCCAAAGCCTAGGCCATCTACCGGAGTCGGGGCCGCCGCCCCGCCCAACACCACCGGACACACCGTCAACACCAGATCTTTTATCAAACCCTGAGCGATCAGCTCCGCGACCAGTCGCCCGCCCCCGAGCACAGCCAAGCGACGAATCCCGCTAGACACCAGTTGGGCCAAAGCCAAAGACCAGTCCCAGTCAGAAGCCGTTCCCGGCAACGCCCAAATCGAATCAAACCCTGCTTGTTGCTGCCAGCGCTCCCCTCCAGACTCAGTCGTCAATAAGCCCCTAGGCACCGCTTGGCGAAAAAATCGGCAGTCTGGGTCAAGGTGGCCCGAGGGTGACCAGACAATATGAATCGGCTGATCGCTCTGGCCCCGCTGGCGACGCTGTTCGATCAGAGCAGGCTGACGTACCGGCAAAGTCGTTCCGTAGGCCCGCAGAGTACCCCCACCGACTAGCACCGCGTCTGCCTCAGCAATATGGGCCTCTAGATGAGCTAGGTCGGCTTTAGAGGAGAATCGGGCGGCAGTGCGGCGAAAGTCGGCGATTTTTCCGTCTGCACTCATTGCGAGAATTACGGTGCTGTGAAGTAACGAAAGATATGTGTCGGCAGAGAACATTCTCGGAGATAGGATAGGGGATAATATGTCTTGATTTTTAGCGCCCCTTAACAGTTGACTGAAACCTATTGTTGAGGGCTCAGCGTTTCTATCAATACAATCGTGAATCAGTGCTCTAGGTCAACGGCCCTAAGGAGGCTGACTCAGGCTTGAGAGATGGAGTATTCTAAGCTACTAACCCCTTCTTTAAGCGCCTTAACTGCCCAGGTTGTTATCGGCAACCCCTGAGGTTCTTCTGCAATTGCTGGGTTCTGTCAGTGCTTGGCTCCCGCCTCACCCCAATCTACCCAATGCCGCGCTCCCGCCCCCCCTCCTTTCGTAGAATTCTGGTACTGCGCATTTTGCTGCTCAGCATCCCCATATTGCTGATCGGGCAGTACGTTACTATTCGCAAAGCTCGCACCAGCCTGCTCGAAACTGCCCGCCAAAATCTGGCCAGTAGTGCCGTTCAAAAAGGAGTCAACCTCAGTCGCGACATCCGCTTCCTGCAAACCGGTCTGCAGGCGCTCTCTCAAACTCGCGTGCTGCAAACCGCTCCCCAGGACGAAGTCAGCGAGTTTCTAAGCAGTCAGGTGAAGCAGGTTCCTTACTTTATCGACTGCCTGCAGTTGACTGATGGCGTCAACGGTGCGATCGCATTTAGCACCTGTAGCAACTCCCTATTTCCCAGCAACATTAACCCTGCCTGGATCTTTCAAAGCACGGCTTCGCCTCAGGCCGACGAAGCTGACTTCAGGCTGCTATACGCCGGTCTATCCGGTCAAGAAACTACCACCACCGCCAGATCAGCTGCTGAGCAGGCCGTCACCGGGACTGCCTTAGCTAACAGCTCAGCGCGGCTAGACGTAGTTCTAGCCGCGCCTGTCTATGCCCCTGAGGGTAACCTGCGCTACACCCTAACCTTGCGGGCCAGGCTCTCTCAAACCGACACCACAGGCCCCGGGTTCTTGGCAGGCGACATGGTGATCATTGCCCCCAACGGGGTAATCATGAGCCACCCCGACCAGCAACAAATCGGCAAGTCGATCAACGACAGCAAAGACGCTGACCGGCTCAATAGCATTGTCAGAAATGTGCAGTCAGGCCGCAGCAGCACTATACATCTGTTCAATCTGTTACCGTCAGGCGAAGAGTGGTTAGCAGGCTATACCGGCGTAGATATTCCCATCAGCCTACAAGAAACAGAGCGCTGGTCTGTCCTAGCAGTGACACCGCTAGACTATGCCCTGCACGGCTTAGAAGATGTTCGCAATAGCCTCATTGTTTTAACGCTTGGACTACTAGCTGCCAATGTTTTTCTGGCCCTGATCGTAGCCCGTAGCCTCTCTTTGCCAATCGAGAAACTCAGCAGCTACGCACAGCAAGTCCAAGATTTATCCCACTTAAAAGAAGCGCCGCGAGACTTTCGAGTTAGAGAGTTGCAAAACCTGGCTAATATCTTTGCCAACATGATGAAACGGCTGGAGGAGCGAGCCCAGGAACTCAGACATGCCTGGCAAGATGCCCAAATCGCCAATCAGCTCAAAAGCGAGTTTCTAGCCAATACTTCTCACGAACTTAGAACCCCGCTCAACGCCATCATCGGCTGTATCCGGCTAGTCAAAGACGACTGCTGCGACTCTCGGGAAGAGGAACTAGAGTTTCTAGATCGGGCAGACCACGCCGCCATGCATCTGCTGCGAATTATCAATGACATTCTAGATATCGCCAAGATCGAATCTGGCACCCTGGCCCTAAAACCCGAAGTTTCTGATCTGCGGCAGATCCTTCAAGAAGTTGTCGATCTGCAGAGCATTCATCTCCAGCAAAAAAATCTGAACCTCAAGCATTCAGAATTAAGCTCACCCGTTTGGATTTTGGCAGATCGGGCCAAGCTAAAGCAGGTGCTGCTAAATATCATCTACAACGCAATTAAATTCACTGAACAAGGCCAGATTAGCATCGACATTCTGGTGCAGCTAGACACAGAATCTACTGCTGAGCCAGCAGCTAAGGTCAGTCCAATCAAGGTTGAAATTCCTACACCTCGGGCCTTAATCACCATTTCAGATACGGGGATTGGCATAGACCCCCAGCATCAGCATCGGCTCTTTCGGCCTTTCGTCATGATAGATGGCTCAACAACCCGTCAGTTTGAGGGAACCGGGCTAGGACTGGCCATCTCCAAAAATTTCATGGACTTGATGGGCGGCAGCATTCATCTCCACAGTGAAGGGATTGGTAAAGGCACTACTGTGGTGTTGGCGCTACCCCTAGCTCCTGCGCCCGAAACCGTTGGCGCTAGACGCTTAGATGAAGATGCTGGGCCTTCCAAGACAGCCTCAACCTCACCTAAGTCTTTAGCAGCCAGCACCAACACGCAAATGTCTGACCTTTAAGACAGGCTGTTTGTCTATCGATGGCCAACAGTCAAGCTAGCAGCAAACTCATCTCGAACTTGAGTCCATATCTCCTGCAAATGCTCTACTCCCCGGATCGAGAGGCCAAGACCCTGGCTAGAGTGGGGCAGGCTATCAGCCAACAGAATGGTCACTGTAACCGCAAGAATAAGGCGTTCCCATTTGATATCAGACAGTCCTGGGCAAAACATAATGCTGCTCCTGTATGAGGGGACAGGGATTTAATTCGCAGCAGGCTGAGAGAAAGCATGGGCACCCATAAGGTAAGCCGATGAAGAGACACCTAGGATCCTCCAGCCACTTTTAGTGTGGATTCAAAAATCTACCGTGCCTTCAGAACGCCTGCTATCCCCTGACTTGAGAACCAGATTAGTCAGCAAAAGGGACTTTTTAGAGAACGACGCTAGACCCCCACAGCAACCTGCAGGAGCCTGACCGAATTTATAGCTTCACTATTCAACCCATCATCTAGCCATGGAAAATTAAGGAACTGACCTAACCCATGCCTGCCCTGCCCTGCAGCAACGCCGTGGTTCACTCCCTCAGGAGTCACCTCACGGTTGGAGTTAGCTCACATACCCATGATCTCGTAGCCAGCATCGACATAGAGAATCTGCCCGGTCACACCGCTAGATAAGTCGCTGCAGAGAAAGGCCGCCGTGTTGCCGACCTCAGTTTGGGTGACAGTGCGGCGCAGCGGAGCTACTTCTTCAACGTGGTGGATCATATCGAGGATGCCGCCGACAGCAGAGGAGGCCAGCGTACGAATGGGGCCAGCGGAGATGCCATTTACTCGAATATTGTTAGGCCCTAGCTCTGCAGCTAGGTACTTAACGTTCATCTCTAGGGCTGCCTTGGCAATACCCATAACGTTGTAGTTGGGAACAACCCGAACCCCACCTAGGTAGGTCAGGGTGACAATGCTGCCGCCTTCGCTCATTAGCGGCTTGGCTCCTTTAGCCAGGCTCAGCAGAGAGTAGGCGCTGATGTCGAGGGCTAGCTGAAAGCCGTCGCGGGAAGTGTTGCTGAAGTCTCCAGTGAGGTCATCGCGGCTGGCAAAGGCTAGGCAGTGGATCAAAATGTCCAGCTTGCCCCACTTGTCTTGAATGGTGCTAAAAACCTGACTGACCTGCTCATCGTTCTGCACGTTGCAGGGCAGGAATAGGGAGGGATTAAGAGGCGATACCAGGTCTTCGACCTTTTTCTCCATCTTGCCCTTCTCATCCGGCAGGTAGGTAATGCCTAGATTGGCTCCTGCCTTGTGTAGCTGTTGGGCAATGCCCCAGGCGATGGAGCGGTTGTTGGCGATTCCCGTTACCAGAGCATTTTTTCCCGTCAGGTCTAACATAGCCATCCCTAATCAAGCGCATTTAGGAGCATACGGGAAATCGGCTCCAGTGGGTAGGGGTAGAGCAGGAGAAGAACTTAGGGAGCGAACTGACAAGTGAGTGTCTGTGCGATCAGTGTCTGTGCGATCGCAAACCCTAGCTGTAAAATGAAACTTTTGTCCCGCATTCCCCGTTCATCATGGAAGTGATCCCCGCGATTGACCTGCTAGAGGGCCGCTGTGTGCGCCTGTACCAGGGTGACTATGACCAGTCTGAGGTGTTTAACGAAGACCCGGTTGCAGTCGCCCGAGATTGGGTGGCTCAGGGTGCGACGCGGCTGCACTTGGTTGATCTAGATGGCGCTAAGGCAGGCCGACCAGAGAACTGGCAGGCTATTCAGTCAATTGTTGAGGCTGTTGAGGTGCCGATCGAAGTTGGCGGCGGTTTGCGAGACCGGCAGCGTGTAGCAGAGCTATTTGCTCTAGGGGTGCGCTATGCCATCCTCGGGACTGCTGCCGTCGAGAATCCAGACTTGGTGAACGAACTGAGCCGAGAATTTCCGGGCCAGGTAATTGTCGGCATTGATGCCCGAGACGGCAAGGTCGCGACGCGAGGCTGGCTAGAAACTTCAGAAGTAGAAGCCATAGAGCTAGCCCAGCGCATGGCTCAGATGGGCGCTGCCGCTATTGTTTACACTGATATTCAGCGCGACGGTACGCTCACAGGCCCCAATTTGGATGCTCTGCGGCAGATGGCCAAGGCTATCGACATTCCGGTGATCGCCTCTGGCGGAGTGAGCGCCGTTACCGATTTGCTGAGCCTGCTGGCGCTAGAGCCACTGGGCGTGACCGGGGTGATTGTCGGCCGCGCCCTCTACACCGGAGATGTCAGCCTTAAAGAAGCGCTGCGAGCAGTGGGGCCGGGTCGCTGGCAAGACGTACCGCCCAGCTCTGACTTCTCTACTTTCGCCTGAGCTGACCGAGTTGACCAAGCAGGCCAAGGTCGGGGAGCGCCTAACCCTGGCCGTTTTGCTGCTTCAGCGCCTCGATTTCCCGGCGGATGTCGGCCAGTTGACGGGTCAGATCCTCTAGATCGGGCTGAATTGAGGGATCGCTAATCGGCGTGGCGACGGTATAGACCGTGCGAGACTGGGTTGAGGTGCTGCTCTGGCTAAACGGGTTGGGCATCTGAGTTAGCATACCGTCTACAAATTGACGGGCTTCCTGCTCGGTCACTGCCCCCTTAGCCTCTAATTCTTCCGTGATGCGATTGACGTCTGTACCCATTTCAGAAAATTTGCGGGTAGAGCCCTGGGGATCTTGAATGGCCTCGATTAGAGAAGCCGTTGCGCCCAGGGTCAGGCGAAAGCCTTTTTGTAGGGTTTCGGTCAGGAGATCGGAGTTCATAGAACTGCTGTAGCACCTTTGAAGAACGGCTGGGTTGACAGTTCAACGGAGACACTAGAAACAGCTACTCACTAAACTCCCAACCCGTGACTCGATTCTACCGTGAGCGCATCGTCTCTGTCGTGCTAGGCGAACTGTTCTAGATAGGTATTGAGATCTTCGATGACTCGCGTGAGTTCAGCTTCAGTGGTCAGACGAATGCGGTCATCGCGTAGGGTAACAAGCACTTTGGCAGCAAAGGGGCTAGGCCAAATATTGGGATTGCAAAAGATTTCTAGAAACACTTCGCCCGTATGTTGATACTCCATAGCCGACTCAGGGCTGCGAGCACTTCCCCCGCCTGAGCGAGCCGCCACGGCTTTAAGGTTCGCCATGAGCGTGTTGATTTCAGCTTTCAAAGCTTGGGCAGCCTCTGGGGAAAAGTTGAATCGAACAGACCCTTCAATCAGATTTAAGGTGATCTGTGAAGCCATGCTTTGCTTGATGTAACGCCGCCTTTCATTCTGCCACTGCAGGGTTTTTACCCCGCACCAAAATTCTTTCTCCCTGTGTCCCTGCGTCTCCGTGTCTCCTCTTCTCCGCCTCAGCCGTACTCCCCGCTCACCAAGCAGGCTCAATCGGGCAGAAATCCCACAAAGTCACGAAATATTTCTAGTATTTAACTACGGCTACAAACTATTTCGTAAATTTCGCATCAATTCTCGCTTCAGTTCGCTTGAGATTCCGAAGAAAATCCTAAAGCTCGGCCAGTTGCCGGTTCTCCGTCTCTAAAGTAGTAGGCAACAGTGATACCCGTCATGGTTGAAGTGTTGAGGTCTGCTAAAGCAGAACTGGCTAAATCGAAACGTTTTGTAAACCGCTTGGTAAAACGTTCTGTGAATGGCGGGGCTGTTTGTCTACCTTGTGAGGCCGCATGTCTGCCCAAACATCATCTCTACTCAAGCCCTGGTTAGGGCGTCTTGCCTGGCCCCCAGCCTCTTCCGAGTCCACTCCGGTAGATCGTATTCGTCGGCTCGTTTGGAAAATTGCGATCGCAACCCTAGCCCTCATGGCCGTTGGCAGCGCCACTCGAGTCATGAACGCAGGGTTGGCCTGCCCCGACTGGCCCCTCTGCTACGGCCAGCTAGTGCCCAAGCAGCAGATGAACCTGCAGGTTTTTCTAGAGTGGTTCCACCGGCTTGATGCATCGCTCATTGGCCTCTCGACCCTTTGGCTCGTGAGTCTTAGCCTGTGGCATCGCAAACAGATTCCAGCCTGGTTGCCCTGGGCTGCTGTAGGGGCATTTTCTCTGATTGTGTTTCAAGGTGTGCTGGGAGGGCTGACCGTTACAGAAATGCTCCGGTTTGATATCGTCACCGCCCACCTAGGTACCGCGCTCCTGTTTTTCACCACGCTGCTGATTATTGGCACCACCCTGCTGCCCTACCGCGGCACCGGCACTGTAGGCAAGCTGCCTTGGCTGGGCTTAGTCGCCGCTCTGCTGGTTTATGGCCAGTGTCTGCTGGGGGGCTTGGTCGGTTCCCGCTGGGCAGCCCACCAGTGTTTCGGTGCGGCTGAGCTGTGCAGCGTCATGAACAGCCATATCGTAGGCGTCGTGCCGCCCACTATCGCAACGCTGGCGGTAGTGCTGATTAGCTGGCGCACCCCTGCCCTGCATCCTTACCTGCGACGGTTAGCCAATGTGGCTGGTGCCTGCCTGGTGTTTCAGATTGTGCTGGGGATCGCTACGTTCCGCCTGCACCTGCAAGTTGAGCCATTGACCGTGGCCCACCATACCCTGGGAGCAGCCCTCATGGGCACGCTGGTGTGCTTTACCGTCTTGGCGCTACGAGATGCTGCCCTAGTTAGAGCCCTGCCTGAGCAGCCCATCTCCCTCGCCACTGAATAACCTTCGCTTCGTTTTCCCGTGCTGATCGCGCAGCACAGCCAATGCTTTAAGGAAATACCCCTGCATGAATCAATCCACCACCTGGAATGGAGCCACTCGCCACCACGACAGCCTCTGGCAGGTGATCCGCAGTTACTGGCAGCTGACCAAGCCCCGCATCATCCCGCTGCTTCTAATTGAAACTGCGGCCAGCATGCTCGTTGCTGCCCACGGCAGAGTCAACCCTGGGGTGCTGCTGGTAACGCTGCTCACTGGCGCTCTGGCCGCTGCTTCAGCCCAGACGATCAACTGCATCTACGACCGGGACATTGACTTCGACATGGAGCGCACCCGGCACCGTCCCTTGCCCTCGGGCCGCATCCAAATTCGAGATGCCCTGCTGTTTGCCGCTGTTCTGGCAGTGCTCTCTTTTACCCTGCAAACCGTATTTGCCAACCTGCTCAGTGCCAGCCTATCGATGGTCGGGATCGCCGTTTACGTCGGGGTCTACACCCACTGGCTGAAGCGGTCATCCCCTCAAAATATCGTCATTGGTGGAGCCGCCGGAGCCATTCCGCCGCTGGTCGGTTGGGCAGCGGTAACAGGTGAGCTAAGCTGGGCCGCCTGGCTCTTCTTCGCCATTGTCTTCATCTGGACACCGCCCCACTTCTGGGGTCTGGCCATGCTGATCCAGGATGACTACGCCAAAGTGAATGTGCCTATGATGCCGGTCGTCGTCGGGGATGAGGCCACTGCCAAGCAGATCTGGTACTACACCCTAGTGCTGATCCCGCTGACCCTGATGATGACCTACCCCTTGGGTGCAACCGGCGCTTTGTACGCTGGAATTGCGATCGCACTTGGCTGGTTCTTCTTGAAAAAAGCCTGGGCCCTACTCCAGTCCCCCTCTGATCGGGATCTCGCCAAAGACCTGTTCAAGTACTCAATTTTCTACATGATGCTGCTCTCAGCAGGCATGGTGATCGACAGCCTGCCTCTCACCCACGACCTGATGACAGCCCTTACCGGCACCTTCGAAACCCTCGCCAGCGCTCTACCCCAACTGGGCTAGAGCAACCTGCCCTTCGATTGAAAGACAAGTCAGGATACTGCCCTTACAGTTTCCCGCATCCACTCATCCACTCCCCCACCCATTCACCTCCCAGCCCTGTGGTCAAAACCTAGGGCTTTTTGCCGCTTCCCTTTTCCCCACCCCCTGCTCCCCACTCACAAATCTCTCCCCTACCACCGACCTGGGGATCAGGTTTTGTAGAATAAAGTTGTGTAACGTTCAGAACTTGCTGTTAGCAGGTCAAGTGGTATGCCTCCGGCTGTTTTGATTGAAAAGCTCAAGAAAAGCTATGGATCGATAGAAGCGGTTAAGGATGTCTCCCTAGCGATCCAGCCAGGCGAGATCTTTGGCCTGCTAGGCCCCAACGGAGCGGGCAAAACGACAACGATCCGCTGCCTGTGTACCCTGGCCAGCCCCGACGGCGGCAAAATCGAAATCAACGGCATCTCAGTTGTAGATGACCCCAAAGTTGCCCGCCAGAGCCTCGGCTACATCGCCCAAGAAGTCGCGCTCGACAAGGTGCTGACAGGCCGAGAACTGCTGCAGCTCCAGGCTGATATCTATCACATTCCAAGAAAGGTATCGCGCGATCGCATCCCTCAAATGATCAACCTACTAGAGCTGACAGACTGGGCCGACAAAAAGACCGGCACCTACTCTGGCGGCCTAAAAAAGCGGCTAGATCTGGCCCTGGGCCTGCTGCATCAGCCCGAAGTGCTGGTGCTAGATGAACCCACCGTCGGCCTCGATATTGAAACCCGCTCCGCCGTTTGGCAGTTCCTGCGCCAGCTCAAAGCCGCTGGCACCACCGTCCTCATTACCAGCCATTACCTAGAGGAAGTCGATGCACTGGCCGATCGAGTTGCCATCATCGACAACGGAGTTGTGATTGCTGCAGGCACCCCTAACGAGCTGAAAGACCGAATTGGCGGCGATCGCATTACCCTCCGCATCCGCGAATTCACCCCCGACGACGAAGCCCTCTCAGCCCGGGAAATGCTCACCCAGCTCCCCTTTGTGCAGGAAGTGATTATCAACAGCGCCCAGGGCAACTCTCTCAACTTGGTAGTGGAACCTCAGTCTGACGCGCTGCTCTCAGTGCAGCAGACCTTGAAGGAGGCAGGGCTGCCCACCTTTGGCATTTCTCAGTCGCGACCGAGCCTGGACGATGTGTACCTGGCGGCTACCGGGCGCACCCTGATGGATGCCGAACTGGCTGCTGTGGGCACCCGTAACCTGAAAAAAGAACGCAAAGAAGCCATGAAAGGCACTTGATCCCCAGCTTGATCTTGGCCCTAAGCTTCGAAAACTACCGCTCTTAATTCTGACCACATCCCTTGAGCCCTCGCCCCTATGGCAAAGCCCTACCCAGGAAATTGATCATGAGTACAACCCTAACCCCCAAATCCTCACCTATCGACAGCCCCGACCTGCGCGCCTGGAAGTCAGCGCCCGGTGGGGGAGACACCTCCCAGCCTCCCGGCCTGATCTCTGGGGCCTTCCTGCAAGAAACCCTGGCTATGACGCGGCGGCTGTTTATTCAGCTGCAGCGACGGCCTTCAACCTTGATCGCAGGCGTTATTCAACCGCTGATTTGGCTAGTACTCTTTGGGGCGCTGTTTCAAAATGTGCCCCAGGGCCTGTTTGGTGAAAGCCGCAATTATGGCCAGTTTCTGGCGGCGGGCATCATCGTCTTTACGGCCTTTGGCGGTGCGCTCAATGCAGGTCTGCCGGTTATGTTTGACCGGGAATTTGGCTTTCTCAACCGCTTTTTGGTGGCCCCGCTGGCCTCTCGCTACTCGATTGTGGTCGCCTCAGCCGTTTTTATTGCAGCCTTGAGCATCGTCCAAACGGCAGCGGTAATCACCCTAAGCGCCTTTCTAGGAGCCGGATGGCCTGATCCGCTGGGCCTGGCCCTAGTGGTGCTGATCGTGCTGACCCTGGTTCTAGGAGTCACGGCACTGAGCTTGGGGCTGACCTTTGCCCTGCCAGGCCACATTGAGCTGATTGCGGTCATATTTGTAACCAACCTGCCGCTGCTGTTTGCTAGCACAGCCCTGGTTCCCCTAGACTTTATGCCTGGCTGGCTGCAGGTCGTTGCTAGTCTCAACCCTTTGACCTACGCTATTGAGCCAATTCGGTATCTCTATCTCCACCCAGACTGGTCTTTGGGTAGTGTTGTGCTGCTGTCACCCTGGGGGAGCGTTTCTTTAGGGGTATGTTTAGCAGTTTTGATCGGCTTCAGTGCGATCGCACTGCTGGCTATCCAGCCTTTACTGCGCCGCCGCATTGCTTAGACAACGAGTCGGGGAGCTATCGGGTATTCTCCGGTATCGCTGTTCCAAGATTTGTTTGTTATAGTCGGGAACGTACTCTGCATCTAAAGCGTCAAGCTTCTAAGATGCCTGCGCGTGCGTCCTGTACCCGTAGTTCAGTAGTGTCAAGGAGTGTTCCATGGCCTGCTTATCAAAGCTTAAAGTCGCCTTGATGGCAGCAGTTGCTGTTTCAGGATTTGTCAGCCTGAGTCCTGCAATCGCCCAAACCGCCCAAGATAGTGACGTTGGCACCGCCAACACGCTCAACCCCAACCAGGGCTTTCCTTCCTCCGATGCAGGAGCGGATCTGCTCACCGATCCAATGGGTCCAATGGAGCTAATCCATCGGGCTGTTCTGATGAATAACATGAGCCTGACCGAATTCCGGCAGCAGCAGCAGCAGCGGATCTCAGACGAAGCTAGCAGCTTCCGGCAACTTCAGCAGGAAGCCCTACGACGACAGCCTGCGGCAACTGCCGAAGAGACCGCTAACTAAGCTAAGCAGATTAACTCGGCTAAAGCCCCTTTGGCCCAGCTGCTATCTAGCTTCTAGCCGCTGATCTTCCCAGTTTAATTACTCACCAGAAAGCGAGGTCACCGTGAAAGAAGACCTCGCTTTTTTTATGCACTCAGAGTCGTGGGCAACTGTCTCAATCCTGGAGCCCACTGGGCACTATGGGTTAGCCAAGCTTATTTCCTGCTCCCGCAGCCTAGGCTGCGGTTTACCCAGCCCGGAGATCCGCTGCATGATCGTTAAAGCGTCTAAACTCTGGCCTTTCCAGAAGGCTCGTTCAGCTCAGGCTGTCTTGCCGAACTCTCTGAAACTCTGCCGGGACTGGTTTCAGCGATGCAGCATCGGCCAAAAAATTTACCTGGGGTATGGATGCGCTCTGGCCATTGCAGTAACAGGAATTACGGGTGGGCTCTTGCTGGGGCGACAAGCCTATGGGCTAGTTGAGCAGCGCCGCGAAGATGTGCTGCAAGAAGTCTCACTCATCGGCCAGTTTCAGGTCCAGCTCTCTCACCTACGCCTGCATCGGCAAAAGCTCACTGGAGCCAGCTTAAGCCCCCAAGACCTTCCTAACACGGTGGCGCTACTGAGGGAGCACTCATTCGAGGCCAAGGCGGTGTGGGCCAATCTGAAAGAGAGCTATCTAGATCAGCACGTGCTGGAATCGGAGGAGGAAACTCGGCTGCTCAAGCAGCTGATAGAGCACTACGACACCACCTTAAATCAGTACGTCCAGCAAACTGGGGAGGAACTCGATCTCATTGAAGCAGCGCTACCCAACCCATCCACCCCGGCACAACTGCAGGCGGCTCTACTCAGCCCTGAAGACCGCCAGCTCGACCAGCAGCTAGAAGCACTCACGGAAGATCTAGAAGCGCTGCAGGCAGTCGCAATGGCAGAACAGGCCGTCGCGACTGCCGACCTGAAACAGGCCCAGGTCACTCTATTGCTGGTGCTGCTAGCGAGCCTTGGGCTGTCGGCTGCGATCGCATCTCTACTAGCCCGCGCCATCAGCCGTGCGATCGCCCAACCCATCAATGAAGTCAGCAGCGTCGCTCGTCGAGTCACGGAAGAGGGCGACTTTAACCTGCGGGCAGCCGTTTCTACCCAGGATGAAACCGCTGTGCTAGCTACCGCGCTGAATCACCTGATTGAGCGCGTCAAGCAGCTGCTTGACGCGCAGGAAGTTGCCACCCAGCAGCGGCTGATGCAGAACGAGAAGATGTCTAGCCTGGGTCAGATGGTCGCAGGCGTTGCCCACGAAATCAATAATCCGGTCAACTTTATCTACGGCAATCTGCGCCACATCGAAACCTACAGCACCGACCTGCTGGCGCTGATCCACACCTTTGAAACGTCGGTGTCGCCGCTGCCGCTTTCGGTGGAGGAAAAAGCCGAGGACATCGACCTGCCTTTTCTCGAAACCGATCTGCCCAAGCTGCTGCAGTCTATGAGGGTTGGAGCCGAGCGCACCCGTCAAATTGTCCTCAGCTTAAAAAACTTCTCCCACCTAGATGAGGGCAAGGCCTACCCAGTCGATCTGCACGAATGTCTCGACAGTACGCTGCTAATCCTCAATAACCGCACGAAAAAAGGGGTTTCGATCGTTCGCAGCTACGGAGATATTCCGGCGGTAGAAGGCTATGCGGGGAGCCTGTATCAGGTCTTTATGAACCTGCTTGTCAATGCCCTCGATGCGTTGGAGGAGCACCCGCCCCAGAAGCCAGAAATCATCATCAAAACCGACTGCACTGAAGATGGCACCGTGCGGGTGCAGGTGCTAGACAATGGGCCCGGGATTTCCCCAGTCCACCTATCTCATATTTTTGAGACATTTTTCACCACCAAGCCTGCCGGGGTAGGTACCGGCCTTGGCCTTGCTATTACCCGCCAAATCATTGAAGAAAAACACGGGGGCCACCTCTCTTGCAAATCTGCTCCAGGTCAGGGAACCGAATTTACGCTTGAGCTGCCAATTCGCCGCACCCCAGAAACGAAAACTAGCCCCGCCAGAGAATTGAGCCAATCTGGCCTTTAACCGCCAATTTTGAAGAACTAGAGTAATCTTGGGACTTTCATCAACCTTTACGAAATGTCTCATGGCAGAATCGATAGGTACACTGTCAGTAACGTGACGTTTTAGCCCATTCGGTTTTGCGATGACGGCAGCTATTCCCACCCTCTCTACTCAGTACGACCCCTCTGTTGCAGAAGCCAAGTGGCAGCAAAAGTGGGAAGAACAGCAGGTTTTCAAGGCTAACCCTGACCAGGGCGGCGATCCTTACTGCGTCGTTATCCCCCCGCCCAACGTCACGGGCAGCCTGCACATGGGCCACGCCTTTGAAAATGCTCTGATTGACACCCTAGTGCGCTACCACCGCATGCTGGGCCGCAACACGCTCTGGCTGCCGGGGACTGACCATGCCAGCATTGCCGTACAGACAATTTTGGAGCGAGAGTTGCGATCGCAAGGCAAGTCCCGCGACGACGTGGGCCGCGAGCAGTTTCTAGAGCGGGCCTGGGCTTGGAAGGAAGAGTCGGGCGGCACCATTGTCAACCAGCTGCGCAAGCTGGGCGTGTCTGCAGACTGGAGCCGCGAGCGCTTCACGCTGGACGAGGGCCTATCGGCTGCCGTTTCCAAAGCTTTTAATCAGCTTTATGAAGAGGAATTGATCTACCGGGGCAACTACCTGGTGAACTGGTGCCCTGCCAGCCAGTCTGCTGTATCAGACCTAGAGGTAGAAAACAAAGAGGTTGACGGCAACCTCTGGCACTTCCGCTACCCACTCACCGACGGCTCTGGCTCTGTCGAAGTTGCTACCACTCGCCCTGAGACCATGTTGGGCGATACAGCGGTGGCCGTGAACCCCGACGATGAGCGCTACCGCCATCTGGTGGGCAAGACGCTGAGACTGCCGATCATGGACCGGGAGATCCCGATCATTGCAGATGAGTATGTCGATGCCGCCTTTGGAACGGGCTGTGTGAAGGTAACCCCAGCCCACGACCCCAACGATTTTGAGATGGGCAAGCGCCACAACCTGCCCTTCATCAACATCATGAACAAAGATGGGTCGATGAATGAAAACGCTGGTCCCTTTCAGGGTCTAGATCGCTTCGATGCTCGCAAAGCCGTGGTGCAGCGGCTGGAGGAAGACGGCGTGCTGGTGCGGGTAGAAGATTACCGCCACACGGTACCCTTTAGCGATCGCGGCAAAGTTGCGATCGAGCCTCTGCTCTCAACCCAGTGGTTTGTCAAAATTCGCCCGCTGGCTGAAAATGCCTTAGATTTTCTTGATAACCAGCGCTCACCCCGCTTTGTGCCCGAACGCTGGACTAAGGTTTATCGTGACTGGCTGGTGAGCCTGAAGGACTGGTGCATCTCCCGGCAGCTCTGGTGGGGCCACCAGATCCCGGCCTGGTATGCCGTCAGCGAAACCGAGGGCACCATTACCGACAACACGCCTTTCTTTGTAGCCCAGAGTGAGTCCGAGGCCCGCGCCAAAGCCGTTGAGCAGTTTGGGCCAGAGGTGGTGCTGCAGCAAGACCCCGACGTGCTCGACACTTGGTTTTCCTCCGGTCTATGGCCCTTTTCGACGATGGGCTGGCCTGATGAAACCAGCAAAGACTTCCAGACCTATTACCCCACCACTACCCTGGTCACCGGGTTCGACATCATCTTCTTCTGGGTCGCCCGCATGACTATGATGGCCGGGCACTTTACCAACACCATGCCCTTTGAGACGGTCTACATTCACGGACTGGTGCGGGATGAAAACAACAAGAAAATGTCGAAGTCAGCCAACAACGGCATCGACCCGCTGCTGCTGATCAATAAGTACGGCACCGATGCCCTGCGCTATACCCTAGTGCGAGAAGTGGCCGGCGCGGGTCAAGACATTCGTTTGGAGTACGATCGCAAAACCGACGAGTCGATCGCTGTCGAAGCCTCCCGCAACTTCACCAATAAGCTCTGGAACGCCTCTCGTTTTGTAATGATGAACCTGGAGGGCAAGACCCCAGCCCAGCTAGGTCAGCCCGACCCAGGTAGCCTGGAGCTAGCCGACCGCTGGATTCTCTCTCGCTTTAACCAGGTCGTGCAAAAGGTGCGCGGCTACCTGGGTAACTACGGTATGGGAGAAGCCGCCAAGGAACTGTATGACTTTATTTGGGGCGATTTCTGTGATTGGTATATCGAGCTGGTCAAGCCCCGGCTGCAGGCAAAGGGTTCCTCCAAACTGACCGCCCAGCAAACCCTGGCCTTTGTGCTAGAGGGCATCTTAAAGCTGCTGCACCCCTTCATGCCCCACATCACTGAAGAGCTTTGGCATACTCTGACCCAAACTGGGGACAATGAATTTCTCGCAGTGCAGCTCTACCCGGCTGTTATGGCTGACCAAATTGACCCGTCGCTAGAAGAGCAGTTTGAGCTGTTAATCGGTACCATTCGGACGATCCGCAATCTTCGGGCAGAGGCTGGAATCAAGCCTGGTGCGCGCATTGAGACCATTCTCAAGACGGAAAACCCAGAAGAGCGCAGAATCTTGCTGGCCACCGAAACCTACATCCGCGACACCGCTAAAGTAGAAAAGCTAACCATTGAGGGGGAGGCTCCACCCGCACTGCCAGCCTCAGAAGAGGTTCCTGAAAGCGATATCAAAGCAGTTGCCGCAGAAGTCAGCGACTTCTGGACCACCCTACAGCCCCTAGCTTATCTAAGTAAGTTCTTTAGCAGTATTCGGCGGCCGGCTCTGACCTTGCTGCTGCTGTTTGGTCTGCTGATGGTGTTCCTTATGCTCAGCTCTCTGTTTAGCAGCATTGAGCTTATTCCAGGGCTAGCAAGTCTGCTCCGACTGGTGGGCGTGGGCTATACGCTCTGGTTTACTAGCCGCTATCTGCTCAAGGCTGAAAAGCGTCAGCGGGTTTGGGGCAGCGTTGACCATTGGCGGCGGGAAGTTTTGGGCGAGCCCCGAGCGCTACCCGCAGCTGCTGAGCCTAAGCTGATTAAGGCCGCTGAACCTACCCTCTTGCTACCCCCCGCAGGCGCAAATGAGGCCAGCAACGGTAGGCAGAAGCCACCACAAGTGCCCCAACAACAGCTGTTTGCCGGGGTAGTTGGGACAGTTCAAGTGCTGATTCCGCTGACGGGCTATGTTGACGTTGAGGCCCTGCGAGCCAAGCTCGAAAAAGACCTCGGCAAGGTCGAGGTGGAAATTAAGGCACTCTCAGGCCGCCTGAGCAATGCTGGCTTTGTCGATAAAGCTCCGGCAGAGGTGGTCCAGGGCGCTCGCGATGCGCTGGCTGAAGCTCAGAAGCAGGCAGAGATTCTGCAGGAGCGGCTGGCGTTGCTGTAAGGGTGAGAATTGGATGGGCACACTTTGCTTTGCCCATCCAACCGGCGCTGCTGTAAATCTAAACTGTTCGGCTGTCGGCGAACAGTTTGCCGGTTACCCAGACGTCTTCTCGGGCATGGAGGTAGAGCGGATCGGCGTGCAGCGCGATCGCACGCTCATAGGAAGCCAACGCATTGCCATGGGCCCCCATCTCTGCCAGGAGCTTACCCCGGTTAAACCAGGCTTGGTGATAGGTTGGGTTGAGAGCCACTGCTTTGTCGTAGGCGGCTAGAGCTTCGGCATGGCGATTGAGGCCGCCCAAGGCATTGGCCCGGTTATTCCAGGCGGTGCAGTAGCTAGGGGTCAGTGCGATCGCACGATCAAACGCCTCCACGGCAGCCGTAAACTGACCGCTCTCGCAGAGGGTGCAACCGTGGCTATTCCAGGTTTCTGCAGTATGCTCATGATCAAATAGGGGCATCGGGGTAAACTCACGCTCATAGGGGAACAGCTTTAATTGTGAACGCTCTGCCGAGGGCAGACAGCCGGGAGGGCCGCCCCTTAGAGTGTGGGTATTAGCCCGCCCAGCTAACCCCAACGAAGGACAGAGCCCCTGCAATTTAGCTGTGCAATCTACCTGGAGGGCACCATGAAGTTCAGTATTGTCATCACGACCTATAATCGCCTCAGCCTGCTGCAGCGGGCTGTCGAGTCGGCCTTAAACCAGACGGTGCCCTGCGAAGTTGTAATTGCAGACAACGCCTCCACCGACGGCACTGAGGCTTATGTTCACAGCCTAGGCGACCGCGTAGAGTATCGGCGCAACCCCAGCAACCTAAACCACGCTGGAGCCGTTAACGCAGGCGTAGAAGCAGCCTCAGGAGACTGGATAAAATTGGTAGACGACGACGATTATCTGGCCCCTCACTGCATTGAGACTTTGATGGGTGCGATCGCACAGCACCCCCAAGCCGTGATCTGCTCTTGCCAGGCTGCCCAAGTCGATACCGCCGGACAAGAACTAAGCCGCACCCCGATTACCGGGCCCGGTAAGGCTTTTTACATTCCCCAAGCCGCCATTCATTACGGGATGTTGCTGGAGCAGGTACCCTTTGGCACCCCAATTCAGGTGGCGGTGCAGCGAGAAGCCCTAATCCAATCAGGCGGTTGGGATTTGACCATGACCAGCTGCGACGACATCGACTCCTGGACTCGGGTCGCTGAGCTAGGCGATGCCCTGTTTGTCAACGAGTGCTTGGGCTACCGCACTGTCTGGCCGGGCGGCTATGACCAGAAGATTGACCTGCAGCAGCGGCTCAACACTAACCTTTTGATCAAAACCCGTATTTACGAACGTATTCACCCCACTTACCGCAGCCAAATTCCATCCTTGAGCGCCATTCAAAAATACCTGCAGCTGCACTGGGGACTAGTTGCCGTCAAACAGCGGCAGTTCAGTCAAGCCATTGCCGTTGCCCTACCGGCCATGATCTCTTTTCCAGCTTGGAAGCAACTTTACCAGGCCCGAAAACAGAGAAATTACCAGGGCTCGCCCTCTGCCGTTCCCAAAATTGCCCTGTTTTAGTGCGTTTGGTGCTGTGCCTGGTCCTCTGGCTGGGGCGGCACAGGGTCATAACCACCCGGATGGAAGGGATGGCAGCGCGTAATCCGCCGCGCGGCTAACCAGCTGCCCTTAATTGGCCCAAACCGCTCCACTGCCGTCAGGGCGTATTGAGAGCAGGTGGGCTGAAAGCGGCAGGTGGGTGGAAGCAGCGGTGAGATCAGCGCCCGATACCCCCGAATTAGCAGCAGGATTAGAGCTTTCATAACATTTTCATACCGTTTGGCCACGCATCAAACAGGGCCTCAACCTCATTTTAGGCCTAGGAGAAGAGGGCTATTAACTAGGTGGCATAGCGTAGCTTGAAATGCGCTGCCTCCAGGTCATAAGTCCACTGCCCTTGCTGCAGCAGGTTAGCGGCGATCCAACCCAACTCGTCCGCCGATTTACCAGCGTAACCGTTGCCGCCAAGCAGCGTCACGATGGGAGATTCCCCCAAGCGATCAATGTAGGGATAACCCGTGGGCGTGTGGGTGGTCACGCAGGTATCCACCCAGTAAGCCGGAAACTGGACATCTGGCAAAATCTGGCTCAGGCGGGCTTTGAGCCGATCTGCGATCGCACTCTCCCCCGGCCCCTTAAACCACTTCTGCAAAGACTCCAGGTCGTCTGCGATCGGCGGCATTTCCGAGCAGCCAATCTTGATATACCAATGGCCGTCGGGATAGCGAATGGGGGGCAGCAGGTAAAAGTGGGCCTCAGCATCATAGGGCTTGCTAATTAGAGACGGCATTGACCACAGCCGCTCCAAATCAGCCCCATCGACCTCAGCGAGCAGCACCGTATGGGCTCTTACCGTTAGCTGCAGCCGCTGGGGCAACAGGTTACTGGCGTGGGTAAAGCCGCCCGTTGCCACGATTGCGCCCCGAGCGGTATAGCTATCTGCCGCTGTCTCCACCTGCACCCCGTCAGCCACTGGCCCAACCGACAGCGCCTCCTGATTAATTAGGCAGCCACCTAGCAGCTCTACAGCACGGGCCTGGGCCTTCACATGTTGTCGGGGACTGAGGTAGCCCGCCTGCTGCCGCTGCCACAGACCCACCGCGTTCTCATAGAACTGGAAGTAGGGAAACCGAGCCTGCAGCGCCCTCTGATCGAGTATCTCAACCTCCACAGCTAAATCTGCCGCCACTTGCTGCAGAGCACTGAGGTAGTCCCGAGAGGCTCCCTCGTCTTGCCCCACCGCCAGGTGACCCACCTCCCCGTAAAAGGAGATACCAGTGATATCCTCTAGGGGTCGATATCGAGCAATTGAGCGTTGGGCAAAGCGAGCCCAGTAAGGGTTTGGGTCCAGAATGCGGGTAATGCGGCCTTCATCATAGTGGCTGGCAAAGACTCCACTATGGTGAGTGCGATGCCCCTGGGCCAGTCCTCGCCCACCGCGCGGCTCCTCCGGCCCAATCAGCGCTACCTGCAGACCCGCCGTTGCCAGATGTCGAGCCGCCGCCGAGCCGGTTAGCCCTCGCCCCACCACGATGTAGTCATAATCCATCTCCCTGCCTCCCCCTGTCCCCGTATCTCCGCGTCTTCCGGTTCCCGACTAGCTCATTCAGCAGCCCGGCTGACAGGTTGAGACATTACCTGACACAAGATGCCATAGAGCACTGCAGCCGTCACGATGCCGTTTACTGGGCCAATACCTAAATCCATCTGGCCGGTAAAATAGCCCACTGCAGAGGCCACGACATAAGCAATAATGCCAGCCCAGTTAAACGCTGGTAGAGGAGCATCGAGGTCAGGGAAGCTGCCTCGGTGCTTCACCCAAAAGTCCACCATGATGATGCCGCCGATGGGAGGAATAACGGTGCCCAGAAAAATCAGGTAGCTGGGCAGCATCTCGTAGATACCAGAGAGGGTCAGCACCAGTGCAAAGGTTGCTCCACCCAAGACAAAGGCATGGCGCTTGTTGGTGCGGAACATGTTGGAACCAGCAACCGCAAAGGAATAGATTGTGTTGTCTTGGGTAGTCCAAACATTGAGAATCAGCAGGAGCACCGCCCCGGCCAAAATGCCCTGCATCGCCATTGCCTGAATCAAATCCTGGGTGCCATACACCATTGTGCAGAAGGCCCCAGCAAAGACTAGCAGACCGTTAATCAGGGTAAAGGCCAGCAGAGTGCTGAGAATGGCGTTTTTACCGGAGTTGGCAAATCGGCTCCAGTTAGTAGCCTGGGTACCGCCCGAAATGAACGTGCCAATTACAATCGCTAGCGCGGCTCCCAGGCTTAGTTCGCCCGTGGGCGGAGCAATTTGAGCCGCCCCTAAATCACCAAAGGCAATAGTGAAGCTGATCGCAATTAGAACCAACATGGCTGGCACAGCCAAACGGCTCAGCCAGTCCATCGCGGCGTAGCCAATGTAGGCTGTAGCGCAAAAGATGTAGTTAAAGAAAAAGACTAGAACAAAGTACAAAGCGCCATAGCCAGAGCTGCCCGGTTCTAGCCCAAACAGAGACATGAGGACTTGGACAATCACAGCAGTGGTAAAGGCATACCAGCCAATTTGGGTGGCTCCCATGACAAAGTCCACCCAGCGGGAGCCGATATTACCAAAGCTAAACCGAGCCATTAACACTGTCGTTAGCCCACTCTTGGCAGCAATAAAGCCAAGGCTGGCACAGTAGGCCCCCAAAATAATATTGCCGATCAAGATGACCGTGAGCAGCGCTGGGAAGGTGAAGGAGGGCCCAATGGCTCCCCCAGCAAACAGGGTTGTGGAGGTCAGGGCAAACCCCATCAGCAGTGGAGCCAGCGACCAAAAGGACTTACGGGCAGTCAACGGCACAGCACTTAGCGGATAATCTTCGCTAGCCTGGGCTAAATTTGCAGGTTGTGGCTCGGAGGTAAGACTCATACCCTAGATTCCTCTACGAAGCGTGATTGCTTCATAGATTAAGGGGGAGAATCGTCTGTGATCAGTATCACAAACGACGGTTGCTGTCTTCTCTCTAACGGCGCACCTGTCCAGAGAAGCCTGAAGCTTTAAACTGTTTGAGCTTGAGCGGCTCAGGTTGGTTGGCAGCGACCGAAACGCGCAACTCAAAGTCGCTCTCGCCAGGCGATAGATCACCTATGGAGCCAAGCCTTGTCCGATTTTGCATTACGGGGTTGTCGTTGGCATCGTAAATACGGCCAAAAATATCAACATTGGTCACTGGCTTGCCAGAGCGGTTAATGGCTTTGCCCACAATGAGGTAGCAGCGTGCTTCCTGAACAGAGCCTGCGGTCACCATTCCTCCATACTCGGCGGGGCAGACTTTGTAGGAGAGATCCGAGATATCAATGGGGGTGAGGGCGAAGGCAGGCTGGGTAAGCCCACACAGCAGCCAAAATGCCCCTGCCAAAACACCGATGAACAGTCCCTTGAACCGCATTGCTTCACCCTTTGCCCAACGACCAAAATTGCGAGTACCGATTCAAAAATCTTGTCTGGGGCCGTGGCCCCAAAGGCTCAAACTCCTGCATTTCAGCAGAAAAACAGCTTGATGTGGCTAATCCTCAGTTTACCGTGGTTCGGCAGTTACCGTAATTTGGGCGCTAGCGCCTCAGTGGCCCAAGTGAGCTTTTAGGGCCTGACGCATCGTGTCTACGGGCACGGAGGACTGCAGCCAGATCTTTAAAGCCGCCGCCCCTTGCTGCACCAGCATTTCTAAGCCATCAATCGTGGCAAGCCCATGCTGTGAAGCAAGAGAGAGAAACTGGGTGGGGCTGGGAGTGTAGATCAGGTCATATGCGATCGCATCCGCCTTCGCACCCGCCAGCAACGCTTCATCTAGCGGCGTTGCCCCCACCTGGGGATGCATACCAATCGGCGTAGTGTTGACAACTAAATCAGCCTGGGGCAGCAGATCTGGCAACGCCTCCCAGGGGTGTACCGACGGTGGCTGAAACGGCGAACCCTGCCAGCTCAACTGAAATGCCTGCAGTCTGTCTGGATTACGGCCCACAACCGACACCCCCTTCAGGCCCAGCTGAGCACATCCGGCCACAACCGCTCGGGCAGCCCCCCCATTGCCCAAAATCACCGCCTGAGCCTGGCTCCAGTCGCGTAACGCCTGCAGAGGAGCCACAAAACCAAGCACATCGGTATTGGTTCCTGCCCAGCCGCGCTCGGTGCGCCAGACGGTGTTGACGGCTCCCACAGCCTGAGCCTCAGCCGAGATCTTGCTCAGCAGCGGCATAATTGCCTGCTTGTGGGGAATGGTAACGTTAAATCCACTGACGCCTATGGCCGCTAAACCCGCCACTGCTGTTTCGAGCTGGGCCGTCGCGATGGGAAAGGCTACATAAACAAAGTCTGCCCCCAACTCAGCTAGCGCTGCGTTGTGCATTACCGGGGAAAGTGAGTGGGTAACCGGATCGCCAATTACACCCAAAATCTGAGTCTTGCCAGTAATCATGTAAGCTACCCGATCGACCCGCCCTTGCTAACGCACCACCGAGCGATTGACCACCTGCTCTGCTTGCCCTACCTGCTGATGAAAGAGGTCAACGATGTTGGCCACTACTTCGGCAATGGTCAAGTTGTCGGTCTGTAGCTCTAGGGCATCGGGGGCTTTTTTCAGGGGGGCAACACGGCGAGTGCTGTCTTTACGATCGCGTTCGTCAATCGCCCTCTCCAGATCTTCCAGGTTAATTGCAGGCTGATTTTGGGCCTGCAGGTCGCGCTGGCGACGCTTGGCCCGCTCCGAAACCGATGCCGTCAGAAAAATCTTTAGCTCTGCATGGGGAAAGACCTGGGTGCCAATGTCGCGCCCCTCCATTACCACGCCGCCTTCAGCCCCATACTGCTGCTGCTGCTTGAGCAGCGTCGCTCGCACCACAGGCTGGGCCGCAATGGCCGACACTTGCCCCGTTACTTCCTGATTGCGTACTGCCCGAGTAACCTCCTCGCCATTAATCCAGATCCGGGAGGGGTAGGCCGCAAAGGCCGGATCGTCTCCCGAAGGAACCAGCCGAATGTGGCAATCCTGAATCAGTTCAGCTACCCCCACTTCATCCTGGGGATCAAGGCCCTTCTGCAAGGTCAACCAGGTCACCGCCCGGTACATGGCCCCGCTATCAAGATAAAGGAGGCCCAAATCCCGCGCCACCTGCCGCGCCACCGTGGACTTACCGGCTCCAGCTGGCCCATCAATAGCCACAATGGGACGGCGCGATCGCAGCACCACATTATCAATTAGTCGAGTTGTTCCTAAAAAAGCAGCCACAGCCAGTAGTCCCACCGATTTCACGTCCTCCAAAGGCAGCATCGTCTCAGGGTGCACTAAATCCACATACTGCAGTTCAATTTCGGGCACCGTTTCCAGCACCGTTTTAACCTGACTTACCAAAGCCAGGCGCTGTCGCTCACCCTGCCTAAACAGCCCTTCAGCCGCCTGCAATGCCTTATGAATGATAGCGGCCTTTGAGCGTTCTGTCCCGTTGAGGTAGCGATTGCGGGAACTCAACGCCAGTCCATCCGTCTCTCGAACAATCGGGCAGCCCACCAGCTCCCCTGGTAGGTTTAAGTCCTTAGCTAGCTGCTTCAAAATAGCCAGCTGCTGAGCATCCTTCTGCCCGAAGTAAGCTCGATCAGGCCGCACAATATTTAGCAGCTTCGTAACGACAGTTGCAACACCCTCAAAATGTCCGGGTCGGAACTGACCGCACAAAATCTTCGTCATGGCACCCGGAGGCCGCACCTGAGTCAACTGATCCAAACTGGGCTTTGTCATGCCGTAGAGCACCCTAGCCGTAGGCACGAATACAATATCGACCCCCGCTTGGTCGCACAATTGAAGATCCGCACCCAAGGTTTGGGGATAGCGCTCCAGGTCTTCGCCTGGGCCGAACTGCAAAGGGTTAACAAAAATAGTGACAACTACAATTTCATTGTCCCGGCGGGCCCGTTCAATCAGGCTTAAGTGGCCCCGGTGGAGCGCTCCCATTGTAGGCACCAGACCCACCTGAGGTAAGTCCTCAAGCGGCTTCCCGAACGGATGGCGGCACTGGGCGAGACAGCAGTTCAATCCTTCGATCGTCTTCAAAACTCGCACAAACGGCCCCCTTAGCTGCGTTACGGTTCAACTTGGGTTGCGAAAACTCCAAAACCTATAGGCTACCAGATTGGGGTTCTCAGTCGAGCCAGCAGCACTGCTCCTCCTCGGGAGACAGCCTTAGCGCTCGATTACTAGAGATGTCAAATGCCCAAACTAGACCCAAACAAAAACCCCCCACTTCCTAGGATAAGCGGGGAGCTATAAATCTTCAGGGGGCAGGTCTTTAAAACTGCTGTAAACCCTGCAGTCATAGGAAAAACCTGCTCATTAATGCAAGAAGCACCTACCGAAGAGAGCAAAAAACAAGCAGCCAGAGTTTTCCCTTCGGCCTCCTGCCCTCTTGCTTCTGCCCTCTCCTGTTTGCTGCCCTGCTCTTACGGCCTACCCAAGACCTCGATCTTGACCGTGCCAACGCCGCTGCTCACTAGGCCAATTGCCTGAGCTGCCGCCGCTGATAAATCCAGCACCCGGCCATGCCCAAACGGCCCCCGGTCATTGATGCGAACAATCACCTGCTGACTATTGTTTAAGTTAGTAACCCTAACCTCCGTGCCAAAGGGCAGCGTTCGGTGGGCTGCTGTCATCGCATTCTGGTTAAAAACTTCGCCACTGGCGCTACGCCGCCCGTGAAATCCAGGTCCATACCAGGAAGCTACCCCTGTCAACACTGACGTTACTACCAGCGTTTCTTGGGCTGGAGCCGGAGCCGGACGGCCCTCAATCTCCTCTAGAGAGGAGGCATCTCCCAACAGCCGCCGCAGCCGATTAGCAATTTGCAGAGCATCTTCAGCCGGGTCTTCAGTGGTATCTGGCAAAATCGTGTTGTCATCGATGGCTACCAGGGTATCTCCGTTTAAGGTGACCTGGTACTGCGTCTCAGCTGCATTCCAGCGCACTGCAATCTGCTCAGCATCGCCTTCAGCGTAAAACTGCTCTAGCTGGGAGCCAATGTGGGTTGCTCTAGAAACCGGATCAGACAGCGAATTTCCAGATGAGCTTTCCAGTGCTTTGTTATCAGTCAGGGCGGGAAGATCGTTGCCCAGAAAAGTCAGAACCGGCAAATTGCGAACGTAGAGAGTAGCCGCCTGACGGCTGTCAAAGGGATGGGGCTGAACGACAATAAGACTATCATCTCTAGCTAGATCGGCCAGACTTAAGGGTTGAGACTCAATCTCTACCAGGTCAGTTTGCTCGGGTCGGGCAGACTCATCTAAGAAGGGATCAGAAACTAATTCAGAGGTAGCAAGTTCGTTAGAGCCTGAAGCAGAGTCTTCAGGATGCACAGCGGCGTTTGCAGCTGAATCGGGCGATTTCTCAGGAGACATCTCTGAAATATCAGAGGCCGCCAAGGGCGGCAGATGGTCCGTCTCGTCTACCTGTTGGGCGTGGCTTGCTAGCGGGGCTCCAAAGGAAGACATCACCAGGGCAGCAGTCAAACTACCCAGTACATGATGTTTCATTAAATTCCATAGAGTTCAACAATTCGGATTTCATCGGTCACCCGCTATGCCAGCAAGAGAAGTTCCCCACACACAGGAACCGTACCGATGTATATCCTTTGCGGAAATAGGGACGGGTGAGCTGCTACGGCAAAATGCCGCTTTATTCACCATGGCCAGAAAGATGTCCTGACTCATACCCATTCCGACTTTGCTTCAAAGGTTGGACGAAACGTAACTTAGCATGAAGTTCTTAAATTGCGAATCCAGGAACTTTCGGATGGGGATCAAGTCCCTAGGCTTTACGAAAACTTTAAAGTTTCGTTAAACCGCTTCTGCACTAACGGTTTCCCAGTTTTTTGGGGTTAGAGAAAACCTTAGAAAGTTTTTATTTTTTTATGGGACCTAGCCGATTTGTTCTAGAAAACCAATTGATTCAAGGTGGCAATCTGTAAATAGTTATAAATAACTTGGAAATGTTCATATGCAACTTTTTGTGTTGATGGGGATCGGTGTATTCAGGTAGCCAACCGACCCCAGGTATCTTTTTTCGCTACCACGTTGACGTCTTTTCCCCTGGCTTCTTAACGTAATGGATTGGGTTATCCAAATTTTTAGGACTACGTAGATGGATTACAAAGAAGCCGGGGTAGACGTCGAGGCGGGCCGTGATTTTGTCCACCGCATTCGATCTCTAGTAGATGGCACTCGGCGACCTGAGGTGCTGGGTGGTTTAGGCGGGTTTAGCGGATTTTGCCAGATTCCTCAGGGCTATCGTGAACCCGTTTTGGTGTCTGGCACGGACGGGGTTGGCACCAAACTTAAGATTGCCCAAGCTTTAAACCGACATGACACTGTCGGCATTGATCTCGTGGCTATGTGCGTCAACGATGTGCTGACCAGTGGCGCAGAGCCGCTCTTTTTTCTGGACTACCTAGCTACAAGCAAGCTAGAGCCCGCTCAGCTAGCCCAAGTGGTGGAAGGTATTGCTAACGGTTGCCGCCAGGCCAACTGTGCCCTATTAGGTGGAGAAACCGCTGAGATGCCAGGGTTTTATGCTCCTGGGGAATACGATCTGGCTGGGTTTTGTGTAGGCGTGGTTGAGAAACAGGCCATCCTCGACGGTAGCCACATTCAAATCGGAGATGTCGTTATCGGGTTGGCTAGCCAGGGCGTTCACAGCAATGGTTACAGCTTGGTTCGCAGAATTGTCGACGAGGCTCCCCGTTGCGATCGCACTCAGTCTGGGTATGGCTGGGATGAGAGGCCCCCCATTCTGGGCGGGGAAACGCTGGGCGAGGCCCTGCTCAAACCCACTCGGCTCTATGTTCAGCCTATTCTGCAGGCCCGTCAGGCCGGGCTCACTATTCGGGGCATGGCCCATATTACTGGGGGAGGCCTGCCAGAGAACCTGCCCCGCTGTTTGGGGCAAGGGCAGGCGATTCAAATTGACCCTGAGCGCTGGCAGATCTTGCCCATCTTCCAGTGGCTGGCTGAGGCAGGCACAGTGCCTCTACCAGAGATGTTTAATACTTTCAATATGGGGCTTGGGTTTGCGGTCATCGTACCGCTAGAAGAGGCGGATCAGGCGGTAAACTGGTTCACCCAGCAGGGTGTGCTGGCCTATGCGGTGGGCAGCATTGTTGCCGGGGCAGGAGAGTTGCTCGGTTTGCCTGTAGTCTAATGGCCTAGTTCGCCTCATTCCTGCTGGCCTAGAGCCGCTTAAAAATACTAAAAGCACCCGGCATTAGCCGGGTGCTTTTGAGCTTTTGAACCTCGATGCTTCTCAAGCTAGGAGCTTAGAAGGCCAAACCAATAGTCTGGGCAGGAGAATAAGTGATTTCAGCAACTGTACCAGGCTTTCCCAATGCCTCAGCCTGGCCGTCGTTATAGGTAACAACGACACCCCCTGCGTTGCCGGCCCGCACCGTCAGAGCTTGATTGGCGGTCCAGAGACGATTTTCCCCAGGCTGCAAAATTCCTTCAAATTCGGTCTTGCCGTCGGCTACAACCCGCAGCCAGGACTGGGCTGTCAGCGTTGTCTCCACTCGAATGGGATGGTTAGGGGCCTGAGAATTCGGGTTTCCTCCCTCTGGGCCAGCCGCTTCAGGGTTATCTGGAGTGACTTGAGCCGATTGCTCTGATCGGGGCTGGGTAGCTAGAGGGTCGAGGGGCGGCAGAGCACTGGCCTCAGGAGCCGTCTGGCGCAACACGTAGGAAAGACCGCTAACGGCAGCCACCATGAGGACCACATAGGCCGCATAAAGGTGGAGAGGCCGCAGCTGTGCCGCTGGGGTTTCTTTCCAGGAGGTCCGCCGCCGAGCCCGAGCAGCGGGTGCAAAGAACTGGCTAGCCAAGGTTTCTCCATCCAGGTTCAAGATATCGCCATAGCGGCGAATCAGGCCCCGAGTATAAATCGGCTCAGGCAGATTATCCAGGTCTCCCGTCTCGATCGCTTTTAGCAAGCTGCCCCGAATAAGCGTCTTGTCAGCTACATCTTCGAGATGTAGCTGCTGATCTTCTCGAGCCGCTTTGAGAATACTGCCAATCTCCTGGAGCTGCTCTTTGTAAATACTGTCTGGGGTATTTGCCTTTTTCTTCATAGAACGGAGAATCAGTGGCAACGCACAACATCAGCAGACGGTTTTTGCTGACCAGTCTTTTGAACTTTAGGGCTCGCAGACGATGCTATCAAGGTTATGACTTCTTGGGAAGAGAGGGGACGCACTCTTTCCAAAGAGAGATGACAGAGCTGTATCGCCCCGATAGCTGTTCGGTGTAGGCTAAGCACAGGATGGCCTAGCTGATCTGCAACTTTACGAATTTGGCGATTACGCCCCTCTCGCAGCACGATTTCCAGGAGCGTGCTGTCTGAGCTCTCTGCCCGCACTACACGAACCTCAGCCGGACGAGTTAGGCGGCCCTCTAGATTGACCCCCTGCCGCCAGGCTCGCAGGGTTTCAGGAGCAGGGCTGCCCTGCACTCGCACTCGGTAGGTTTTGGCAATGCTGTGACGAGGATGGGTCAACTGGTTGGTAAAGTGACCGTCGTTGGTGAGAATCAGGGCTCCGGTTGAGTTGAAATCAAGCCGGCCTACGGGATGCAGGCCCGGCACCTGCCAGATCTGGGGAAGAAGATCTAAAACAGTTCTTCTTCCTTGGGGATCGTCACAGGTAGAAACCACCCCGGCAGGCTTGTTAAGCAGCAGATAGGTTAGCTTCGGCTTTTCCTGGACAGCTAAGGGCTGCCCATCGACCTCAATGGCGTCGATAGCGGGATCGGCTTTTAGACCGAGGGATGCGATCGCACCATTTACCCGCACCCGCCCTTCCAGGATGAGCTGTTCAGCCTGTCGTCGGGAAGCTAGACCCCATTGAGAAATAACCTTTTGCAAACGCTCCTGCATGAGAGAAGCCCAAAATCGTAAACTTTTGTTCCCAATCTATTCAAACAGCTACCGCCACGCCTTACAAGGGGGAATGACCGGCTATGCTGTCTTGAGCCAGCAGCAGGCTGCCAGGTAAAATTATTTTCAGCCAGCCTCCGCCGAGATCCGGATGGTTTTCTGCAGCTATAGTGCCCTGGTGCGCCTCCACAATCTGCTGAACAATTGAGAGGCCCAGCCCACTGCCGCCCCCGCCTAAACCTTCATTCGCAGACACCTGCGAACTACTTGAGCCCCGGGCGGATCGATTGGTTTCGCGCTTGCGCGCCGGGTCGGCCCGGTAGAAGCGATCGAAAATGTGGGGCAAGTCTTTGTCTTGAAACCCCAATCCATTGTCAATCACATCCAAGCAGACCGCCATTCCCCCTTCTAAAGCGGAGCTTTCCACCAGACTCAACTGAACAAACACCGAAGCGCGAGACGGACTATGCTTGATGGCATTGTCTAGAAGATTGATCAAGACCCGGTACATCAAAGACTCATCCACTGTCATCAGTAAAGTCACTGGCCCGTCGTAGGTAAGGCTAAGTTGCTTTACCCGTGCCAGCGGTTCCAGACTCTGCCAGGCAGCCGTAATCAACTGAGCCAGGTCAACCGGCTTTAGGTTCAGACCCTGAAAATTCTGGCCTTCAAGGCGGCTCAGGTTAAGCAGGTCTTCAACCAAATTACTGAGGCGGATCGTTTCATTGAGCAAGCGGTCTAGCCAACCTTGTAAGGCGACATCAATACGCGGTTTAAGCGTCTCTGCCACCAGACGGATCGAGGTCAGCGGTGTTTTGAGTTCATGGGCCACATCAGAGGTCCAGCGATCGCGTTGCTGCAGCAGAGTCACCGCTTCCTGACGATTCTCCAAAAAGACGCCAATTCGCCCTTGATCGAGAGGCACGCCATAGCCTCTCAAGGGATAGGCAGGCTCATTTTTCGGATTAAGCGGATTGGGTGACACCCGATAGAGGGTCCAATCTCGCTGGCAGGGCTGATGCAGTTGACGCGTTTCCTCAATCAGGTTGTCTAGCTCATAAGAGCGCACGAGCTGAAGCAACAGTCGGGGTCGTTGCTCTAGCTCATCAAAAGATTGAGAAATACCCAGGAGCTGACCGGCCTGCAGGTTGCACCACAGCAGCTGGTTTTCTTCATTGACTAGGAGGTAGCCAATCGGAGCATTTTCCAGCAAAAACTGATGGCTGTCTAAAGCCCGTTCTAAACCATTGACCTGCTGGCCTTGGTCAGCAATCCTGTGCGATAGCTGTGTTATCAAATCGAGATCAGAAGATCCAGGATCAATCTGCTGTCTTTTCACCAGCAATTTCAACCGGGCATTGAATCGAGTCCAACGCCAGAACCAGATTCCCAGCCCTGTTGCCAGGCCCATTAAGAACCATACGACTGGCACAGCATTTATCCCATATTTCTTCTGAGGATATCGCATTAAAAAGCACCCCGAATGGAGTGCTTTTCTCTAGAACGAGTGTGCTACAGGAATTTTTTGACTCAAGCCAGACAGCAAACTAAGTTGTAAAGTGGGTCAAGCCTACTTTACAGTTGCGCCCCGATACTTAAGACCTTCTACTGAAGAGTGGGCTGCTGACTGCTTGGGGGTGTGCCGAGAAACAGCTGCACCCCGGTAGCGACCAATGAGCTCTTCAGACATTTCTACTTGGGCTTGAGTGGGTTCGTAGCTAACGCCGCGATAACGTAAAGACATAATTTCGCCTCTCAGAGTAATGAATTGAAGTGAGTTAGAGGCGCGTTCCTTCGGGGAGTCCCTACTTCCGTCCTGTGCTAGAGCCAATTAGGCTCTTACTAGCTCGGATGAACGATTTACTTTCTGTATTCATTTTTACCGTTTTGACTTTTTCTGTCAAGACAAAAGGCCAAACTTGTCACGGATTCAAGACATTACTAGGAGTATAGACTTTATTCTCGCCACCTCTATCCTGTATGGCTCTCTGCTGAGTCCCTTCTTCCTACACATCTATTAGCAATGCCGATGCACAGTTTTTTTCCGCCTGAGCGATATTTTCCCTATCTCACCTGGCAAGATGTTCAAGCCATGCCCGATAAGGAAAATGTGGTAATTATTCAGCCCATTGGGGCAATTGAGCAGCATGGTCCTCATCTGCCCCTAGCAGTAGACGCCGCTATCAGCGCTGCCGTACTGGGCAAAGCCCTCACAAAACTGGAATCTGAGGTGCCCGCCTATACGTTGCCGCTGCTGTATTACGGCAAGTCCAATGAGCACTGGCATTTTCCGGGCACGATTACGCTCTCCACCCAAACTCTGCTAGCGGTTCTGCGAGAGGTGGGAGAGAGCATCTACCGAGCGGGCTTTCGTAAGCTAGTGCTAATGAACTCTCACGGGGGACAGCCCCAGGTGATAGAAATTACGGCCCGGGATCTGCACCAGACCTATGAGGACTTCCTGGTCTTTCCCCTATTTACCTGGCGCGTCCCCAACACGGCAGGCGAACTGTTGAGCGATTTAGAAAAAGAGTTGGGCATCCATGCTGGAGACGCTGAGACTAGCCTGATGCTGTCTGTGCTGCCTGATCAGGTGCACATGGATCGGGCCGTGAAGGAGTATCCCCAAGGCTTGCCAGAGAATAGCCTGCTCAGTATGGAGGGGGCACTGCCCTTTGCTTGGGTAACGCGGGACCTGACCCGCAGCGGGGTGCTGGGAGATGCAACAGTCGCGACGCGAGAAAAAGGCGATCGCATTCTTGAGAGCGTGTCTGCTGGTTGGGTGCAAACGATTCGCGATATCTATCGGTTTCGACAACCCCAAGTTTGGCGGCAAAAATCTTAGGCTTCCGTTTGCCTCATCGCCTGGGCCTAAACAAAACGTTAAATATCCCGCCCGAAAATCGTTAAATATTCCTCATGACGCCTGATTGAAGGGCGAGATTCTGCCTATACTGCAGTCACTGTTGCGTGTTAGGCAGTTGTCACATAAGGAAGCGGGAGCGATGATGGGAGAGCAAAAACGGCTAAGCAAACGGACCCTGCGACCGTGACTCAACCTTTACCCACAAACGCTTTGCCCGCGGACGATTTGCAGGCAGCAGGCTGTAGTCAGGCAGCCCCAGATCCGTCCTCGGCGGCTTCGAAAACACTGTCTGTTGATATTGGCGGGAGCGGCATTAAAACCATCTTGCTAGATGCCAGGGGAGAAGCTCTGACCGAGCGGTTGCGGCAAAATACGCCTGCGCCTGCAACGCCAGAGGCCATTATTAACCTCATTCAAGCACAGGCGGCTCAGCAGGGAGACTTCGACCGAGTATCAGTAGGTTTTCCTGGCGTGGTGCGCCAAGGAGTCATTGGCTCGGCGGCCAATCTAGACAGCCGCTGGATTGGCGTAGATCTAGCCCAATCGCTCACCCAACTTCTGGGCAAGCCGGTTCGCGTGGCCAATGATGCTGATGTGCAGGGGCTGGGAGCCGTAACCTGCCAGGGCGTTGAACTGGTGCTTACCTTGGGAACCGGTGTCGGAGCAGCCCTCTTTGTTAACGGTACGCTCGTCCCTAATCTGGAACTGGGCCACCATCCCTTCCGCAAAGGGGAAACCTACGAGCAGCAATTAGGCCGATCTGCCTTAGAAGGGATAAGCAAAAAACGGTGGAACCGGCGGTTGGAAAAAGCGATCGCACTGCTGCAAGCTATCTTTAACTACGACACGCTCTACCTAGGCGGCGGTGAAACCAAGCAGATCAACTTTGACCTACCCAAAAATGTCAAAATCGTTTCCAATATGATGGGGCTGTTGGGGGGAATTGCCCTTTGGCGAGACTAAGACCGTATCTCGCGACTTTTGAAAAACTCTACACAATTGCGCTACACAACATGCGCACACAACACAAAGACATCCCAGTAAAACGATGATGCCTCTTTTTGGCCTACCCCTAGCTTACCTGCCTCTGCCCGCCAGTTCTGCTGATTGGGGAGCCCTAATCTTCTTTGGCGGGCTGGTCGCTTTGATTGCTTGGCGTGTCTACGATACCCGCCCTACCCGTTAAGAATTTCCCCTGACAGAAGTCACCCAGACGAAACTGAAGTTTGTAAATTGGGTAGGGCTTGGCGAAACCCCAAGATTCCTTGCCAGGCTAGGTTGAGCGTAGCCAAACCCAACCACCGGGAGCCATATTTAGAGCATGGCAGAACGTTAGAGCTAGTTTAGGCTGTCTACCTAAGTGCAGTTGTGTCAGCCATTGCTGATTTGGTGCTGTGAGCAGACTTTGTCTTGGAGCTATGCACCACTAGCACCGAACAAGGCGCATGGTGCATGACATAGTTGCTAACGCTGCCCATCAGCAGCTCGCTCAATCCGCTGCGTCCGTGGCTGCCAACGATGATGAGATCAGCTTCCCAGGTGCGGGCCAGATCGCAAATCACGAGAGAGGGTTCTCCCCCAGACTGGATAAATTCGGCCCTAACTCCGGCGTTGGTAGCAGTTTCCGAATCTCTTTGAAGCCGCTCAATACCCGCTGTTTCAAACGTGTGCCACCGCTCCTGGTAAAGTTGCCAAGAAGCGTCATCCAAGATGGGATAGTAGGCAGGGTAAGCACGTAGGGGAATGCCGGGGCTGCCAACCCCATAGGCTGACAGAACGTGTAGCAGCATTAACTGAGCGTCGAGCGCTGCCGCCATCGCCAGGGCTTTTTCAAAGACTGTGGCTCGTAGCGGAGAATCATCTAGCGCAACTAAAATTCTTCTAAACATGATGGGCCTCCCAATCAGGGTTGACCGCCTTGCACGAACACTACTTGCTCCTGAAGCGAAGTCCCTATGAAGTGAAGGGTCTAAGCAGCTGCTGAGAATGCAGGGCGTTCTACCTCAATTATAGGAAGCGGGCTGAGAGTGAAGCTGAGAGCTTAACATGCCGCAACTCCCCCAGCCTCTGCGGGCCAAGTCCCAGGTTGGAGCCTTTAACGCCCAATCACCTTAACCATGCCAATCCCGCCAAAGTATAAAAACAGCACCGCCCCGCCCAAGAGGCTCTGGGTCACTGGATCGGTAGAGGGTGTCAGCACTGCGCCTAGGACCGCTGCCCCCAACAGCACAAAGCGCCAGCTAGAAAGCATCTGCTGAGAGGAAACGATGCCCAGCAGGCCCAGCAGCAGCTGCACGATCGGGATTTGGAACGCTAGCCCGGTGCTGAACAGCAGCAGCAGCACAAACTCAAAGTAGCGGTCAATCGACCAGAGCTGCTCTACCACATCAGCCCCGTAGTTGATAAAGAAATTTAGCGCTGCTGGGATCAGGGCAATGTAGGCAAAGGCCAAACCCGCAAAAAAGAGAACGCTTGAACCTAGCACCACCGGCCCTATTAGCCGCCGCTCCCGCCGAGTCAACCCCGGAAGCACGAACATGATGATCTGGTACAAAATAAACGGGCTGCCAATCAGCAAACCGCTGTATCCTGCCACTTTCAAAGAGACAAAGAAATACTCACCCGGTGAAAGCTGTAGGAACTTAACGCCCTGAGCAGGCACCTCTAGCAGTTGCACAATCTGGTTGACCACAAAGAAACAGCCCACAATGCAGACAAAAACCGCAATTAGGCTGTAGAAGATGCGGCGGCGCAGTTCCTCCAGATGGTCAAACAGAGACATCTCTAGATCGGCAGGCACCTCATCCAAAAAGGAATCTGGATCTTCTGCCGGGGCGGCGGATGAGACCAGGGTCTGGTTGTCTAGAGTCTCAAGATCGGAGGGAGGCGTCATAGGCATTGGATAGGCGAAGCCCCAAGGTGTCTCCTAGATTGTAAACACCAGAGCACTCACGCGTCAGGTTGTGGAGCAAGGTTAGGGAACAGCCAGAGTGGCCGGGTCAGTTTCAGGGGTTAGCGTCAGGGTTCTGACAGTGCCCGAGGCTCCCATCGAGACTGGCGCACTGCCGTTGAAAGAGAGGGCTACTCCCCCAGCATTGCCAGAGGTAATCCGAAGACTGCTCTGGGCCTCGTAGGTTTCTTCGGTGCCGCTTTCGAGAATGCCCTCATAGACTTTCTGGCCATCGGCAACGACGCTAATCCATGCGCGATCGCGCATGGACAGGTCGGCCACCACAGGCGCATTGGAAGTCGGTTCAGGCGTAGCTGCAGGGGTAGGCACTGGTACTGGGACAGGCTCGGGGGTTACCGCTTCGGGCGCTGCCGTTGGGGACTGGCTAGAGTTAGCTACAGAAGCCTGGTTCGGTCGATTGGCCAAGCTCCAGATCCCCAAAGCGGCTCCTGCTACCAAGACCAATGCCCCTGCGGCCAGGCCCAAAGGCAGGCCGCTTTGACGCCGATTCACACCGCGTTCAGGAACAGGAGGATCATGGGGAAACTGAATGGGCTGCCGAGTTTCTTGAAGCGGTTGCCAGGTTTCTTGGACTGGCTGCCGAGCTTCTTGAACCGGAGGCCGCATTTCGACTTCGGTATGACCGTTGGTCAAGCCGTTGCCGTTGCTAGGGGGTTCGGACACAATATGAGCGGCTGTAACCGAAAATTCCTTCGAGAGTTCGCTGCCATCGAGGCCCAGGGCTTCGCCATAGCGCCGGATAAAACCTTGAATGAAAACAGGTTCGGGAAGCTGCTGCTCCTGCCCTTCTTCAACCGCTCGCAGCAGCGCTGGCCGAATGAAGATTTGATTGGCAATATCATCTAGCCCCCGACCCTGCTGCTGACGGATCTGACGCAGGTAAGCGCCAATTTCGCGAAGCTGCTCAATTTGAGTCGATGCTAACTTGGCCACACTACCCTCACTGAATCTTTCACAGAGGAACCACGATCTCTGACGGAGCTTATTCTAATGGGAAACGGCAGAATGGGAAACCGCAGAGGTGCGTGCGCTACGCGACTGATACTGAGAGACTTGCTTGGCTACCTCCGGATTGTATAGCCGTAAATAGTTCCAGTAGCCCTCAAAAACGGAGTGAACGTAGCCTTGGGTTTCTGGATAGGGAATTTTCTTAACGAATTCATCGGCATCGGCAAAACCGCCCTCACTGATCCAGCCAGCTACCGCCCCTGGGCCCGCGTTGTAGCTGGCTACCGCAAATAGCGAATGGTTGTCGTATTCCCGGTGGGTGTAGTCCAGATACCAGGTGCCCAAGTTGACGTTGTCGTTGGGGTTGTCGAGGTTGTAGTCGGGGATGCCCGCTTGGTCCTGGATCCAGGCGGCTGTTTCAGGCATTACCTGCATCAGCCCAGCGGCCCCTACCACCGAGCGAATGTTGGGCTCAAAGCGCGATTCTTGGCGGATTAAAGCCGTGACTAGCAGGGGATTGAGCTGGCGCTCAAGCGACCAAGTCTGGATCAAATCTGCAAAAGGAAAGGGGTACAGCGCCTGCCAGTAGTCGGGGTTGTCCTTGAGGGTTTGGTACTGAGCCTGGTCTTCGGGGTGATCCCGCCAGGACAGGCTAGACACCATGTAGATCCCGTCGAGGTTGTCGCCCACGCCCAGCCGCATCAGGCCGTCGGTGAACTGTTCGGCCACAGTGGCTTCCTGATGATTGCTAAACTCCACCTGCCAACGTTCCCAAGCCGTTTGGTTGTGCCCCAACAGATAGAGTTCCTGCAGCGCTTCTGATCCGGTGGGCAGCGGCGATCGCTGAGGCGGTAACTGAACTTCAGGCAATTTAGAGCGCACGGTCTTAAAATCGCCCACGTCCCAGCCCAGCATGACGGCTGAGCGCCAAGCATAGTAAGACTCAGGGTAGTGGCCAATGACGTGCTCAAAGGCGGCTTGGGCAACGTCTGACTGGCCTAGCTGCCTGGCCCACCGGCCTGCCCAAAATCCGGCTTCTGGGGTAACTTCTTGGTCGGGGCTGAACTTGACGGTCTCTTGAGCCCACCGTAAAGCCGTTTGCAGGTCTCCGGCTGCCGCTGCGCTCTCGGCATATTTCATCCGCAGCTCAGCTGCCGCTTCGGAGGCTCCGTACTGGTTCAGCAAGGACTGGCGAGCTTCCTGGGCCGAGGTTGAGCTGTTGAGGGCATCTAGGACTTCTGCTTTTTTCAGGAGCGCTTCGCCGGCCCGGTCAGGAAAGCGGGCAATCACCTGATCGAGCACGTTTGCCGCTTTTTCTAGGGAGAGGATATCGGAGAGCCGCACCAACCCCAATCCGGTTTCTGGCGCGTCTGGAAACTGCTGATCTAGCAGCGTGTAGTAGTTAGTAGCAGCGGTGGCGTTGCCGTTGAGCTGGTAGCCCCGACCGGCCCGGTAGAGATTGCGAGCAGTGGCAGGGGCTTTGGCATAGGCCGGGCCGGCTTTGACGTAGCGCCCTAGCTCCCAGTAGCCAAAGCCAATCATTTGCCAGTCGGCAGGCTGGAGCTGGTCAGCAAATTCTTTGGAGAGCCGGTCTAAAACTGCTTCGGCTTCAGGCCGGTAGTGGCCGTGCTGGGCAATCAGCTTGAGCAGAGGTAGAGTATCGGCCCGGTTAGGATCTTCGGCCAGGCGGGCAAAGGCTAGATCAATGCTGCGGGGATGGGCTGGAAAGGTTTGTAGCAGCTGCTCTAGGTAGGCGGGATCGGTTTCACTGAGACGGGAGAGTGCCTCTGCCGCTGCGGGGTCGCTGCCGTAGCGCTCCACGACTTGCTGCCAGGAGGCTACGGCTTCCTCTGGTTGGCCTGCCGCTTTTTGGGCCTGACCGAGCCGCAGCAGCGTGTAGGGAGCCAGCACCGGATAGGCTTCTTCTAGCCCTGTGAGCAGGGGAATGGCGCTGCCGCCCCGATCCTGGTTAATTTGATCGACGGCCAATAGATAGCGAGCCCGGCTGCTGACAAGCGAGGGTTCACCATTGGCTAGCTGAGCTAGCTGTAAGGCCCGCATCTCAGCCGGTAGCAGTGCCAGTTGAGGCACTACATCGGGTCGCTCGGCGAAGGGGTTTAGGGAGTGTTGAGCAGCCGTATCGGGCAAAATCCCGGCGGGCGGGCGGTGCCGTATTAAGGCGACAGCCATGCCCACAGAGAGCGCAGTTACCCCTGCGATCGCAATTAGGGGAATTCTTTTTCGAATATTGATCTGCCCAAGCGGCAGTTTTTCCTTCAGTTGCTTCAATTTCAGCATGGAGGCCTACCAGCGCTGTAAAGCTTTGTAGCAGAAAAAATCTGTTTTGGGACAGGTTTTTTTGGCCTAGCATGGCACATCCTGTCAACCTGCGATCACAATGGTTCAGAATATAAGCGTTACATAAGCGTTACTTAGAGTGAACCCGGGATGGAGTTTCAAGCATCGGACAAAACTTGTCTGACCTGGTCTGGCGATTGCCTTGTCATTGGCGTTTGTGAAGAGTCTTTGCCGCTGGCTGGCATGATGGCTGAGCTCAATGAGCGGCTCACCGGACTGTTGCAAGACTTAATAGATGAAACCGAGTTTACGGGCAAAGACGGTGCCACAGCGACCCTGCGAGTAGGCAAGCAAGGTCCGGTACACAAGCTGGGGCTAGTCGGCCTGGGTTCTGTCGAAAGCTTAAAACCCGAAACCCTTCGCAAAGCCGCCGCTACTGCAGCGAGACTGGCTAGAAAGGAAAAGTGTTCCTCCCTGGGTCTCAGCTTGCCGGTTTGGAACAACGACCCGGCCCTCACAGCCCAAGCCTTGACCGAAGGGAGCATCCTGGCGCTTCAGGAAGACAGCCGCTTTAAATCAGATAAAGACGAGAAGGCCAACCCGGTTCAACAGGTTCACCTGCTGGACTTAGCAGGGCAAGAGGCTGCGGTTAGCAAAGCCCAAGCCATCTGTGAAGGCGTGATTTTGGCGCGGGAGCTGGTTGCCGCCCCGCCCAACGTAGTTACCTCCGTCAGCCTGGCCGAAACTGCAGCAGAGATTGCCCAGTCCTGCGGCCTGACTCTGGAAGTGCTGGAGCAGGAAGACTGTGAAAAGCTCGGCATGGGAGCTTATCTAGGCGTGGCCCAGGCCTCTGAGATACCGCCCAAATTCATTCACCTGACCTACAAGCCCGAAGGCACCCCCAAGCGCAAGCTGGCCATTGTGGGCAAAGGGCTAACCTTTGACTCTGGCGGCCTAAACATTAAAGGGGCTGGCAGCGGCATTGAAATGATGAAAGTGGATATGGGCGGCGCGGCTGCCACCCTGGGAGCCGCCAAAGTTATCGGTCGCCTGAAGCCAGAAGTAGAAGTCCACTTCATCAGCGCCACAACTGAGAACATGATCAGCGGCCGCGCCCTCCGTCCCGGCGACATTTTGACCGCGTCTAACGGCAAAACTATTGAGGTTAACAACACCGATGCTGAGGGTCGTCTGACCCTAGCTGATGCCCTGGTCTTTGCCGAAAAACTGGGTGTAGATGCCATTGTCGATCTGGCAACGCTAACCGGGGCCTGCATTATTGCACTCGGGGACGATATTGCTGGGCTGTTTACGCCGGACGACGGGCTGGCTCAGGAAATTTCCCAGGCTGCCGAATTCAGTGGCGAGAAGCTCTGGCGTTTACCGATGGAAGAGAAATACTTTGAGGGCCTGAAATCTCTAGCGGCCGATATGAAAAACACCGGTCCTCGCCCTGGTGGCTCGATTACAGCCTCACTGTTTCTGAAGCAGTTTGTCAACGGCACGCCTTGGGCGCATCTAGATGTGGCCGGTCCGGTGTGGATTGAGAAGGAGGGGCCTTACCACAGTCCAGGGGCTACAGGATATGGCGTGCGCACCCTGGTACAGTGGGTTCTGGCATCGAGCTAATCCACACTGGCAACAATGTATGGTCGATGATTTTGGGCTGCTGGCGGCAGCCGGGGTGCTTTCTGGCGTTTTGGCGGGCTTTTTAGGCATTGGCGGCGGCACGATTTTGGTGCCGATCATGGTGCGCCTCGGCATTACCCCGATAGAAGCGGTTGCAACCAGCAGTCTGGCCATTGTTGTCACGTCGATTACCGGCAGCGTGCAGAACTGGCGCATGGGCTTTCTAGACCTGCGTAAGGTTCTGATGCTGGGATTTCCAGCATTGGTCACGGCTCAGCTGGGGGTGCTGCTAGCCAATGTTTTCCCAGATTATGTCCTGCTGGGGGGCTTTGGTCTGCTCTTGGTTCTCAACGTGTATCTGGTGGGGCTGCGTAAGCAGGTAGTGGCCCAAAAGGCGCGGCAGGAACGGCATCAGGTAGAGGCGCAGACGACGGACAACCCGACGCCGGCTGATTTCAACGGCAGATCTGCTGGGGCCGAAGACGCGATGACACCTGCCGACCCGCCTCACGAACGCGTCTCTACAGGGGGCGAACGAGAGATGAACCCCGTTTTAGCGCGGCTCATTACCGGCAGTTCGGCAGGGATTCTGGCGGGGCTATTTGGGGTGGGGGGCGGCGTTATCATGGTGCCGCTGCAGATTTTGCTGCTGGGAGAAGGAATTAAAACAGCGGTGCAGACAAGTTTGGGGGTAATTGTGATAACTGCGATCGCAGCCTGCAGCGGCCACGCCCTCAGCGGCAACGTGCTGTTTCAGGTGGGGCTGATCTTAGGCATCGGGGGGTTGGTGGGGGTGCAGGTCAGCACTCGCTTTTTGCCCAAGCTGCCCGATCAGGCCATCACATTTATGTTTCGGGCTTTGCTGGCGCTGCTGTCGGTCTACATTTTTTGGCAGGCCTGGAACAGCTATTTGAGCCGTTAAGGGATTGGCTCATCAACATAAAGATCGGTTGCTTGGTAGCTAACACTACAGTTTGCAGTCCGGCTGAGCGTCTATTCAATAATTCTATTGCTGGCGGCTGAACGAACACGCTGGGGAGTGAGCTCGACTGTGCTATTTGATACCTATGATCCGGGAGATTTTTTTGATGAGCTGTTTACGGCTAAGAACCAACCCCGATTCGAAGCCGCTCCCCTCGTCAACCGGATCAACAGCCTGACGCTGGCCGAGCTGCAGCGACGACAGCAGACCGCCCAAAATGCTCTTTTCAAAATGGGCGTGACTTTCAATGTTTACAGCGATGAGCAGGGCACCGAGCGCATCTTTCCCTTTGATGTGATTCCTCGCATCGTGCCCTATAGCGAGTGGGAATGGCTGGAAAAAGGGCTGAAGCAGCGCATCTACGCTCTTAACTGCTTCCTGCACGATATCTACAACGACCAAAAAATTCTTAAAGACGGCGTGATTCCTCGCGAGGATGTGGAGTCGGCCCCTGGCTTTTTGCCGCCTTGCATGGGTCTGCAGCCGCCTGAGGGCATCTGGTGCCACATTACCGGCACCGACCTGGTTCGCGACAAAGACGGCAGCTGGTACGTGCTGGAAGACAACCTGCGGTGTCCTTCTGGGGTGTCTTATGTGTTGGAGAGCCGCCGGGTGATGAAAAGCACCTTCCCGCATCTGTTTGCCTCCATGGATATTAAGCCGGTAGACGACTACGCTAGCCAGCTGCTAGAAGCACTGCTGAACCTGGTGCCGTCGCAACTGGCCGATCCTCGGGTGGTGGTGCTAACGCCGGGCATGTACAACTCTGCCTATTTTGAGCACTCTTTTCTGGCTCAGCAGATGGGGGCAGAACTGGTGGAGGGGCGCGATCTGGTGGTGGCCGACGGCTATCTGCAGATGCGCACAACCAAGGGGCTGCAGCGGGTAGACGTGATCTATCGCCGCATTGACGACGACTTTATCGACCCGCTGGCCTTTCGGTCTGACTCAATGCTGGGGGTGCCGGGACTAATGGAGGTGTATCAAAATGGGCGGGTTGCGATCGCAAATGCCCCCGGTACTGGCGTTGCCGATGACAAGCTGATCTACGCCTACGTACCCCGGATGATCCGCTATTACCTAAACGAAGAGCAGATCATCCCCAACGTGCCCACCTATCTCTGTGAACAGGCCCAAGAGCAGGCCCACGTGCTCGCCAACCTAGATCAGTTAGTGGTCAAAGCCACCAACGCCTCCGGCGGCTACGGTATGCTGGTCGGCCCTCACGCCACCCCTGATCAACGGCAGGACTTTGCCGAAAAAATTCAGGCCAATCCGCGCGGCTACATCGCCCAGCCCACCCTCTGCCTGTCGCGAACCCCGACACTAATTGGCGATACTTTTGAGGGCTGTCATGTAGACCTGCGGCCCTACATCCTCTATGGCAAAGACATCTACGTTAATCCAGGCGGACTAACCCGCGTCGCCCTGCGTAAAGGCTCGCTAGTGGTGAACTCCTCCCAAGGCGGCGGCAGCAAGGATACCTGGGTAGTTAAGCCAACGGTGTCTTGACCTGCTGACCAGGGCAGAAGGTAGAAGGACGTGGGGAGGGGGAGACGCGGAGACGCGGGGAAGGGATACCGAAGGCGGGTGAGAGGGTGTGTTTCTCCGATGCCCGGTAGGGCCATTGAACTAGACGGAATCCTTACTTCCCCACCTCCCCTACCTCCCCCATCTTCATTTCCCCGCGTCTCCGTGTCCCCCTGTCCCCGCGTCTCCTTATCCCCACCCATCCACCCATCCACCATCCACCCATCCCCTCCCATGCTCAGCCGCGTTGCCGACTCGATTTACTGGATGAACCGCTACGTCGAGCGGGCCGAAAACGTCGCCCGCTTTGTCGATGTAAACCTCAATCTGCTGCTCGATTCGCCAGGAGTGCAGCAGTGGGAACCTTTGGTCGTCACGACGGGCGACCAAGCCCTTTTCAAGCAGCGCTACGGGGAAGCCACGGCTGAGAACGTGCTCCGCTTTCTCACCTTTGATAAGAACTACCCCAATTCGATCCTTTCCTGCCTACAGGCAGCCCGCGAAAATGCTCGCTCGGTGCGCGAAATCATTTCTTCTGAAATGTGGGAACAGGTCAACGCCTTTTACCTCATGGTGAAGGAGGCTGCTGAGGCAGGCTCGCTCTCTGATCTGCACATTTTCTTTCCTGAAGTTAAGCTGTCTAGCCACCTCTTTGCCGGGGTGATGGATGCCACAATGGCCCACAATGAAGGCTGGCACTTTGGCCTGCTGGGCCGCCTGCTAGAGCGCGCTGACAAGACCGCCCGCATTTTAGATGTGAAGTACTACATCCTGCTGCCGTCTATTTCCGATGTCGGCTCGTCGCTGGATGACTTGCAGTGGATTGCCCTGCTCAAATCGGCCAGCGCTTATGAAATGTACCGTAAGTGCCAGTACCGCATTACCCCCAACGGCGTCACCGAATTTCTGATTTTGAACCGGGAGTTTCCGCGCTCAATCCAGTTCTGTGTGCTGCAGGCAGAGAAGTCTCTGCGCCAGATCACCGGCACCCCGTCTGGAACCTGGCGGATGCCGAGCGATCGCACCATCGGCCGCCTGCGTTCAGAGCTAGACTATGTCACCATTGACGAGATTGTGAATCAGGGGCTCCACGAATTTCTCGACAGTCTGCAGATTCGGCTAAACCAGGTCGGCGAAGCCATTTACAAAGATTTCTTTTCCCTACAATCGGCGTAGAAATGTCAGTCCAGCCGCATGGCCCTAACCTGATACAAAAAAATCAGGCGGCAAAAATCAGCGCCTCTGACCAATCCCAGGTCAAGTAGACGGTCTCACCTTCGCTGCGAGGCAGGGAGCCCCGTCGGCGCAGTTCCAGAGCATGAAAGGTAGGGAGCTGAAGTGGGCTTTGCCCCTCGCCCAACTCCAGCAAATAGCTGGTTGAATACCCCAAATACTGGCTCTGCAGAATCGTGACGGGCAGGCTAGTGGGGGTCGCTTCGGCAAGGAGAGTCATGTTTTCAGGCCGCACCATTAGGCGAACAGAAGCCTGAGGCAAAACGGTGCCGACAACCGTTCCCTCAACAAACTGATCGCCAATTTGCACCTTGCCGCAGGTTTCGCTCGCGCCTATCAGCACGCCCTTAAAGAAATTGGCCCGCCCGATAAACTCAGCCACGTAGAGATCTGCTGGAGAGTCGTAAATTTCCAGCGGCGTACCGACCTGAAGCAGTTCGCCGGTTCGCATCACGGCGATGCGATCAGACAGGGCCAGCGCCTCTTCCTGGTCATGAGTGACATAAATGAAGGTGATGCCGGTCTGCCGCTGCAGTTGCTTGAGCTGGGTACGCAGTTCTAGCCGAATCTGGGCATCTAGCGCCGAAAGGGGCTCATCTAGCAGCAGCACGTCGGGCCGATCTACCACGGCGCGGGCCAGAGCAATGCGCTGCTTTTGACCGCCGGAAAGCTGGGCCATTTTGCGATCGCCATACTGCCCCAGCTGCACCAGATCTAGCGCTTCCTGCACCCGCTTTTGAATGTCGGACTCGGGCAGTTTCTGAACCCGCAGGGAAAAGCCCACGTTTTCAAACACGCTGAGGTGGGGAAACAGCGCATAGTCTTGAAAAACTGTATGGACGTTGCGCTGGTGGGCAGGCAGGGCGGTAACGTCTCCATCCCCAATCCAGATCTGGCCGCTGTCAGCCGTTTCAAAACCGCCGATCAGCCGCAGCAGACTGGTTTTGCCAGAGCCAGAGGCTCCCAAGAGCGTGAAGAACTCGCCTTCGAGCACCTCCAAGCTGATGTTTTTTGCGGCCTGGACAGCCCCATAGTTTTTGACAACGTTGACTAGCCGAACCGCAGGTTTTCCCATGTTTTTCCTAAATATTTTTCTGGTGCCCTGTCCTGGTGCCCAGGCTTCGCCTGAGTATAGGCAGGGGACGGCTCTGCCGCCTGTATTGGCAGCAGAACCGTTGGGGAGGCGTTCCTAAGCGGAGCCTGGGAACGAGGAGGGCGTTATTCGGGATCGTAGAAGACGGCTGCGTGCCAGGCCTTCTTAACATCGCCTTCTAGCTCAAACATGATGTGCTTGGCGATCGTGTATTCCTCGAAGGAGTAGCGCGACATGTCTTTGCCAAAGCCCGACTCTTTGAAGCCGCCGTGGGGCATCTCAGAAGCGATGGGCAGGTGATCGTTGACCCAGACGGTGCCTGCTTCAATGGCGGCAGTGGTGCGCCAGGCACGGGCCATGTTGTTAGTCCACACTGAGGCAGCGAGGCCGTAGGGGGTGTCGTTTGCGATCGCAAGTGCCTCTTCCTCCGTGTCAAACGGCACCACCACCGTCACCGGGCCAAAGACCTCCTGCTGCATCAGCTCGCTGTCTAGCGGCGCATCGCGGAAGATCGTGGGTTTAAAGAAAAAGCCTTTGCCATCGGGAATGCCGCCATCTAGGGCGACCTTCAACCCAGCATCCTTAGCCCGCTGAGCAAAGCCTGCCACCCGCTCCTGCTGGACCTGGGAAATCAGTGGCCCCATGTCAGTCGTAGCGGCCAATGGATCGCCGACGCGCACCTTCGCCGCTAAGGACGCATAGAGATCGATAAACGCCTCATACTGCGAACGATGCACAATCATGCGAGTGGCGGCGGTGCAGTCTTGCCCGGTGTTCATGTAGCCGCCAACGATGGCCCCGTGAGCTGCCGCTTCCACATCGGCATCTTCAAACACGACAAAGGGCGCTTTGCCGCCTAGCTCCATATGCACCCGCGTCATTTTCTGGGCGGCCAGCTCCATAATGCGCTTGCCGGTGCGGGTAGAGCCGGTGAAAGAGATCATCCGCACGTCGGGATTGGTCACCAAAGGTTCACCCACGCCAGGGCCGCCACCTGTCACTGCATTGATAACGCCGGCGGGAAAGCCCACTTCCAGCGCTGTTTGAGCAAAAATCAGGGTAGTCAGCGGGGTTTGGGGGGCGGGTTTGATGACTACGGTGTTGCCAGCTGCGATCGCAGGGGCAATCTTCCAAATCGCCATCATAAAAGGGTAGTTCCAAGGCGTGATCGAAGCCACCACGCCTACCGCTTCCCGGCGAATCACGGAGGTGTAGCCAGCCACATATTCCTTGGCCGAGGTGCCCTCGATGCTGCGGGCCTGTCCGGCAAAAAAGCGCAGGTTATCGATCGCAAAGGGAATGTCGCCATTGGCCGCCAGTTTGGTCGGCTTGCCCGCATTCTGGCACTCTACCTGCACCAGCAAATCGCTCTTGGCCTCTAGCGCATCAGCCAGCTTAAACATAAGGGCGCTGCGTTCACCGGGGGTCAGCTTCGACCAGGCCGGAAAGGCTGCTTTGGCCGCTGCCACTGCTTTTTCGATGTCGGCATAGTCGGCGCTGGGAACCTCGGCAAAGGCTTCCTCGGTGGCAGGATTGATAACTGTGTCCCATTCACTGCTGACGGCGTTGACTGCTTCGCCGCCGATGATCATCTTGTACTGGTCCATAGGGGATTGTCCTTACCGTCTGGTCAGATTTAAGCCTGTTGTGAGCGGGGCTGCCGTAGTGATCAACACCTTGCGGTTCCGAGGCGGTTTCGAGAAAGCCTGAGCCAAAGCAAGAGACTTACCCTCTCTCTTCTCTCCTCCTTCCTCGCCACAAGGGCAGACAGAAATACCCTCAGCTCACTACGGTGCTGATGATGATTGTCGCTCCAGGGTTGAGGCAACGTGGGATTCTTTGGGAAAAGTTTTGTTGCTGCGGTATTTGACCCTCAAAGGCCCGAAAGCCCAAGCCGAGAAAAGGAGACAATTCAATGCGCGCTCTACATCTTGAGGCCATGTCTTAACGTGAACGCCCTAAACTTCCGGCTATGAGCTTTGCGATCGCAGCCCCTTCCTACCAATCTAAATGTGCCGCTGCTGGTGGAGTGCATGAAGAACCAAGCCCTCTAGCTATGGCTAAAGTTTTTTCTACTCCAGTAGCCAGCCAAAGACAATTCCCACGCTCAGGTCTAGTTCGTTAGCCAAGGCTGGAACAGGAAGCCTTTGGCCAGGCTGATCAAAGACTTCTGGCTGCTGTTTAGGTAGATATACAAACACCGTCTGCTCATCGGGGTCGATTAGCCAGCCCATTTGAGTGCCGTGATTGAGGCAGTGCAGAATATTTTTAGTTACTTTGGTTTGGCTTTGGTCAGGCGAAAGAATTTCGATTGTCCAATCAGGCGGGATTGAAAAAGCATTAGCAATCTCACCATTTTGGTCGCGTGGAATTTTGCTCCAGGTAAAGACAGACACATCTGGCACGATAGACCGTCCACCAAAAGTGCAGCGCAGCTCTGAAAAGGCTCTCGCTAGTTTCTGAGGCTTAAGATTTACATTGACAACGGTAGAAAATTCTGTCTGGATAGTGCTGTGCTTTCCCTGCGGCATCGGCTTTTGGATGATTTGCCCATCAATGTATTCGCTGGCAGGCTTGGTTTCTAGCAGCTTCAGAAACTCCTCTAAGGTGATGGATCTGGATGGAGTCTGTACCATTAGCGCTTGCCCAGGAAAGGAAGTTAGGTCAATTTTAACGTCTAGCGCTTCGCTAGGGCGTTCTATGAGGGTGCGATCGCAATTTTAGAGAAGTGCGTGATAACTGCCAGCAGAAAATTTCGAGCAAAAAGTTTTTAGGGTTCGCGGGATAAGCATTGCCCTGTCAAGAGCCCTTGCTATATTCCATCAATTTAATCAGTAATTAATATTACTAAAACCAATAGACAAGCTGAAATCTCTAGTGTTGACGTGAGTTGCTTACAAAAAATTCACCTACTTTACATAGCTACTGGAGATCTCTGTATGCTATGCAAAGCAGTGACACAGCACACGATTTGTAAAGTTCTCATAGATTTTATTGGCCAAGTTAAATCTTTGTTATCTATCTTACTCATGAGGGGCATTTCCAATGGTATATTTCCCTGAGTTTTGGTGCACGTAGTCTTAGGTTTTGAAATATGGCTTCGGTTCTCGAAAAGTCTCATCTTGGAGGAATTAATCAGCATGTTTCCCCTCAGCTAGCCTCAGATTTTGACTCTGCTCTTAATGCCATTTGGCTATACTGGCAGCCAAACCCAAGACCCTGTTTCAATTTGAGTTTTCTTCAGGAATTAGAATCTTTTGGGAAGTTCATTGAGTCTTCTCAGGGTAAGTTTGAGTATCAGAATTGTATACACCCAATTGACTATGTTATCGTAGCTTCGAATGTTCCGTCCGTCTTCAATTTGGGAGGAGATTTAGAGCTCTTTGCGCAGCTAATTCGAGAAAAAGATTTTCCTGGGCTACTGCATTACGGGCAGCTTTGCGTCGAAGTTTTGTATAGAAACTATATTGCCTACAACTTACCGCTCACAACCATCTCATTGGTGCAAGGTCTATGCTTGGGCGGAGGGTTTGAGGCCGCTTTATCAAGTGATATTATTGTGGCTGAGCAAAGTTCACGCTTCGGTTTTCCAGAGATTTTATTTAATCTTTTTCCAGGGATGGGAGCCTACTCACTGCTAAGCAGGCGGGTGGGTCAGAAGCTAGCCAGTGAAATTATTACGAGCGGGCATCGCTATACAGCCGAAGAGTTGAAGCAGTTGGGGCTCGTTGACATTGTGGTTGAAGATGGAAGCGGCATTCAAGCTGTTAAAGAACTCGTTGCTAAACATAAATCACGGAGCAATGGCTTTCAAGGCATATCTCAAGCGAGGCGAATTATGCACAACCTTGAGCTTGAGGAACTTCTTGAAATTGTAGAAGTTTGGGCCGAGCGAGCAATGCATCTCACTGACAGGAACTTAAAGCTGATGGAGCGATTTGCCAGGTCGCAGAGTCAGTTGACTTAAGCTGAAAGGCTCGTAAAGCCTGCAGAGTAGGTACTATCCAGCAGCCTTAAAGGTCTAGGACATAATTAAACCTAGCCTTTCAGCTTACCTTGTCTAAGTTGAGGGGTTAGGGGATTGGGGAGGGGTCGGATCCTCTCTTTTCCCCGACTAGTCTTAAGTCCTACATAACTGCAAAATGGGCTGATTTCTCAGCTTGCAAGAGACAGTATCAAAAAAAGCAGCTGAGTTCAACCGTATGGCTAGGAAATGTCTGGGTCGCGAGACAATCTCTGGCTCAGCAGCACCAACCCCACCGACACCAGCAAAATCAAACAGACCGTGGCATTAATTTCTGGCGTCATGCCAAAGCGTAGCCGCGCCCAGATCTCCATTGGCAGCGTGTTGTCTTGCCCGGTGAGAAAGATGGTCACAATAATCTCATCAAAGCTGAGGGTAAAGGCTAGCAGAGTCCCCGCGATCAGGGCCGATCGCAAGTTGGGAAACAGCACTCGCCAAAACGCTTCCCAGGGAGCTGCTCCCAGATCTGCCGCCGCTTCTTCTAGACTCTTGGGCAGCTGAGCAATCCGCGCTGCCACCGTATTAAAGACCACCGGAAAACCAAAGGTCGCGTGGCCAATAATCACCGTCCACAAACCCAGGGGAATATTCAGCGCCGCAAAAAAGCTGAGCATCGCCACCCCGGTAATAATCCCTGGCAGCAAAATCGGCATCACCACAGCCGCCCGAAACAGGCTTTTGCCATAGATCTGGTTGCGCTGTAGGGCCAGTGAAGCGAGGGTGCCAAGGAGAGTTGCGATCGCAGTTGCCACCACCGCCACCTGCACACTATTACCCAATGCCGTTCGCAGTCGCTCATCTGCCAGCGCCTGCTGATACCAGTCCAGCGTCCAGCCCTGAATCGGCAGCGACAGCACCCGCCCCTGGCTGAAGCTAAAAACCACAATCACCACAATGGGCAGATACATAAAGAGAAAGACCAGCAAAGTCGCGCCGCCCAGCAAAGCTCGCATAGGTTGAGGTTGCTACCAGAATGCTTTTTACTTTAGCGCCCCGTGTCTCCTCCTCTTCCCACTCAACATCCTCTTACACTAGAATGAACTCATAACGAGTATGAGTAAGACGGTGTGAGAGGCCTGCTTTACTTACCCCCTTGGAGGCTCTATGAAACTTAATCGCTTTGAGCACATTAACCTGGCCTGCAAAAACCTCGACGCAACACAAAAGTTCTACCAAACCCTCTTCCCTGATTGGCGCGTGCGGGCTCAAGGGACTGGGCCAGACGGCAGCCGTTGGGCACATTTTGGCAACGATCAGGTCTATCTAGCACTCAATGACGAGCCCGAAAGTGAGCGCCATCAGCAGCCCTACGAAGGCATTGGCATCAACCACCTCGGCTTTGTCATTGACAGCGGCGAAGAGCTGAAGTCCCTCCTGGCAGAAAACAACATCGAGTTCTATACGATGTCTGCTCCCGAAACGAAGCACCGCATTTACGTCAGCGATCCCGACGGCAACGAAATTGAATTTGTCGAATATCGTGAAGACTACGCTTTGCGCTAATCGCCACCACAGGTCTTAAAAACGATTGACTGATTAAAGGCCCGTTTCCCTGCTCGTGTTCTGCAGTGGGTGAAATGCCTGATGCGGCCCTGCCTAACCTACAGCAGGGCCGCTTAGAATAGGTGCCTAGGCGGAGTCAGGCATCAGGATGTCATACCGAGACGCGTATCTAGCGTAGGAAAAACGAGCCGACAAAATGGAAAAAATTGTGACCTGCAACCCACTTGTTGGCAATGTTGGGCTGAAAAGCATAGAAAAATACAATACGAATGCTATGTTTTGATAGAATGTAATCTATTAAAGTTGGTTGAATATGGAGGCGGATCGTTGATTCACGCGACGCTACACCAGCTCAAGGTTTTTGAAGCGACTGCCCGACATGGGAGCTTTACCCGCGCTGCCGAAGAATTGTACCTGACCCAGCCCACTGTCTCGATTCAGGTCAAGCAGTTGACCAAGGCGGTGGGGCTGCCCCTGTTTGAACAGATTGGTAAGCGGCTCTACCTCACCCAGGCTGGGCAAAAACTGCTAGAGACCTGCCAACAGATCTTTGAAGGGCTAGACCAGTTTGAAATGTCTGTAGCCGACATCAAAGGCATGAAGCAAGGGCAGCTTAGGCTAGCAGTGATCACCACAGCTAAATATTTTACGCCACGGCTGCTGGGGCCTTTTTGCCAGCGCTTTCCCGGCATCGACATCTCATTAAAGGTGACCAACCACCAGCACATCCAAGAGCGGATGGCCAATAACGAAGACGATCTCTATATCATTAGCTCTCCACCAGAGCAGCCTGACCTGAAGATTCATCCTTTTCTAGAAAATCCTCTCGTGGTGATTGGGCCAAAGAATCACCCATTAGTGGACAAGTCTAATATCTCTATTCAGGCCCTCAACGGTGAACCTTTCATCATGCGAGAACCCGGTTCGGGCACTCGTCAGGCAGTGCAAAAGCTATTTAGCAAGCACAAGGTAGACGTTAAAGTGCGGCTAGAGCTAGGCAGCAACGAGGCGATCAAACAAGCGATCGCAGGGGGGCTTGGCATTTCAGTCCTGTCGCTGCACACAATCATCTCTGAAGGGACAAAAGGCGAATTTGCCATTCTCGATATTGAGCACTTCCCCATTGAGCGTCACTGGTATGTGGCTAACTTAGCTGGTAAGCAGCTCTCAGTGGTAGCCGAAACCTTCCTCCAATATTTGCTGGAAGAAAGCCATGATCTGGCAGATAAATTTCTCCCCGGCATCAAACGGCCTAGTTCGCCGCAGCCCAACGGTCATCGGCCCGAGGCTCTACTGACCACTGCCGGAGGAGCCAGCCTGCAGGACTAGCCTGCTGGTGTCTCCGCATTCCCTGGTCTCTCAGATCTCCCTAGTCTCTCAGATCTATGGCAAGGTTCGGTTTAGCCGAGCTGCCGTTCTGAGAATTTGCCCTGCCAACACCGCTGCACCAAAGCCGTTGTCAATGTTGACTACGCCAATTCCCGCCGCGCAGGAGTTGAGCATGGTCAGCAGGGCGGCTAGCCCGTTGAAGCTGGCCCCATAACCGATGCTGGTAGGTACGGCAATCACCGGGCAGTTTGCTAACCCGGCAACCACGCTAGGCAGCGCCCCCTCCATACCTGCAACCACAATCAAAACATCGACTTCATCCATTACCTGGCGGTGCCGCAGCAGCCGGTGCAGCCCTGCCACGCCTACATCCCACAGCCGCCGCACCTGAAAGCCGGAAAGCTCTGCCGTGACTGCGGCTTCTTCGGCCACGGGCAGGTCGGCAGTACCTGCTGTCAGCACGCCAATAGTACCCGCATGGTGAGGGGCCATGTTGAGCGGCACCAGAGCACAGATGCGGGCGGCTTCGTAATAAAAAGCTTCAGGCAGCTCCGCGTGAATCTGGTGGTAGACCTCTGGCTCAATGCGAGTGGCCATGACAACAGGAGCATGGTCGCGCATGCTTCGCATGATCTGCACAATTTGATGGACGGTTTTGCCCGGTCCCCAAATCACCTCAGGAAAGCCCGTGCGTAGAGCCCGGTGGTGATCGACTTTGGCAAAGTCTTCTACAGGCTCAAATTCTAAGTATTTAAGTTTGTCAAACGCCTTTTCGGGGCTAAGCTGGCCTGCGGCAACCGAATCTAGCAAACTACGCAGCGCGTCGGGTTGGGTCACTGTCTGTCTCTCTGTTAGCGAGATCTAGCCTAGCGCTAACGGCTTCAGGGTGGCATAGGTTCAACTACACTGAGCAGGCAATCTAGAGTCTACTGGTCGGGAGCGAGATACGGCTGTTCTACAGCTACAGATGTGACACTGGGTGCAGGCCCTTGCGCCCCTACCAAAAATTTCATGTAGATTGACTGTGGGGAATGGGAATTACCATTCTGGCGGGAAACATTCGGGGCAGCGCATGTCGATGAAACCTGCCCAGTCCCGAATTTCGGGTTCGCTGGGCAGGTCATTAGCATCTGCGGCAATAGTTTGGGTATAGAGTTCGCCAAAGCGATCGCAAACAAACAGACCTACTGGCAGCGGCTCCTCCACCGGCCCAATGTAGCGCCGTAGCACCCGACCTTCCCCATCGTGCAGCACTGGAAAGGGGACAGGAGCCTGCGCTAGCCAGTCTTGCAGGCGTTCGAGGGAACCGGATGAGATGGCAAGAATTTCAGTCTCGACACTCTGGTAACGCGAATACTGCCGGGCAAAGTCTAGTAATAGCTGACAGCACGCCGGACAGCTAAGCCCAGGAAAGAAAAAAATAACCAGATGCTTCCTTTGCTTGTACTGCCAAGACTGAACAGCACCGCTGCGGTTAACCGCAGGTAGCTCAAACGGAGGAATCAGATCTCTAGGGTTTAAGGCAGAGGACAAAGGGCAGAAGGGAGGATTAGCGGTCATAGGCAGTAATGGCTTTCCTACCTGCATACTATATGGCCCCAACGACCCCATGAATAACTAGGTCAAACTATCTGGCAACGTGCTGAGCAACGGGCTCAACCGGATTGGCTACGAAATGGTCGAGCAGCAGATCTGACGCGTGGACAGAGGCAACCCGCAGAACGATGAAAAACAGCCCGATGGCAACTAGCTCAAGCACAGTCAGTTGTCTAGGTCTTGAAGCAAACTTAGAGGTCTTCATAGGTCAGTGTGTCCTTGTTGCTCTCAGGTCATACTCGTTATGCTTTTATAAACTAATCATAGTCATAACGAGTATGACTTAGCAAGAGGGTTCTGAATTTTAGTCTGCGTACTAGACAGCGCAGACTCCAGTAGAGTTTTAGCCGCAGCCGTTTCTTTATCTGTTGCATTGAGCTATGCCACAGATCTTGCCGCAGACCAAAAGCCTCGTGCCTCTATCTCACACTTCACCTTAAGAGGGGTTTTAAACCAACTACACACCTACTAAAGATTGGGGAATGGCTCCCTGGAGGTGAGTCAACCACTCGACTAGGCTCTCTACCTGCTTTTCGGGTTTGAGGGCACCGAGGCCGCGCACGGTGACTTTGTTGGGGGTGTAGACAAAGCGCGATCGCAAATGCGCGGGCAATTTCTCCTGCAGCAGGTTCCAGGCCGGTTCTTCCATCGGTGTTTCCAGAATCACGTGCTGCTTGCCCTCGGGCTTGATGCGGGAGAACCCGACCTGCTTGGCCAGCAGCTTCAGCTCCATCACCTTAATCAGTTGCGCGGTGGCATAGGGAATGGGGCCAAAGCGGTCATTCAAGTCAGCGGCAATTTGCATCAGCTCGACCTTGCTATTGGCTGAGGCCAGCGATCGGTAGGCTCCCATCTTCTGATCCAGGTCGGGGATGTAGTCATTGGGCACAAAGGCAGTGACGTTGAGATCCACCTGGGAATCTTCTACCTTGGGAATTTCTTGGCCTCGAATTTCTGCGATCGCTTCTTCCAGCATGTCCATATAAAGGTCAAAGCCGATAGCATCCATCTGGCCCGACTGCTCGACGCCTAGCAGGTTGCCCACACCTCGAATCTCCATATCGCGCATGGCCAGCTGGTAGCCCGAACCGAGCTGGGTAAACTCTTGAATCGCCCGCAGGCGCTGCCTCGCTTGGGGGCTGAGGGCCTGCTGTTTGGAGTAAAACAGCCAGGCATGGGCCTGAGTTCCGGCGCGACCTACCCGGCCCCGCAGCTGGTAGAGCTGGGACAGCCCAAAGCGGTGGGCATCTTCAATCAAAATTGTGTTGACGCGGGGAATATCTAGGCCCGACTCGATGATGGTGGTGCAAACCAAGATGTCGGCATCGCCATTGCTAAAGGTGAGCATGGTCGATTCCAGCTCGCCTTCCTGCATTTGGCCGTGGGCGATGGAGATGCGGGCCGTGGGCACCATTTCGCGGATGCGGGCAGAGACTTCCTCAATGCCTTCGACTCTGGGCACCACGTAGAAGATCTGGCCGCCCCGGTCTAGCTCCTGGCGAATGGCGGTGCGAATCGGCTCCGGATCGAGGGGAGCCAAATGCGTTTTAATCGGGCGACGCGAGGGTGGCGGGGTAGTGATCAGGCTCATCTCCCGCACACCAGAGAGCGACATATATAAGGTGCGAGGAATCGGGGTGGCGCTCAGAGTGAGCACGTCTACCTGGGTCTTGAGCGACTTGATTTTTTCTTTTTGGTTGACGCCAAAGCGCTGTTCTTCATCGATTACGAGCAGGCCCAGGTTCTTGAAGTTCACCCCCTTGCCCAAGAGCTGGTGAGTGCCGACCACCACATCCAGTTCTCCAGTCGCCAACCGCTGCAAAATGTCTTTTTTCTCCTGCTGACTGCGGAAGCGGTTGAGCAGCCCCACCTGAATCGGGTAAGGCGCAAAGCGTTCCTTCAGGGTGTGGTAGTGCTGCTGGGTGAGAATGGTGGTGGGAGCCAGTAAGGCCACCTGTTTATTGGAGGTAATGGCCTTGAAGATAGCCCGCAGCGCCACCTCGGTTTTGCCAAAGCCGACGTCGCCACAGACCAAACGATCCATCGGGCGCTCGCTCTCCATGTCGCGCTTAACGTCTTGCACCGCCTTGAGCTGATCGGGGGTGGGCTGGTAGGGAAACGACTCCTCTAGCTCAGCCTGCCAAGGCATATCGGGCGGATAGGCATAGCCCTCCATCTTGGCCCGCTGGGCATAGAGCTTGAGCAGATCGACCGCCACTTTCTTGATGGCGTTGCGGGCCTTGCCTTTGGTCTTTTCCCAGGCCTTGCTCGACATTTTGTTGAGCTGAGGCGGAGTCTCGGTAGTGGCCCGGTAACGCGACAGGGCATTGAGCTGATCGGCAACTACCCGCAGCAGTCCGTCGGCATATTGAATGACCAGGTACTCCCGAGTCTCGTTGCTGAGGGTGAGGCTCTCTAGCTTGAGAAATTTGCCGACGCCGTGGCTACGGTGCACCACGAAGTCTCCCGGCTTCATCTTGTTGGGGTCTACCTGCTTAGAGGCAGCCCGCCGCCGCTTACGCACATAGCCGGGCGTAGCCAGGGTATGCTGACCAAAAAATTCTCGGTCGGTGACAATAGCAATGCGGAAGGTGGGCAGCACAAAGCCTTCGAGTTCGGCCAGGCCGGAGTATTTCACGGCAACGGGGACGTGCTGGCCCTGGAGTTTGTCGATGGCCGGGAAGTCGCGGGGGTTGGGCACAAACTGAGCCGGGCAGTCGTGCTCCTGCAGCAGCGAAACGGAACGCGAGGGTTGGGCCGAGACTAGCCAGATGGCAAAGTTGCGATCGCGCTCTCCCCGAATCGTCTCAGCCAGCTTGCCAAACTGGTGCGGAATTGCCGGCACCGGGCGGCTAGAGAGATTTAGTCCCTTGCCTTCTTCAGCCAGCTCGCTCAGGTGAACCCGCTGAAAGATCTCAGCCTCGGTCAAAGACTCGTTAAAAGATCGATGAATTTTAGGCAGCTGTGGCGCTTCTACGTCAGCATTGACCTCAACCCAGTGGTCGTTAACGTGCTCTAGCCAGCGATCGCTGTGGGCGCGGCATTGATCAGGTTCATCCAGCGCAATCAACGTGTTTTCCGGCAGATAGTCCAGCAGCGAAGCAGGCTGAGCAAAGGCCAGACCCAGCCAGCGACGCGCCCCCTCTGGGACAATGCCACTATCTAGCCCCTCCTGCGCTTCTTCAGAGAGCAGCTGCTCTACCAGTCCTTGCTGGCGCAGCGACTCCAAAATTAGCGGGGCGTAGTTAGTAGGCGTGAGCACTAGCTGGTCAATGGCATCTAGCGATCGCTGAGTGCTGGGATCAAATTCGCGCAGCCGCTCCAGCTCATCACCAAACAGCTCCAGGCGCACCGGCAGCTCAGAAGCCACCGGAAACACATCAACAATGTCGCCGCGCTGGGCCCACTGCCCTTCGGTTTCAACCGTTGGGACTTTTTCGTAGCCCAGTCGGGCTAGCTGAGTGCCCAGTTCCCGCAGGTTTAGCTCCTGATTCTTGACCAGCGTTAGGCAATAGGGCTGGAGCTGGTCAACTGGGGGCAGGTGGGGCTGGAGTGCCCGTTCAGTCGCCACAATCGCTAGGGGTTTAGCACCCGATCCAGGGCTGCGGGTGAGCTTCAACAGATCTGCCAGCACCTGCAGCTGGCCCCAGGTCATCTCCGATTCTTGGTCAAAGGGGTCGTAGGGCGAAGCTTCGGAAGTGGGATAAAAGTGAACTGTGGACCAGTTCATCGCTTCTAGCTGAACGGCCCAGCGTCCTGCTTCTTCTAGAGTGGCTGTGACCACCAGCAGAGGGGCCGTCTGGGCGCGAGCTAAGGTGCTGGCCACCAGGCCCTTCGGTAGGCGGGCCGCCCCATTGAGGTGAAGCTCGCCCTGCTGCTTAAGTTTGCTGAGCAGATCAGCCGTTAGAGCAGATCGCTCCAGGGTACGGATAACAGACGAAAAAGCCATAGCAGTCAGGTCGAAGGAACGGGCAACACAAGCACCCCCCAACTAGGTTTAGTCGGGGGCCAAGCAGACTTAAAGAGTACCGGATGCAGCTTAAGGCAATGCCTAATAGCCGCAGTCCGTATTCACTATTGTAATAACAAAGATTGTAGGGGCGGGTCTAGCAAACCCCTTCCGGCCACCGCAGAGATCTTTGCAAGACCTGCCAGATCCCTGCAACAGTCTCTTTAGGCAAGAAAAGATAATAAAAAGGAGGAAGCCTAGACTTCCTCCTCAAGTTGGGTATAGACCAATTGACTAAGACCGCCTAGGCAGCCTCTTCAATGCGGCCATAGAAAACGCCCCGAAGCTTAATCTCTACAGGCTGAGCGGTACCCATGTCAGTGTCAGAGGGCTGAACTGCTTCAAAGGTGCCGCCAATCTCGCCACTGTAGGTGTCGATCTTGGAAATTTGCAGGGAAATGTGGCCGTCGCCAACGTCAAAGGCTTTGACGTTTTCCCGCTCCAGTTCGTCATCACCCCGTCCGGGGAGAGCAACAGCGGTGTCGTATCCGGTTGCTAGACCACGACCTTTGGGGTCAAGGAAGTTAGAAGTCCGGTAGGAGGGAACGCGGTAGTCGCCCTCAAAGTCGGTCGAAGTGGTGACGGCATTCAAGCCGGATTGAGAGTGGGCCACCAGTCCTTTGACAGTGAACAGGAAAGGCTCTTGCTGCCCCCCAGGCAGCTGAACGGTAATGGCCTGGAAGTCAATGCCGTCTTTTTCCAGAAATGTGAAGCTGCCATCAGCTTCGGGAATCAGGTCACCGCGCACCTGATCTAGGCTGGAAGTTTTGCGGGTTACGACTTTACCAGGAACGAAGGTGGCTTGTTGTCGCTTAGAGACCATCTCCTCTTTGACAAAATAAGCCGTGGGTTCCAGACACATATCTACAATCTGGTAAGACTTGCCTGGCTCAACCTCAATGCTGCCCCGCCGAGTTTCCCCTAGTTGGGGGCACTTGTTGGCCAAACCCGTGTTGCGGATCTGGTCATAGGTCAGAGCCACATCGCTGGTGGCGGAAGGAGCTTCGCTACAGGCAGTTAATACACTCAGGCAGATTGCCAGGAACGCAACGATTAGGGCGCGATACCTCATGGTCAACCTCAAATCAATATGATTAAAGTCGCTGTCAGTGCGGGTTTGAATGACATCGGCTCTGAACCATCAGCAAGACATCAACAGTGCTACGGAAATGTCAGGGCCAACAGCGACCGTGACGGAAGCCCATCAACTGTTAAAGACTTCTTAATAACGAGAGGCCAAACTGGCTTTCCCGTCATTCAGAACTCCCTCAAATAGACGCCAAATGCTTGATAGAGCCTCAACTAAGTATTCTATATGCCTCTGTGACCATTTTTTGGACGACGGGGCAAAGCATTCTCGCTAATGTGGTTTTCTGCCATAGAGCTACGATTGATTGCGTCTTGAGTCAAAGATAAATTTAGGGGCAGCTCTCGCGACTGGCCTCAAATTTCCCCTATAAATCAGGGCTTGATGAATTCCTAAAGCGGTTGACTAAACACTGGCCTAACTGCCGCTAGAGTTAAGGGAAGTCTTGCAGCGATAGTCAATCTCTATGAAAGAGCCGCTTTTCCTTGAATTGGATGGGACGCTTCCAGAGGATCTAAAGGATATTGCCCGTTACATCGAAGCGGCTGCTCTAAATCGCAGTAATGACAGCCTAGAAATCTTGTCTTTGCTGCGGGTTTTGGAGTATCTGCATCGAGAAATCCGAGATACCCTCTTTCGAACTTCTCTGCCGGAAAATCGTCAGCAGCTTTATGCGCTGCTGCGAGACATTGAGCTGAATGGAGGCTGGCCCTATATTCAGCGCATGAAGTTGCGATCGCTCCTCGAAAACATGCTTTTAGAGAGCGCCAACGAAGATTCGCAGCTTTCAGAATAGCAGTGCTAAGCTTAGCACTGCCTGACCGGGTAGCCTGGTCAAGACCGGGGTTTTGTTGGGAAATTGGAACGTTGCATGGGTATTGGCAAAAATTGGCTCAGCCGTCTGCGAGCAAAAAAGCTGCGAGGTCTGTTGCTGGGAATCAGTATGCTGAGTCTAATCAGCGCTGGCATTCAGCCAACGGCGGCTCAGGCGCAGCAGCTCAATGTTTACTGCCAAGTGTCACAGGCTGAGGCAGTCCGCAAAGAAGAGCTAAGAAAAGCAGCCTTTGAAGGCAATGACAGTGCTCGCCAGGAATACAGCACTCTGGTGCAGCAGCACGCTGATCGGTTAAGAAACTGCCGCACCCAAAACTGGCCTAGCAACCAGGCGGTCTGGGTACGGCTCTACCCTTGTGATTTGCAGCCCGGCATCTTAGAAGCCGTGCTCGATCGAATGGTTAACCTGGGCTACAACCAGGTCTACGTCGAAGCTTTTTATGGCGGCCAGGTGTTGCTGCCCCAGGCCGACAATCCAACGGTCTGGCCTTCGGTGGTGCAGTCACCCGGCTATGAGCGGCGCGATCTGCTGGCAGAGTCGATTGAAAAAGGGCGGCAGCGGGGCATGCAGGTCTATGCCTGGATGTTTACTCTCAACTTTGGCTATTCCTATGCCCAGCGCCCCGACCGACAGCAAGTGCTGGCCCGCAATGGCCGAGGCATGGATACCCTGACCTTTGCCCGCAGTGGAGGCACCAGCAACTCCGACGAAATCTTTATCGACCCCTACAACCCCCAGGCTCAGCAAGACTACCAGCGCATGCTGCAGTCAGTACTGCGCCGCCGTCCGGATGGGGTGCTGTTTGACTATATCCGCTACCCACGCGGCAATGGGGCTGGCTCTGTCGCCGCTAGAGTCGATGATCTCTGGATCTACGGCGATGCCTCGCGCAACGTGCTGTTTCAGCGGGCCCTAAATCAACAAGGGCTAGAGCTAATTCAGCGCTACATCAGCCGGGGTCACCTAGTCGATTCAGACCTCGACCAGGTGGGGCAGCTCTATCCAGCAGAGCCAGAACCCCTCTGGCAAAGCAAAACGCCCTCTGCCGTCAACCCCCTGCCCCCGGCTTCGGTGCGCCGACCAGCACTGCAAAGCGAACTGTGGCGCTTCAGCGTGGCCCATGCCGTTCAGGGCGTGATCGATTTTCTCAATCAGGTGGCTCAGCCCGTTCAGCAGCAGGGCATTCCGGCAGGGGCCGTATTTTTCCCTAACGGCAATCAGACCGTGGGCACCGGCGGGTTTGACTCACGCCTGCAGTACTGGGATCGCTTCTCGCCCTCTTTGGAATGGCACCCGATGGCCTATGGCGTCTGTGGCAACACGGGCTGCATTCTAGATGAGATTCGACGCGTGCTGGACGCGGCAGGTTCAGGCGGACATCAGTTTGTCAAACCCGCTATTGCTGGAACCTGGGGCCGCCCGACCAACAACCGCCCGGCTCTAGAGACGCAGATGGAGGCCATTCGCCGAGTGGCACCCCAGATTAAAACGGTTAGCCACTTCGCCTATTCTTGGCAAGATGCAGAGTTTGATCGGGTGCGGAAGTTTTGTCAGTTGAGGTAAGGGTGGAGGAGTCCTCCTACCCCATCGCCTGTCCCGCTAACCATCCCGTCGTCCAAGCGTTCTGAAAATTAAAGCCGCCGGTAATGCCGTCGATGTCCAGGATTTCTCCAGCGAAGTAGAGGCCGGGGCAGAGGCGGCTCTCCATTGTTTTGAAGTCAATTTCCTTGAGACTGATGCCGCCGCAGGTGACAAATTCATCTTTGAAAACGCCTTTGCCTGCGATCGCAAACGCCCCCTGCTCCAATTCCTGTATCAGTGCCTGCAGTCCAGCTTTGGGCAGGTTGGCCCAGGTTAGGGTCTCTGCCAGGTTGGCCCGCTCTAGCACGAGGTACTGCCAGAGGCGACGGGGCAGATCAAAGGGGCAGTAGTTAAGGACGAGTTTTTTGGCCTGCTCAGTCTTGGTAGTAAGGAGCGCTTGTCGCAGGTTATCGGGCGACTGGTTCGGTAGCCAGTTCACGGCCAGCGTGCCCAGGTAACGACTCTCGTGGAGAGGGCGAGCTCCCCAGGCGGAAAGTTTGAGCACGGCAGGGCCGCTAAGACCCCAATGGGTAACGAGTAGTGGCCCTGTCTGGGTCAAGGGTTTTTGGCCCGGCAGCTTGAGGGTGAGCACGACCGGATCGACGGCCACCCCGGCCAACGCCTGTAGAGCTTTGTCTTTAACGTTGAAGGTAAACAGGGAAGGCACTGGGGAAATGACGGTGTGGCCCAGCGATTGGGCTAGGGCATAGCCAGTGGGGTGACTGCCGGTGGCTAGGAGAATGCGATCGCAGTTTAGGATTTCTTGCGATCGCAAAACCAGTTCAAAGCCCTCGTTCACTCGCTGCAGAGAACGCACCGCAGCCCCCGTCCTCAGCCTGACTCCAGCTCGACCTGCCCGATCCATCAGACAATCAATGATGGTGCCAGAATCATCTGTGGTGGGAAACATGCGGCCATCGGCCTCGGTTTTCAAAGCTACCCCCCGGCGACTAAACCAGTCCACCGTGTCCTTAGCCTGAAACCGGCTAAAGGCACCCCGCAGCGCCTTGCTGCCTCGTGGGTAGTGCTGCGCCAGCGCAGCCGGTTCAAAGCAGTGATGCGTGACATTGCAGCGCCCCCCACCAGAAATGCTCACCTTAGTCAGCGGGCTGCGACCCGCTTCTAATAGCTCAACCTGAGCCCGAGGGTGCGTCTCAGCACAGACAATTGCGCCAAAGAACCCAGCAGCACCCCCACCAATCACCACAACCCGCCGAGAACTTCCCACCATCTGCCTTCAAACCCTCATTAGGCCCCTATCCAGCCTACCTGTCTGCCAAAGTTCTGTGCCGTGGATCAACAACTTGCATTTTATTGCCGTACATTAATAAATATGAAGGTACAAAGGCGTCAGAGCGTTTCTCAGGCGATCCCTAGCTTTCGTAGTGATGATTGCCAAAAGGTCGCTTCGCTAAGGCAAAGCGGCCTGTTTATTGGGCAAAGATCCAGTGAATCGTTTTACGCAGTAAGTAGGGCTATCAGCAATGGCAGACAAAGATCAGATCAAACGACATATCGCAATGACCACCCAAATCAGCCTCAGCAGCATGCCTAACATGAAGGGTGATCAAGAGCGCAAAGCCCGCATCAAAGAGCATGTCAAAAAGAGCCTAGGTTAATTCTTAGGCAATTATTTCCTGCCAAACCAAGGCTGACGTCTCGGTTTGGTTTTGTGGTAGGGCGCAAACTCTTGCGCCTTTTTTATTAGGTCTAGCCGTTCAAAAACAGCCCTCGCACCGAAGCCCCTAGAGAAAACCCATCGGGTCAATAGGGCTACCGTTGCGGCGCACCTCAAAGTGTAGGTGAGGCCCAGTGGAGAGGCCGGTAGAACCCACTGCTGCAATCGGCTGTCCCTGCTGAACCGCCTGCCCCTCTTGCACAAACAGGCGACTGGCGTGGGCATAGAGCGTAGACAGCCCATCGCCATGGTCAATCACTACCGCCTGACCATAGCCGCCATACCAGCCCGAGAAAATCACTCGCCCAGAATCTGCCGCTCGAATCGTTGTCCCGTGGCTTGCGCCAAAGTCAACCCCCGAATGGAACCGACGGGAGCCTAAAATCGGGTGAACCCGAGTGCCAAAACCGCTAGTGAGGCGAGCACCTGCCGGATAAATAAAGCGCCCTGTCCCTCGAATAATGCCGGTCTGGGCCGCTACCTTTTCCCGAATTAGATTGGCTAGCTGCTCCGATTCACGAGCTAATTGGGCCTCTGCCGCTTCTAGCGCACCTCGCTCGTTTTTCAAGCGGGCAATCATGCTTTGTTCTGAGGCTGCTTCCTGCTCATACTGCTGCTTTTGGGCCAGCTGCTGCTGCCGCAGCAAAGCCACCTGATTCTTTTGCGCTTCTACCCCCGCCTTTTGCTGGTTGATGTCGTCGGTGCGGCGCTTAAGCTCGTCCAAGACGTTCTGGTCGGCCTGATACACCCGCTTGAGCTGGTAGCGGCGATCTAGAAACTCATTAAAGTCATTGCTCTGCAGCAACACAGCCCAACCCTCGCTGCCCTGCTGCCGCTGTAGAAACTGCAGCCGGGCAACCGTTGCCTGTTGCATGGACCGGAACTGAGCTAGCGCCTGTTCAAGCTTGGCCTGGAGGTCTTTGAGCTGTTTCTCAGCCTGGCTAAGCCGATATTCTGTTTCCGTAATCTGGTTAGCCGTAGCAGTAATGTTTTGCTGAAGACCCTGCAGGCGGTTCTCGGAGGTGGCCTGTTCAGTCTGCAGGCGATTTTGTTCGTTTTCTAGCTCAGCACGCTTTTTGTTGATTTCCTGCTGCTGCTGCTGAAGTTGCTGAACGGATTGAGCCACCTCCAGGCCTGGCGAGTCTAAACGCGCGCCCACCGGAACAGCCGTCAGGCTCACTAGCACAAGAGCCAGCAGCAGGGCAATCCAGACCCATCGCCAAGGATTTCCATGCCGCCACCGGAAGCTTCTTACTACCATTCCCTCACCTCACTGTCAGGGCCACGATGCCGAAGGCAAAAATTGCCACGCCAGCCAGCCTATTTAACCACCTCAGCCGCTTAGGACTGAACGAAGTCCGAAAAAGATTCACACCCCAACTCAGCAGCACCCACCACAGGGCAGAGCCCAAAAAAACGCCAATCACAGTCAGGCTGGCACCAAAGCGGCCCGACCCCGACTCGGCAATGCCCAGCCCAGCAAAAATAGCAATGAACGAAAGAATAGTCGCGGGATTGGTCAGCGTCAAGGCAAAGGTTGAAGCATAGGCCCCAAATAGGCCCCGGCTGGTAACATTAGCCGCCGCTTCTGCTGGCTTAGCCAAAAAGGTAGTGATCCCCAGATAGCACAGAAACAGTCCACCGATCAGGCGCAGCCAACCTGTCTGGTCCACCAGCAAGTCAGCGACAAGCGTTAATCCAAAAGCCCCAACCAAGCCGTAGAGGCCGTCAGCAGTCGCTGCCCCTAGGCCAGAAGCCAGCCCCATAAGCTGCCCCTGAGCCAACGTTCGGCGGATGCACAGTAGCCCAATGGGGCCAACGGGGATGGCTATAGACAAGCCGAGGAGTATGCCTTTGGTGAGGAAGGGGAGGGGTTCCATGGGGGTAGGGGTGGATGGTTGAAGGGTGAAGGGGCAGGGAAGATGGACTCTGTAGGTTGGCGTCAAGCGCAGCGCGACTCAACTCTCTACAAAAGATGAGCCTTGCTGGGAAAGGCGGAATATGGGAACACAAGAGACCCAAGGGAGGTAAGAGATCTCCCAGCTCTTTATCCACCCATCCACCCCCTACCTCATCCACCCATTCACCTATCCCTCCCCAACGTCTCCCCCATAGGCAACACCGGAGTCTCCTTCAGAGTGGAGAGGACTATCGAGGTGCGGGTTTTGACGACGCCAGGGATCTCCTTGATCACATCGCTGATTAGGTGCTCTAGATCGCGCGTGTGGCGGCAGCGCACCTTTAGCAGGTAGTCGTCTTCGCCTGCCATGTGGTGGCATTCCTGCACCACGGTTAGCTGATCGATGTGCTCTAGGAAGGTGGATCGTTGGCCCGGGCGCTCTAGCGTGACTGCGATGAAGGCTGTCAGGTCATATCCCAGGCTGGCAGCGTTGAGAAGGGCGGTGTATCCCTCAATGACGCCTGCATCTTCGAGTTTCCGGACTCGGTCGGCGGCAGCGGGAGAAGAAATACCCAGTTGATTTGCCAGTTCTGCCCAGGTCATTCGCCCAGAGGCGGTTAAGCAGGACAGTATTGTGAGATCGATTTTGTCCAGCTCCATGGCTTTAAATCTCTAAACCGTTTCCTCTCTGTGACTTACATGATAACCAAATTAGCTATTTCTAGCTTTTATTAAAAGGCATATCCTGAAATCTACTTTTTATTTTATTGATAGAAACCTCTAACTTCTTCAGCCGTAGAGGCAGGAACCTGGGAGGGCCGCCGATATCTCACCAGGTTCTTGTACGAGCAGTGAAGTGGAGCGGGAAAAACTGCTTACACTAAAGAACAGTCACTCAGCCAGTCTGGCCCGTAGATGGGGTCGCTGGCTCAGTGTTTTAGGTTTTCAATCAGGGCTTGTGGGCTGGAGCTTATGTCTATCGGGTTTGGATCGGATAAAACGTTGGCGTCTTTAGCCAGGGTGCTAGAAGGAATTGATTTACCCGCAGATTGGATTGGTATCCGAGGGGTCAGAGAGTCAATAACGCGGCGAATGATGCGGGACGGACACCCTGAGGACAATATGCGATCGCTCGACCAGGGAGCCATGGTCGAAGTGCTGGCCCACGGTCAGTTTGGCTATGCTGCTACCAACCGGCTGACGCCGGAGGCGCTGCGGGCAGCGGCAGTCGCGGCCTACCAGCAGGCAGTCGCGGCCAGTGCGCTGCGTCTCCATAGCTTTTCAGTAGAGGCTCGCCCCCCGGTGGTGGGGCAATACTATTCCCCTCAGCAGCAGCCTCTAGATGGATTGTCACCGGCCGAGCTTTGCGAGCTTTTGAGCAAGATCTGCCGGGAGCTTAAAGTGTCTGAGCAGATTATGCAAACCAACGCGACGGCGATCGCCAACCAGACTGAGTCGTGGTTTGTTAGCTCCAATGGGTCTGAGGTTTATCAGCAGTTGGCGCTGCTGGAGACACACTTTAGCGCCACTGCCCAATCTGGATCAGTGGTGCAGACTCGCACTAACAACGGCTATCTGGCCCATAGCTACCAGGGCGGCTGGGAGCTGTTTCCGCAGGCAGCGCTATGGGAGCAGATAGATCGAGTGGCCCATCAGGCGCTGGAGCTGCTGACAGCAGAGGAGTGCCCAACTGAGACATCGACCTTAGTGCTGGCCCCTGACCAGATGATGCTGCAAATTCACGAAAGCGTCGGCCATCCCCTAGAGCTAGATCGAATCTTGGGCGACGAGCGCAACTATGCTGGGGGCAGCTTTGTAAAGCCCACTGACTTTGGCCAGTTGGCCTACGGGTCGCCGCTAATGAACATTACCTTTGACCCGACTGTGGCCGGGGAGTTTGCCAGCTATGCCTATGACGATACGGGTGCTCCTGCAACTCGGCAGCATCTAATCCGGCAGGGTCGCCTTGAGCGAGGGCTGGGCAGCTTGGAGAGTCAGGCCCGTCTGGGGGTAGAGGGCGTAGCCTGTGCCCGAGCTTCTTCCTGGAATCGCCCAGCAATTGACCGCATGGCCAACATTAACCTAGAGCCAGGGGAAACGTCTTTAGCTGACCTGATTGGCTCGATCGAGCGAGGCGTGTTTATGGAGACCAATCGCTCTTGGTCAATCGATGATCAGCGCTATAAGTTTCAGTTTGGCTGTGAATATGGTCACCTGATCGAAAACGGTGAACTGACTCGGCCTGTGCGCAACCCCAACTACCGGGCCACCACTCCCGACTTCTGGCACAGCCTAGTGCAGGTAGGCGATCGCAACACCTGGGAAATGTACGGCACGCCCTACTGCGGTAAGGGAGAGCCTAACCAGGTCATTCGGGTGGGCCATGCTGCTCCAGTGTGCGCGTTTGAAAATGTAGAAGTATTCGGGGGTGCCCAATGAGTCGTTCTGTGGGCTGGGAAAGCACATTTAATCAGATTGCCGAAGTTCTTAATCAGTATGTTGAGCGGGGGGAGCAGGTGCTGCTGCACCTGGTGGCTGAAGAGAGCCAATTTACCCGCTTCAACCGGGGCCGTGTGCGGCAAACAGGGCAAGTCAGTGATGGTCAGCTGGAGCTAACGCTGATCGGCTCGGGGCGAGTGTGCGATCGCATCTTGCCCTTCACCGGCGACAAGGAAACTGACTGGCCCCTGATTGCTGCTGCCCTAGTCGAAGCCCGCCAAGAACTGCCCCAGCTGCCAGAAGACCCGTTTCTGGTTACGCCCCGAGGAGCCGCCACCAGCCGGGAGGAATACCCCGGCCAGATTTTAGAGGCAGCAGCAGTGCCCGAGGCCATTCTCGCGCCCCTAACAGGCACCGACAGCGCTGGGCTCTATGCTGGGGGCCGCTGTATACGAGGGTACGCCGACTCTCTTGGCCAGCTGCACTGGTTTGAGACCGAGACTTTTACGCTAGACTACTCCCTCTTTACAGCAGATGGTCAGGCCGTCAAAGAAGTCCTGGCCGGAAACTATTGGGATGCTGCCCAGTACGAGCGCCAAATCGAAACCTGCCGCCAGTTTCTGGGGCTGATGGGGCGTTCGCCCAAAGCAGTGCCCCGAGGGCAGTACCGCACCTATCTAGCCCCGGCAGCCGTAGCCGATCTGCTCAGTATGTTTTCCTGGGGTGGCATCAGTGAAGCCGCCCTGCGGCGTTCGGGCGGCGCTTTAAGAGCACTACAGCAGAACGAGCGGCAGCTCTCACCAAAGTTTCACCTGCGAGAAAACTTTGGCCGGGGTCTGGTGCCTCGGTTTAACCAGTGGGGAGAAGTGGCCCCTACTGAACTGCCCCTAATTGCCTCTGGAGAATTGGTCAACACCCTAATTAGCTCCCGCACCGCCCAGGAGTACGGGCTGGTCTCCAACTACGCAGTAACGGCAGAGCACTTAAGGGCTCCAGAAGTAAGTCCCGGCACGCTCAACGAAGCCGACATCTTAAAGCAGCTTGACACCGGGCTATATGTCTCCAACCTGCACTACCTCAACTGGAGCGATCAGCCCAAGGGCCGCGTTACCGGCATGACCCGCTACGCCTGCTTCTGGGTAGAGCAGGGCGAGATCGTCGCGCCAATTCAAAACTTGCGTTTTGACGAAAGCCTCTACCGCTGCTTCGGCGACTGTCTAGTGGATCTAACCCAATCCGTAGTCTGCGTGCCCGAAGTCGGCTCCTATGAGCACCGGGCGCTAGGCGGAGCCTGGGTGCCGGGAGTATTGGTGGATGAGTTTACCTATACGTTGTAGAGGTGTAAGGGTGGATGGGTAGGGGGTGGATGGGTGAGAGCATTGGTGGGGTAGGCATTGCCTTATCAAAAGCCTTCGCAGGAACCATGCGGGAATTTAGAAATGTAGGTTGGTGTTGAGCTTGCGTTGGCGTAGCCTCTCCTTCGGAGATAACCCAACAAACTCTTAATGGCGTTGGGTTTTGCCGAGCCTCAACCCAGCCTACGGAACTGGGCCGCGCTGCGCTTAACGCCAACCTCCAGGGCTTACCTCCCCGCATCCCCACATCACGACGTTCCCACCCCCTACCCATCCATCCATCCCCCAAACAACAGCGCCTCGGCATTACCTGATGCACAATAGACAACAGCACAAGAAACACTAATGTGCTGTGTCCTTTTGGGCTGACTCCCTGCCATGCCAGGAATTTCTACTAATCCGGGAACGCCTAACCGACCGCTAGAACAACGTCTGACGATTCCCCTGGGCACAGTGCTGGGGCTGGTGCTGTCGGTGCCGCTGCTGATCTTACTGTGGCAGCTCCGTAGCCTGATTTTTCTGGTGATGATTTCAGTGGTGATGGCCTCGTCTATTGCGCCGGTGGTAGACAGGGCAGAACGCTATCGAGTACCGCGCTGGCTAGCAGTCGTGCTGATTTACCTGTCGATTATTGCCAGCATAGTTGGGGCCGGAGTGCTGGTAGGGCCGACTGTGTTTGAGCAAATCCAGCGGCTGATTGGACTGATTCCGGTGTCGATCAAAAACGTCTATGACGTGATCTCGGCCTGGGCTTTGAATCTCAACAATACGCGCCCGGAGCTGGCCAATGAATTGGTCAACCGGGTGCTCGATGTGCAGGGGCTGACTAGCTGGGCCATTCGCTCTAGCCAGCAGCTGCTGATTCGCTCCTACGGGCTGACGACAGGCATTTTAGGCGGGGTGTTTAGCCTGATTTTGTCTCTGTTTCTGTCGGGCTATATGCTGGCCGACAGCCGCACGCTAATCAACAATCTGGTGCGCCTGCTGCCCCGGCCCTGGGATGAAAGGCTGGCAGCCCAGGTCGGCCCGGTCAGCAACCGGATTGGCAGCTACATTCGAGGGCGGTTTTTGGTGTCGCTGACACTGGCAGTTGTAACGACGATCGGCCTCACCTTTTTGGGCCTGTCTGACTTTGCTCTGGGTCTAGGTGCGATCGCAGGGGTGACTAACCTGATTCCCTTTTTGGGGCCAATTTTGGGAGCCATTCCGGCGCTGGTGGTGGCTGTGCCCCAAGGCGGCTGGGTGTTTCTTTGGGTGCTGCTGTTTTACATCATCATTCAGAACCTCGAGACTTACATCCTCGATCCGCTGCTGGTAGCCTCCTCAGTGGGGGTGCATCCGCTGTATCAGCTGCTGGCAGTGCTGGGCGGAACCCAGGTACTAGGGCTAATTGGGGCGCTGATTGTGCCGCCCTGGGTAGCAGGCGGAGCCGTGCTGTTAGAAAACCTTTACCTCAGGCCCAAGCTCATTCGTGAGCGTCGCCGCTATATGGTCAGTACCGGCCCTAATTCACCGGAATCTGCTGCCGACGCTGCCAATGAATCGATCATTACCAGTCCGTATTAAGGGCTAAACTGGTAGGGATCGCTAGGTATTATTTCCTGCTACTTTAGGTTGAGGCATCCTCGCCACTGAGTTTTGGCAGGGGATTTCGGCTGGCTTGGGTAAAGACTTGGGCTGGCGGCAAAGAGACGTAGTTTGGTTGATAAAGGAGAACAACACCCATGCAACACCGTGGTGTCACCGTCTGGATGACGGGCTTGAGCGGCGCTGGCAAAAGCACGATTACCGAAGCGCTGGAGCAAGAACTGCGCTCCCGTGGCTGCAAACTGGAAGTGCTCGATGGCGATATCGTCCGCACCAACTTAACCAAGGGGTTGGGTTTTAGCAAAGAAGATCGGGACGAAAATATCCGTCGCATTGGCTTTGTCTCCCACCTGCTGACCCGCAACGGTGTGATTGTGCTGGTTTCGGCCATTTCTCCTTACCGGGCAATGCGCGATGAGGTGCGCGATCGCATTGGTGACTTCATGGAAGTCTATGTCAGCGCCCCCCTCGAAGTCTGCGAAGCTCGCGACGTCAAGGGCCTCTATAAGCGCGCCCGCGCCGGAGAGATCAAGCAGTTCACCGGCATTGACGATCCTTACGAGCCGCCGCTGAACCCCGAGGTCAACTGCGAAACCCACAAGGAGACCCTAGAGGAAAGCGTCAACAAGGTGTTGGCCAAGCTAGAAGAACTGGGCTACCTACCGGCTGCCGTCCCAGCATAGGATCAATTAGTAGGCATTCCCGTGGGATGGGCATTTCAGAAGCCCATCCCACAAAATTATTCAAGACTATAGAGACACCTCAGCGAATCCTTGCCCAAGGTTATTTAATCGCATCTCTACAGTCTCTTAATTCATCTCAAAGCATCCACCCATCCACCCCCTCATCCCCACGCCGCTGGGTCGAGCTGGTAATACTGCTCCAGCTCCGTATATAAGGCCGGATGATGAGCCCGGAGCTGCCTGGGCTTCTCAAAAAAAGTTTCAGTCGCAACCGCAAAAAATTCTGCTGGGTTTTTAGTCCCGTAGCTGTCCATCACCGTCGGATATCGTCGCCCTACGGCCTGACAAAGCTGGTCGTAGGCGTTGCTCATGACCTCACGCCAGCGGACATAGTCAGTCCGTTTCTTGAGGATGGGTACGCCTTCGGCTTTGCCATCTTCCTGATCGAGCTGGTGAGCAAATTCGTGCAGGATCAGGTTGTGGCCATCTCTCCAGTTGCGCGCGTCTGCCTGAATCTCTTGCCAGGTCAGCAGCACCTGATCCCGCGACCATGATTCGCCCAGCCGGACTTCCTGCCGTTCTTCCACCACGTAGGGGCCGTTGGCGGCGGGCTGCTTCACGATATAGGCATCGGGATAGATCAAGATCGACTTGAGTTTGGGGAAGTAGGTGCTGCGCTCGTTGAGTAGCAGCAGGCAGGCCACCGCAGCGATAGTCACCTTCATCTCTTCACTGACCTGCAGACCCCGACAGCCAATAAACTGTTTCTCTGCCAAAAAGACCTGGATGTGTCCCTGTAGCCGCTGCCGCTGATTGGGTGAAAGCTGGTGGTAGATCGGTAAGTTTTGCTCGATCAGAGCTCGCCAAAGGGGGGGCAGCGGCTGTTTTTTAAGACGCTCCCGGTGCTGCCGCTGCAGTAGCGGCTGGATAAAAATTCCTACTGCAATCAGGCTAACCGTCAGCAGCACAATCAGGGCTTGAAGCATTGCTCTTGGGGGTGGGCCTGCTAGGCCGATTTGGGCTTCTTTTCAGTCTAGGAAGCAGGCCTGCATTTGAGTGACACTGTCAGCTTTTTCACCCCTTAGAGGAAGCTGTGGGAAAAATCGGGCGTTAACGGTCTAGCAGATCATCCAGTTCAACATAGTCAGGTAGGGTGGTGTCGATGGCCTTGCCTTGGCGTAGAACAATGCGATCGCATTGTGGCCGTGACAGCAACTCATTAAACGTTCTGGCTTTGAAACACACCAAATCTGCCGGTTGCCCAACGGCTAGAGTGCCCGGTGTTTTTAGCCCCATCATGGCAGCGGGGGTAGCGGTGACTGCCTGGGGCCAATCGCCAATAGGCCGATCTAGCTGCCCAATCCGCACTGCCTGGGTAAAGACCTCTAGCCCGTCTAGATCGCCGTAGGCATAAAAAACATCGCGGGTATTGTCGCTGGAAAAAGCCACAGGAACGCCCTGGGCCTTAAGTTCGGGCAGCAGGGTGACGCCCCGCCGCCGAGGCATACGGCCGATCTGCCGATCCTGCAAAAACAGGTTGCACATCGGCAGGCTAATCACGCCAATATCGGCCTTTTTAACCCAGCGTATCGTCTCTGCTGCCACCTCCCACGACTGCACCGACAGGCTGCAGCAGTGGCCGCAGACTACAGTGCCGCTATAGCCATTTCGCAGTTTGGCCTGAGCTACATGCCGCAGGGCCATAGCGGCTGGATTTAGATTCTCATCTACGTGTAGGTCGAGGTCTAGGCCCCGCGTTTGGGCTAGCTGAAAGAGCTGGTCTAGCTGCTGATCCAGGTTGGGATTGGGATAGGCTACTGCGCCCAAAATACCGCTGCTCTCAGCCACCAGATCTGCCAAAGCCGAAACCTGGTCAGTCTCGAAGGCTTCAATCGGCAGCAGACTGGCCGCCTGTAGCTCCAGTCGTCCCGCCCATTCTTGCCGCAGCGTTCTAAAAACCGAAAAGCTAATTTCGGCCTGGTCGTCTAGGGCATCGAGATGGGTACGCAGGGCGCGGGTGCCGTGCGCGTAAGCACACTTGAGGGCAAACTCCATGCGGCGATAGAGATCTTCAGAGCGCCAGTACTTGATCCGGTCGATGTCAATCTGCTTGAGGGCCTGCTCAAAAGTGCCGCTGGGGTTAGCAGTGCGGTGCCAGGTGTGGCTCTTGTCTAGATGCGTGTGGATATCGACAAAGCAGGGCCACACCAGTCCTTGGTGCAGATCGCAGGCCGCAGCGCCCTCAGGAACATGAAGGCTGGCCGGGGTCAAGGTGGCAATCGCTCCCCCTTTGATTTCGATATTGACCGCTACTAAGTCTTCAGATTGAGGCGCGGCGGCCAGCCAGGGGATCGGGTCGCTGGGCGCGCCGTCTCGAGTCAGCAGGGCTAGGGGAATGCGGGCATTAGCCAGCCAGTAGTGGGCTGTGTCGGGAACAGACGCAAAGGAAGATACTGCCATCGGGTCAAGCTAGAGGACGATTTAATTTTCGCGCTGCAGGGCACTTTCGTGCCAGTGACGCAGCAGCCGGTCAGATAGCAGAGTAAGCAGGACAAAAATGATCACCCCCAGCCCTGTAGTCATAATCAGGGCGGCAAACATGCGAGGGATCTGCAGATTGTAGCTGGACATGAGAATTTGATAGGCAATGCCGGAGCGAGCACCCCCCGTACCGGCGACAAACTCGGCCACGACTGCCCCAATCAGTGACAGCCCGCCGCTAATCCGCAGGCCGCCCAAGAAATAGGGCAGGGCGCTGGGCAGGCGCAGGTGCCACAGGGTTTGCCAGCGATTGGCCCCATAGAGCTGAAACAGGTTTTGCAGGGAATGGTCGGCGCTGTTGAGGCCTAAGGTCGTGTTAGAAATAATCGGAAAGAGGGCCACAATCCAGGCGCACACCACCAGGGCGGCAAAGGTGTTGCTTTTGAACCAGATGATGATTAGAGGTGCGATCGCAACCACCGGCATCGTCTGCAAAATTACGGCGTAGGGAAAAAAGCTGCGCTCGATCCACTTGCTCTGAGTAAACAAAATCGCAATCAGCACCCCCGACACCGTTGCCCCCACAAAAGCCGCCACCGTAATTTGCAGCGTCACTATTAGCGAGGGAAAAAGCTGCGGCCACTCCTGCACCAGCGTTTGCAGCACCAGCAGCGGGCCGGGCAGCAAGTAGGGCGGCAACTGAAACAGCCGCACCCCTCCCTCCCACAGCACCAGTGCCCCCAGCCCCACAACAATCGGGGCTATTACCTCTAGCGACCAGAGACGGCTGAACCGAGTTATTTGCGAGGCTGCGCCCCAAACAGTTGCTCCCGGCGAGCCTGGGGCAGAGGATTGAGGAAGTGAAGAATTGGGCTCCATGGCAAAACCAAAATGCAGGGCAGCAGCTATCAGGGCACAGTCACCGTCCTCTCCGGTGAAGACAGGTAGCGTAAGATCTCGCGGCAGTAATGGTTGAACTGGGCAGACGTGCGAAAATCTTCGCTACGCGGGTAAGGCGCATCAATGGCCAGGTCAGCCACAATGCGACCAGGGTGAGCCGCCATCACCACCACCCGATTAGACAGGTAAACAGCTTCATAGATATTGTGGGTGACAAACAGCACCGTCCAGTGCTTCTGTTCCCACAGGTGTAGCACATCACTGTTGAGCCGCGCCCGAGTCATCTCATCAAGCGCCCCAAAAGGCTCATCCATCAGCAAAACGTTGGGCCGAGTCACCAGCGCCCGCGCAATCGACACCCGCATTTTCATGCCGCCCGAAAGCTGCCGGGGGTAGCTCCTCTCCGCCCCGCCCAGACTCACCAGATTGAGCGATTCTTGAATGTCGGCCCGGCAGCTTCTCAAAGACTTGCCCTTGAGCTTGAGCGGCAAGTGGACGTTATCCACCACCGTCGCCCAAGGCATCAGCGCCGCATCTTGAAAGACAAAAGCCAGATTGCGCTCCCCCGGCGACAGGCCCCACTCAATCCGCCCACTGCTGGGCTGCCCCAACCCCGCCACCAGCCGCAGCACCGTACTCTTACCACAGCCCGAAGGCCCCACTAGGCTGACAAACTGACCCGGCTCCACCGCGAGATCAAGCCCCTGCAACGCAACTGTGCCGTTGCCGTAGACTTTGCTGACTTGGTGGAGGGTGATGATGGGGGGCATGGGGCGGCGAGGGGTGGATGGGTAGGCGGGTTGATGGGGGGTGGGGGTTAGGGTGAAGGGGTTAGGGTGAAGGGTTTAAGGAGAAGGGAGTGGTTAGAGGGGTTCGAGTGTTTCTTACTATTCCTCGTTCCTAGGGCTCTGCCTGGGAATGCCAAACCGAGGTTCGGCCTCTCCTGCCTATGCCAAAACCCAGCAAAAACCTTACTCAAGAGAATCGAGACATAAGCTGCGGCTAGCAGGTGCAACAAAACCCAAAAGCAAGCGCCTCCCTATACCTTCCAGCAGGATTGGCTAAATTGCCGGGAACGCTTGGGGGCAACGAGACCCAAAAGCAAGCGCCTCCCTACACCCTAAACCTTAAACCCTTCACCCACCTACCCACCCATCTCCCCATGTACCCCCCTACGCCTGGTAATACTCTGTCCCCTTATTCACAAAATCCAGAGTATATGCCTGTCTAAAATCGGTGTCTGCCCCGAAGACTCCGGCTTCGGACATGGTGGTGAAGAACGACTCCCAGCGGGCGTCGGTCATGGCTCCAATGCCTTGTTGCTGGGCTTCGCCGGATAGAACAATGCCGTATTCCTGCATCTTTTCGATGCCGTAGGCGATTTGCTCGTCGGTCATCTCGGGGTTGGCCTGTTTGATCAGTTCATTGCCGGGGGCTGGGTCTTCGAAGTAGCTGTACCAGCCTTTGATCGAGGCGTCGACGAAGCGCTGCACTAGGTCGGGGTCTTGCTCGATCAGCTCGTTGCGGGTTTCGATGGTGCAGGCGTAGGGGTCGTAGCCGTAGTCGGCTAGCAAAAAGACTGCGGGCTCAAACCCGCCTTCTTTTTGAATGGCTAGGGGTTCGGAGCTGAGGTAGCCTTGCTGCGCTGAAGATTTTTCGGCCAGGAAGGGGCCAGGGTTGAAGTTATAGGGTCGCTTCATATCGTCAGTGAAGCCGTACCGGGCAGCTAGGAAGGGCCAGTAGGTAACGTTGGCGGCTGAGGAAATAAAGATCGGTCGGCCTTTCAGCTCAGCTAGATCTTGGGCACCGGGGTGTGCTGCCAGAATCTGGGGATCTTTTTGGAAGATGGCGGCTACAGTTCGCTTGGGAATGCCTTCTTCGACGGCTTTAACAGCGTCGGCAGTGTAGCCCATGAAGAAGTCAACTGCACCGCCCATCAGCAGCTGGGTGCCATTGACCTGGGGGCCGCCCATTTGAACGGTGACATCAAGGCCGTAGTCGTTGTAAATGCCGGTGGCAACGGCCTGGTAAAAGCCGCCATGTTCGGCCTGGGCATACCAGTTGGTGCCAAAGGTGACGGTCTGCAACGGCTGGTCTGCAGCGGTGCTGTTAGCAGCGGTTGGGGCTTGATCCGTTTGCGACCTGCCGGTACAGGCGGCTAAAACGCCTGTTCCCAAGGCCAGCGACCCATAGCGGATAAACTGACGGCGGTTGAAGCTAGGGACCTGTGATTTCATGCTCAGAGGTGACTCCATCAATGCAGCGTAGTGTTTTTTGACTGAATAACCCACTCAATGACCTGGTGGCCCAGTTGGACCCCGTCTAGCCGGTCGATTTCCCGGATGCCGGTCGGGCTGGTGACGTTGATCTCAGTGAGATAGCCACCAATCACATCGATTCCTACCAAAAATAGGCCATCTCGACGGAGCGTGGGGGCTAATTGACTACAGATTTCCCGTTCGCGCTCGGTAATTTCTACCTGGGCGACGCGTCCGCCTACTGCCATATTGCCGCGAAACTCACTGCCACTAGGAATGCGGTTGACGGCTCCAATGGGTTCGCCATTGAGCATGATGATGCGCTTGTCACCTTCTTTGGCGGCTGGCAGATAGATCTGCACCATCACGGGTGTTTTGCCCTGCTGGGTGCTGATCTCAATCATGGAGTTGAAGTTGCGATCGCTACCCTCCAAAAACAAAATCCCTTCCCCGGCTTTGCCGCCTAGGGGCTTGAGCACGGCTGCCCCCCAGCGTTCTACCGCGTCTCGAATCACCTGCTTGTTCTGGCTGACAATCGTTTCGGGAATGGCCTCGGTAAACTGCAGGGCGTACATTTTCTCATTGGCCGTTCGCAGACCATTAGGCGCGTTCACAACCCGTGTTTTAGACGGATCAATGTGATCGAGAATGTAGGTAGCGTAGAGGTAGGGCACCGTAACGGGAGGGTCAGTTCGCATAAAGACCGCATCCATGTCCTCTAGGGGGCGATGCACCGCTTCTCCAACCTCAAACCACTGCGGCTCCGCGACCCAACGGCCTTCTACCAGCTGCACCGGCTTCAGCTGCACGGGCTGCAGCAATGCGATCGCTTTTCCTTGAATTACGCTGAGCAGCGATGCCTGGGTAATCCAGACTTCATGCCCCTTTTGCTGAGCCGCTTCCATCAGGGCAACGCTGGTGTCGTGCCCCGGATCCAGCCGCTCGATCGGATCAATAATAAAGACAAATTTCACGGGGTATGCTTGGCTAGTGAATCTCCTGTCTTAATCTACGGCATGAGGGGGTTGTGTGTGCGATTCACAGGTGTCTGGCTCAATTACAGTGGTGATCTCAGAAATTGTGAAGCCAGGCCGCATTCAGGAATATGAGGCTTGGACAACAGGTATCAATCAAGATGCCAAGCAGTTTGATGGCTTCTTAGGAATAGAGATCATTCGGCCTCGCGACCACGACTATCCTGAATACGTGGTGATTGTGAAGTTCGATACCTATGCTCACCTGAGAGATTGGCTAACGTCCTCCACCTATCAAGCCTGGATGGACAAGTCCTACGGGCTGATTTCTGCTAGAAGCCACCAGCAGTTGCCCAGTGGCCTGGAGCTGTGGTTTACGCTGCCCAAGTCGCAGGTCAAAGCCGCTGGTCAACCGCCTTACTACAAGAAAGTGGTGCTGGGTGTGCTGGCGGTCTATCCCCTCATTCTGCTGTCGAATGCGCTGCTGGGGCGGTTTCTAGCTGAGATGCCGGCTTTGCTGGCACTATTGCTTTCGGTCGTGTTTGTGTCGGCGTTGCTGACTTACCCAGTCATGCCCTGGCTCACCAAGAACCTGGCGTTTTGGCTATACCCTAACCCGTTATAGCTAGAGAATCATTCTCGGTCGGCAAGCTGCTGCTCTAGCTCTGCCACTCTAGCCTGTAGGGCAGCCACTTCCGCCTCAGAGTAGCGAATAGGAATGTGCTGCGGACAGTTCCAGTTCCAGGCTTCTACCGTAAATAGAATGGCTCTTTCCACGTCTGCGTTGTAACCTGGCAGCCTTAATCGATTGAGTATTTCGCTCTCGCCTTCAAGGTAGTGGGCGCTTCCCCAAATTTTGAGGCGCTGACGATGGCGGTAGTCCATCAAAAAAAGAAAAGCTTTGTCGTTTTCCCCAAGATTGCCCACGGTAACGTACTGAACATTGCCTTTGAAGTCAGCAAAGCCCAGCGTCTTGTCGTCTAGCACTTTGAGAAAGCCCGGTGGGCCACCCCGGAACTGAATGTAGGGATAGCCGTTGGAGCCGACGGTGCCCAGATAAAAACCGTCCATACGGGCAATAAAGTCAGCAATTTCGGGCGTGACGCTGTCGTTGTCAGGGCCACTTTTCTCAAAGCGGGCATACGTCTCGCGCGAGCCGCGCTGTTCCTGAGCTGCTTTGACAGCGGGGGTGAAGGCGATTTGGGTGAATTTGCGAGGCATGGTGTTTGGGAGAAGGGGGCAGGGGAGACGCGGGGAGGTGGCCCTGTAGGTTGGTGTCAAGCGCAGCATGACCCAACGCTCTCAACACTCTACGGAAAATAGGGATGACGGGGTGACTGGGGTTTAGACCAGGGAAGGCGCTTCTATGTTGCGCATGCTGATGAAGCCGGGAAGGTGCTTGACTCGCTCAATCCAAGCTTGCACGTGGGGGTAAGGGGCGAGATCGATTTGGCCGTCGGGGGCGAGCGCCACGTAGGGGAAAACGGCTACATCGGCAATGGTGGGGCGATTTAGCTCTAGCCAATGGCGCTGACTTAGGTGCTGGTCTAGCTGGGTGAGAATGAATTCGGCCCGTTGGTTGGCTCGCTCTAGGCTGATGGTGGTGACCTTAAACAGGTGATATAGGCGGGCTGATTCTGGCCCCTGACGAACTTCTCCGGCAGCGGTGGAGAGCCAGCGCACTACCTGGCTAAGGCCAACTGCATCGACTGGTAGCCAAGATTCGCCGCCGTACTGGCGGGCTAAGTAGACCAAAATAGCTTGAGCGTCGGCCAGAGTCAGGTCGCCATTTACCAGCACAGGCACCTGACCAAAGGGATTGCGGGTCAGGAACTCAGAAGACTTATGCTCGCCTTTAAGCAAATCAACCTGAATCCACTCGTACTCTAGGTCTAGCAGAGAGAGCAGGAGTCGGACTTTGTAGCTGTTGCCGGAGAGTTCGTGACCATAGAGCTGGATCATGGGGTGCGCTTTCGTGGGGTGAAGGGTGTACCGAACGTTCGGTTGAGACGACTGTACCAATCGTTCGGTATAGTGTCAATACCCATCACCTTTTTCTGATGCCTAAAGACACCTACGTTCCCTGCCTGCTGGAGCTGTTCCGGCAGAATGGCTATGACGGCGCAACCCTCTCTAAAATTTCTGAGGCGACTGGTCTAGGCAAGGCAAGCCTCTACCATCACTTCCCAGGCGGTAAAGATGAGATGGTGACGGTGGTGCTCGACTATTTGCAGCAGGGGCTGAAGCAGCACATTTTGCAAGGCATGGATAGTGATGAGGAACCTTTGGTAAGGCTGCAGCGAATGTGCGATCGCACCGCCACCGCTTACGACAATGGCAACCGTCCCTGTCTGCTGGCGACTTTGCTGCTGGGGTCAGCTAGGGATGCATTTCAGGCCCAGGTGCAGGCGCTATTGGTGATGTGGCGAGATGCGATCGCAACCGTCCTAACAGAAGCGGGGCTAGACTCGCAGGCCGCTCAAGAACGGGCCGAAGCTGCCCTGATCTCAATCCAGGGATCGCTGGTGCTCTCTCAGGGGCTCAATGACCCTTCTCCATTTCAGCGAGTCATCCAACGGCTTCCCCAAGAACTGTGCCGCGAGCTGTGATTTCGAGCGCTTCTTGCACTATCCTGCTGGGCCAAAGCGGTGGTAAGTATTGAGGCGCTCTGTAGCCAGCGGCGATACGTGTTTTTGCATCGGCTCTGCTGACCACCTACCCGGTGATGACCTGGCTAAGCTGCCTGCTGAGCCCCTAGCTATACCCCCGCCTGCCTCAAAGGGCTTAATGGCTCTAGCGCAAAGAGGGCTGCGCGGCGGGATTGGTGCTGACTTCCCCAGCCCGCTCTATCTTGCCGAAAGTATTGAGGGAGAGAAAGCCAAATCCGACCTTAGAGGCAATATCAAGCAGGGTGTAGAACATTGTTTCATAGCCCTGACCGAAAGTATCGATACCGCTAGGAGCCAAGATCCAGACGATGGGGTAGCCCGTCCATAAAATCAGGTGCACGGCGACTAAATGAGTGAAAGATTTTTGGTTGCGGGGGCGCTGCCGCACAGCGTCTCTTTGGTAAGGCACCAGCAGCATGTAGACAATTGCCAGATAAGCCACACAGCTCACTACATACCAGATGTAGCTGATCGGGTCGGGAGAAAAGGCGGCGACAAAGCCGGTGGCGATCATGAAGGCGTTAGCCCCCAGCAGGCTGCCGAGCAGGGAAACCCGCGAACGCCCCAAAAAGCCCAGTACCAGGATGAGCAAAGGCGTAGAGAGCGACCAAGTGATGTAGCGGGCCCAGGCCGTGGGGCGTTCGTAGACAGTGCTTTGGCCCTGTCCCAAAGCCATTGCCAGATACAGGGCGCTGGCGATCAGGCAAATGAAAAAGTTGAGCGTGTAGAGTCTGCTCCAGGCTTCGTTTTTGGCGTTGTGGGCACCAAAGCCGAAGAAAACCGAACCCAGAGCCATACTAATGACTCCGATCCAAAGCCAAGTTTGCGCCATTGAGATGCCTAAAAGATTTGTGAAGGACGGCTAGAAATCTCTCATATTCGTCTCTTTAAGAGCATGATTCTGCCGGTGGATTTCCACTGCTCACCCAGGCATAGGATGGGTGCTGAGGAGGGTTGCGATCGCAGTCATCGCCAAGTTCCAGACAGCGCATACTGGTTACAGCTCCAGCAGCAGCCCCCAAATCGCTAGCGGTCGTAGATAGTGGCAGGCACGATAGGTGCCCAGTGCAGTCAGCGCTTCCGGCGTCCGGAACTGGAGGCCGTAGCCATAAATCTGGCGCACCACCGCTTCGGTTATTTCGAGCGCTTCTTTCGTCATGCCCTGCTGAGCCAGAAACGTCGCTAGGCCAAAGTTAATGCCTGTCCAAATTTCTAGCTGGTGCGTACTGTCGGGATCTTCGGGCGAACCGTCGGGGAGCACACCGTTGGCTGCGCCAATGGGCAGGCCCAGCGTGGCCGCGCTAAAGGTACCGACTTGGGCTCCGGCAAACTTTTGGTTCTGGGGCTTTACCTGGGTCTGGGCGTATTGGTTGAACTTGACGAAGCAGGCGTCGTAGATGGCTTCTAATGCCGAGCGGGTGCAGTCGGGCGAAACTAGATCGGGCAGGCCAAGCTGCTGAGCGCAAAACTGGCCACAGAGCTGATCGGCCATCACCACTGCCGAGCCGCTGCCGGTATCGAGTTGGTAGAACCGCCCATTCCAGAGCTTGCGGTGGTAGGTATTGAGGCCGCTCTCCAACCAGCGGCGATACTGGGTCAGGAGAATGGGCACAGTGCCGGGAGCAAGATTTTGGGCGGTGAGGGTTTCGCCGATTGCGATCGCACTTTCCAATGCCGCCAGCCACAGCCCGCCGCAGTAGGCGCTGATGCCCTTGAGTCGCCAGTCATCAAAGGTTTGGTCGGGGGCACCGCCATTTTCAGGAATGCCGTCGCTGTCTTTATCAAACAGCTTCAGGTATTTCAGAGCTTCGACCACCGAGGGCCAGCACTCGGCTAGAAATTCAAAGTCAGTTTCGCCTGTGAGCTTAAAGGCGCGATAAACCTGAATCACAAAGTCGCTGGGCAGGTCTTTCCACTGGTTGCAGTCTTGGTAGCTGGTGTAGTTAGTCTTGACCCAGGGGTGCTCGTTGGGCGCACCCAAATCGTGGGGGGTGGCTCCTCGCAGCTTGCGGGCCGCCATCGTGTCGTCTGCGCCGATGGTGTAGTAGTAGCCGATGATGCGCTGCCGAGCGTCTGCTGTGGGAATGGCTCTGGCAAAAGCCCGCAGAATAGCCTTCTCCAGCTCCGGCCACAGCATTAGCGTGGCGAAGCCGCCATAGAGCCGCACGTCCAGGCTTTCGTACCAGCGGTAGTCGATGCACTCCAACACACCAAACTGACCCACGGGATCGGCTTCAGTCGCAGCTGACCAGAGGGTGCCGCCGCTAGTCAAGTCGTACAGCTCGTTAAACAGGGCCATCTTTAGCCAGTCGGGCAGATCGGCGCGATCCAAAATCGGCTGCTGCCAGGCCACAATCTGCTGCTGCCAGCTTTGGTAATGCCTGAGCGCATCGCGAGCAATGTCCCAGGCGTTGCCGCCGCTGGTGCCAAAGAAGTCGGTATAGCGGCGGTAGGCCGCCACGCCAGCCGCAAATTCTGTGACCGGCAGATCCCAAGCCAGCACAAAGGGAACTTGGCGGGTTTCGCCGGGTTGGAGGGTAAAGCGCAGTGCGATCGCACACCCCACCTGTTCCCCTTCTGCTGCCGGATGCTCATCCGCAACATTGCCCAACTCACCAGATTGAGAGAACTGCTGCCAAATTTCTGCCCCATCTCCCACCGGGTTCCAGCAGGTGTGGTAGGAGATGTCAACGCCTGCAGAGGCAACAGTGGCAATACAAAACTGCCCGTCTCCCTCTCCTGGGTCTGCCCCCGATTCTGACCAGGCTCCATCCATCAGGCAGCCGATAAAATCCCCTGCCTGCACCCGGCTGTTGAAATTTCCAGCACTCTGCGTAATCGCCGGAACGTAGTCGTAGTAGGGGCTACCATCGTCCCGCTGCTTGATTTCGGCAGATTTTTCGGTGTTGGTAAACCAGCCCACCATGTTCTGCCAGCTCAGGAGAATGCTGATCGTCAGCGGCTGATCCGTCGGGTTCTGCGCCGTCCACTCAAACACGGCAACAGGATAGCTTGCTTCCTGGTAGTTGTGCGCCCAGATTGGGGAGAACTGCTCGCAGGTCAGCTTTGCTCGAAAGACGTTTTCGTAGACAAACCAGCTGCGGGGGTAGAGGGCATGGTAGGTACCGGTGAGGGGTGAATGGGTGGGTGGGGTGGTGCCGGTTGTACCCATTTGTCCCCCCGCTCCCCGGCCCCCCTGCTCCCCTGCTCCCCCGCTGGAACCTGGATACCACTGCCAGGTGGAAAGGCTGTCATCTTGGGGGGGTTCGGTACACAGGGCATGTGCTTGAGTTTGCCCATCGGCGGTCTGCTCAAACACGCTGAACTGGCAGGCGGGAAAGGTCTGGAAGGTGTGTTCGCCGCCGTCGAGGTGCCAGAGGTTGAAGTCGCCGCGAGGGGAGCGGCCGATACAGCCTGCGCCAAAGCCGCCCAGAGGTGCGCCGTGCCAGGGGCCGTCGTCTAGGTTGCTGGCGTAGCGAACGATGTAGGGATGTTCCCAGCCGAGGCCAATGGGGCGCTGCCAGGTGTAGGGCGGAATTTGGGAAGAGGTGTTTTCAGTCATCTCCCGATTTTACGGGGTTGAGTTGTCGGTGCGATCGCACTCTCTGATCCCCTCGTGGTAATCTCGACTCTAGTTTTTAGGTGCGATCGCACATGGGCGCTCAATCTACGGCCAAAACAATTTTTCTGCTGGCGTCAATGGTGGGCTGGCTGCTTGCCGGTGGGGCTTTGATGTACCTTTCCCCCGCCTTGCTTGATCGGTTTTTCCCCTCTGATACGACTCACCTTTGGATGGAAAACCTCGGCCAGGGGAGCTATAACCCCAGCTTGGCCCTGGTAGGCGGCGGCATTGCTTTGGCGCTGACGGTGGTAGGCAACTTGGTCTGGTATCAACGGTTTGAGGGGAAGCTGTAGAAGTGGGCCGCGTGAGGTAGATGCGATGACCTCAAAGGCCAGTCTTTAACTACCGCATCTTGTATCTCATCCTAATCAAGCTCTCTGGAGAAAGGCCTTTTGATTTTGCAGAATTTGGCGAGCAAAAGCTAGTTTTGACCGCAGTTCAGAGTCAGCAATAGTTTCTAGAAAGCTAATAAACTCATACTGCTGATTCAAGTCTTTGAACGGTAGTGGAACAACTGCCAATCTGGCCAAATTAGCAGTTACCCTTAGAAGCTCAATGCCAATAACCTTATTGTCGATACTATAGTCATAAACAATATCGGTTTCGATGGCTTCTGAATCTACAGCTTGCTCATCCGATAGACGCAGATAAAGAGCATCAACTTCTGAATCAAAGTTAATCTTCATAACCTGCCTCTCATTCGTCTATCAAAGTGAACCGTTACAATCCGCCAGGGATCTGTAGTCGTATTATAGACAACCTTTAGAATCCGCCCTTCTACTTCCGGAATCGCTCTATAAGCACATTGGCAAGTGGCATCTTCTGGGTGAGGCTCAACTAAAGCTGGTTCAGCTAACGTCTTGATAACCCACTGCAACTCAATCTTACGCTCGGTCAACCGTTGCTTAGCGTGTTGACTGAGCTTATAGGGAAAGTTATCCTCTGGAGTCATGCTAGTTCTAACATCAATCTATACGGTTGACGTACAGAGCTGTTGATCCTATGCTCGTTCATTAAGCTGTCTACCCAGATGGCCTATCGCAGAACTCGAAGACTTCGGCGGTGCCTGTTGAAGTTGGCCCTTCAACAGGACACCTAACCCGTAACCTGACATCACCAGATCGACGGGCTAGTGGAAGGATACCCTAGCCATCGGACTTCTGTCTTCTCAGATACGGTGTGCTGGGGTTTTCGTGTTCTGTTTTCCTACAAACCAAACAACAGGAAACCAGAACACCATGTTTCAATCTTCTGATGCGGGCGCGCCAGTGCCCCCCGTTTCGCTTACCCAATCATCTGACCGGCCCCGAGAGAAAGTCGATATCGTGATCTACGGCAGTTTAGAGGGCTGTGATCGGAGCATCAAGCACCTGCATCTCCTGGGCTACGCCGAGCCTAACGACTGGAGCGACCCCATTCCCACAGGCAGGGTGAATCGCTGGATGGTGCTCACCACCAAGCACCTGCTGATCGAGTAAGTTCCAGAAACCCGGCTTCTTCAAGAAGCCGGGTTTCTGAAGAAGCCGGGTTTCTGGGCGAGCTACTACAAAACCGCTTCGCTGAGAGACGCTTCAGCCCCGCTCTCGTGCTTCACTGCCGCGCCGATCAGGCCCAAGAACAGCGGGTGAGGCGCACTGGGGCGAGACTGAAACTCAGGGTGAAACTGGCTGGCAATGAAGAACGGGTGGCCGGGCAGCTCGATAATCTCTACCAGCCTGCCATCAGGGGAGGTGCCGCTGATCTCATAGCCCGATTCGACAAAGAGGTTGCGGTAGGCGTTGTTAAACTCGTAGCGATGGCGATGCCGCTCGTAGACTACTTCATCGTTGTAGAGACGGCTGGCGAGGGTGTCGGGCTTGAGGCGGCAGGGGTAGAGACCTAGCCGCATGGTGCCGCCCAGATCTACTACGTCCTGCTGTTCGGGCAGCAGGCTAATTACTGGGTTGGGCGTGTCTTCGTGAAATTCGGAGCTGTTGGCCTGGTTTAGATGGGCCGTGTTTCTAGCCCACTCAATTACCGAGCACTGCATTCCCAGGCACAGCCCCAGGAAGGGAATGCGCCGCTGCCGCACGTATTCAATGGTGCGAATTTTGCCGTCTACACCGCGAATGCCAAAACCGCCGGGCACGACGATGCCATCGACCCCATCAAGGTACTTTTCGGGGCCGTGGGCTTCAATATCTTCGGAATTAATCCAGCGAACTTTGAGATCTGCTTGATGTGCGATCGCACCATGCCGCAGCGCCTCCACCACCGACAGATAAGCATCATTAAGGCTGACATACTTACCGACAAGGGCAATTTCCACCGGGCGGGTCGAGCTGTAGAGACCGTCCACCAGAGATTTCCACTGGCTCAGTTCAGGCTGGCGCTGCTCTAGCTGCAAAATCTTTAGAACCTGGTGGGCTAACCCTTCTGCTTCCAGGTTAAGCGGCACCTCGTAAATGCTGCTGGCATCTTGAGAGGTCACCACGCACTCCACCGGCACGTCGCAAAAACCAGACACCTTTTCCTTAATGTTTTGCGGCAGCGGGCGCTCGCAGCGGCACACCAAAATGTCGGGCTGAATACCGATGGAACGCAGTTCTTTGACCGAGTGCTGGGTCGGCTTGGTCTTGAGTTCTCCGGCAGAAGAGATCCAGGGCATCAGCGTCACGTGCAGATAGAGCACATCGCCTCGATCCACGTCCTTACGGAACTGGCGAATCGCCTCTAGAAAGGGCAGCGACTCAATATCGCCTACGGTGCCGCCAATCTCGGTAATCACCACGTCAGGGTTGGTGTTGCGGGCCACTCTATGCACCCGCTCCTTGATCTCATTGGTGATGTGGGGAATCACCTGCACCGTGCCGCCCTGATAGTCGCCCCGCCGCTCCTTATTAATCACCGCCTGATAAATCGATCCGGTGGTGACGCTGTTAAGCCGCGACATGGCCGTATCGGTAAAGCGCTCGTAGTGGCCCAGATCCAGGTCAGTCTCGGCCCCGTCTTCAGTGACAAACACCTCGCCATGCTGAAAGGGGCTCATCGTGCCCGGATCGACGTTGATATAGGGATCGAGCTTGAGAATTGAGACAGAGTAGTTGCGCGACTTCAGCAACCGCCCCAAGCTCGCCGCCACAATGCCCTTACCAATACTCGAAACCACGCCACCCGTCACAAATACAAACTTAGTCATGCCTGCCCCGCTACCCAGACCCATGGAGGTGTAACCCGTTAATTGTGCCACAGGGAATCTATCGCGGGTATTAACCCTTTCTCTGCCTCTCCGCATCCTCGCCTTCCCTCTCTCCGCGTCCCCGCGCTCCCCTACCCCTCCACACCTACCCCACCCTCTTTCCACTTGCTAAGATGGGTTCGTTTTGTTTGCACTATCACTCGTGCCAATGCGTGACCCTGTGGGGGAGGGAAGCCATGTTGAACAATGACTTGCTTGAGCTATGGGGCAGCCCGGTTGGAGCCTACGGGGGTGCGATCGCAACCCTGCTGATCGGCCTCGCTGCTATCAATATTCTGCGCCAGGTAGTGCTAAGCCGAATGAAGCGCTGGGCCAGCCGCACCGCCACCGACCTCGACGACCGCCTGATCAGCATTATCGAAGTGCCCGCCATCTGGCTGCTGTACTTGGGCGTCTTGTTCCTCAGCATTCAAGATTTGATTCTGCAGCCGAGCTTTCCAAGCTTACTGGGCCAAGTCATTCCAGTCCTCTGCCTGGTTCTAGGCACAGTGCTAGGGATCCATCTAGTCAGTTCGATTCTGGAGTACCTGTTCCGGTTCTACTGGGTGACCTACCGCAACGACCTCTTTATGGAGCAGACCCTAAAGGCGCTAATTCCAGCCCTAAAAGTCGTCGTCTGGACTGTCGGCATCATCTTTCTGCTAGACAACCTAGGCCTAGATGTCTCAGCCGCCGTGACCAGTCTAGGCATTGGTGGGGTCGCTCTGGCCCTAGCTTCTCAAGGAATTCTGGCCGACGTGTTTGGCTACTTCGCCATCTTATTTGATCGCCCTTTTGACATTGGTGATTTCATCAGCCTGGGCAGCGTTTCCGGCACCGTCGAGAGCGTGGGCCTCAAAACCACCCGCCTTCGTGCCTCAGGAGGAGAAGAACTGATCATTCCTAACACCGATATGACCAAGGCTCGCATTCAAAATTTCGGGCGGATGCAGCGGCGGCGGGTCGTTCTCAGCATAAAAGTGTCCTACACCACGCCACCGGAAAAGCTAGAAACCATTCCACCTCTAATTCAGCAAATCATCGAAGCCACAGACCAGGTTTCTTTTGACCGAGCCCACTTCCTCGGCCACGGTGAATACAGCCTCAACTACGAAGCGGTTTACTTCGTTGAAACAAGCGATCACAACATTTATATGAATGCCCAACAGGCGATCAATTTAGCAGTCAGTCTGAGCTTGCAGCAGCAGGGGATCGAGCTTGCCCTACCCTTTCCTAGGGAGCCAGCTACCCCAGCAAGATTAGATGACCCAAATTCACCACATCATCATGAAAGTAGAAGTTATTCAAGTATTGCAAAATCTTCACCCACAGCGTTTTAGATTCTGTGTGTAGAATATGGATGTGCGTTTTTGGCTCCTTGTGTGAATCAATTGCCAACGCACTTCAGCTCTGGTCTGGGGGGACTGGAGCTATTTCTTTTGAAGCTAATCTTTAGAAGAAGATGCTTTTTGGAGGTGAACAGCCAATTCTTCCAAAAAAGCAGCTTGCGCCTTGATAATTCTCTCTTTCGCCTCTTCTAGAGAGAACCAGGCAGCCCGGTCAACCTCTGGGAAGTTTTGAAACTGACCGGAACGGGGCGGCCACTCCAAGGAAAAGCTGTTGCTCTTGACGCCAGCCGGGTCGCAGTCGCCCTCAAAGGCCCAAGCCATCACAACCTTGCCGCCCGACTGCTTCACCGTTGTCAGCGGCTGAAACGACCCTTCTGGAGTCAGACCGGTTTCCTCCCAAAATTCTCGCTTAGCTGCCGCAAACGCATCCTCGCCAGGGTCAATCTCCCCTTTGGGAATCGACCAGGCATGCCAATCTTTGTTGTGCCAGTAGGGGCCACCGGGATGAATCAGAAAAAACTCTAGTTCACCGTGCCGATGCCGGTACATCAAAAGCCCCGCGCTTTTTTTGCCCATCGCAACGGTTTCAAAGGTCAAAGTGAGAGGGCGAGATGCGCCTAACTTACCACCTGACAGCACTACCGGTACAGTCAATTAGAAGGAATGTATAAATAACGTCGTCGCCCCAACAGAACACGTCAGAATTAGTAGGGTCAGGTTTGAGGAGTAGAGCGATGGCCTATGCCTGTCAGATTGGCCCCGGACAGTGGATTTATCTCGATAGTCTGGGAGCCGAAACAGTAATCACCGTCGCCGCTAGCAGTGCCGGGCAGCAGCAGCAGTCTACTAGTCGGCTGCTGATAGGAACCTGGACTGCTGCGCCCATCGTGGTGCAAGCCGGGGCAGGGGTGGCAATCAAACTGACCACAGCAGAGGGTCCCCGCTACCTGCAGGTACAGGGATCTCAAATTGCCGAAGTTGCTGGGGTGCCTACATTTGACAAAGGCTCGGTGCTGCCCCTGCAGGAAAACAGCCAGGTGCCTCAAGCTCCCCTGCAGCCGATGCAGCCGATACAGCCGATGCAGCCCATGGCTCCCCTACCGCCCCTGCAGATGGGCAATATGCAGATGAGCCTAAACCCAATGGCAATGCAGATGGGCAATATGGCGATGCAGATGGGCAACAACGCTGCCGGGACTCAGCAGCGCTTTTGCACCCAGTGCGGTCAACTGCTCAAACCAGAGGACCGCTTCTGTGGTCAGTGCGGCCATGCAGTGAGCCAGTCTGGCTGAAGCAAATTTTTAGTCCACAGAAACAATCAAAAGCCATGATGTCAGTGGCAAGGTAAGTCATGATCAACCAGATAAAGGCAGGAGACATTGCGCTGGTAGGATTGGCTTTGGGGTTGAGCGGTGCAGTTCACCCTAGAGCGCTAGCCGCCAGTCCTGCCCCAGAACCAGCAGTCCCCTCAGAAGTGCGCTCAGATCTGCCCATAGCCCAAGCTGCGCCTGCATTTCTCAGCTTTCAAGAATGGTGTGAGGCTAGAGATAGCCTAGCTGCCGCTACCCAACAAACGATCAGCATCTTGCTAAATGAATTGCGAACCGAGGATTGCCTTGAGGCCAACCGCCGCGCTTCGGTCGTTACGCTCTTGAATCTGACCGGCTATCAACTGAGCGACATCAGCCCGCTTAGCACTTTCCCGCTGCTGACCGAACTGGTGCTGCACAACAATCAGATTACCGATATCAGCCCCCTAGCAGCGCTGCCAAACCTGACCCGGCTGTACCTCAGCGGTAATCTGATTGCCGATGTCACTCCGCTGGCAAATCTGGAGCGGCTGCGCTTTTTGGTCTTGATGGACAACGATTTAGTGTCACTAGCCGGGTTGGGAGAAATTGACGCGCTGCAGGAACTTTACCTGAACGAGAACCAGATTGCGGAAGTGGGTGAGCTAGCAAGGCTAACTAACCTCAATAAGCTCTATTTGAGCCGCAATCAGATCCAGGATGTCAGCCCCTTGGGCAGCCTGACTAGCCTGCGCGTGCTAGACATCAGCTCTAACCAAGTTGCCAATGTGTCGCCACTGGTTAATCTAGTTAATCTGCAGCAGCTCAACCTCAACCGCAATCGGGTATCAGATGCGGGGCCATTGCGATCGCTCTCCAGCCTGCAGCAACTCTACCTGTACAACAACCCAGTACAGAACTTCACCTGCCCCAACAACAGCGAGGCCATCTGTTTCATCTAGGAGGCAGGCGTTCAGGCAGACAAAACCCACTGAGACCACAAGTCAGGTCTGTAATGCGGTTAGAAGCTTGGCCTCCTAACGGACCCCATAACTTTAGTAGATCTCAAAATGTCCGCCTAGAAACAGGAGTAGAATGACCCTTTAAACTTTCCGCGTCAGGAGTTGGCCCGCTAAAAGCAGGGCTTTTAATAAGTTCTACCGCTTAAATCTGCCTATGTCGCTGCGTTTTTGCCTGCCAGGTCGGTGCTTTCTCAAGCGCTGGAAATTTTGGGGTCTGCTGCTTGGCTCAACCATTGCCACCCTCCTACTGCTCTCTTTAGCAGCCTCAGCCGTCAGCGAATCCAACTACTTCCTGGCCCGGCAATCCGCCTTTAATCGGGTTGAGGCATACCCGATCAAGACCTTGCCCTCGACTGCCGATTACCGGCCCACTGGGGAGTGGATGGGTCGCTTGCTGCTGCCTGAGGTAGAAGAGTATGCCGAGTCTCCTGGCGACTGGGTTTGGCTGGAGGTGTGGCACGCCCCGATAGCAGAGCCTAATTTGGTGGGCCAAAAAGTGAAGCTGACCTGGCAACCAAACCCGCAAACAGAAGCCTACGTCCGAGCGGTCACGCGAGATGTGCAGTTCACAAAGCAGGCTGAGCAGTCGGCAGAGGCGGGCAGTATTGTACCAACTCGGCTGAATGGACGAGACGCGGTAGGGCCCCTGCAGTCTTTAGCCGGGGCTCGCCCGGAAGACGATGTAACGGTAAGGCTAGACAGCGTCAAGCTGATCACAGAGGGAACGCCGGTAGTGCTGCAAACAGCCCTAGAGCCGATTCAGGTAACGGGGCGGGAGTATGGGCTGGTAAAGATCCTAGGGCCTAACCCGGAGGTAAAAAAACCGCTGCCGCCAGAGTGTCCGGGGGCTTCTCCTTGCCCTAGCGAGTATTTTAAGGTACAGCACTACAGCGCAGCCACAGGGCTTTTTGACGGCACCGCCGAGACAGTGCGAATTCCGCAACAGCCTCAAGTCGGAGGCCACTTTTTCTCCAGCATTCGCGAGCTAGAAAATGCCTCTGGCGGCACCCAGGGCTGGTACATCTATGGGGCCAGAGACGCTGAGGGCGTGTTTACAGTGCAGGCGCTCAAGCCCCGAGTCCTATTTCAGCTGCAGCCCGATCAGGTGGTACTGGGACCGACAGCAGGGCTTAACTACATTGACCGCCAAAATTGGCAGGACACGCCTGCCCGCAAGGGCACGCTGCGGCGCGTGCTGGTCAACCCGACTGCCGCCGCTCCAGAAGCGGCCCTGAAAAGCTGGCAGGAAGGTGACTACGCCTTAGTGATTCACCTCTTTGGCGGCATTGGCGGTGATAACAAAGAATCTGCTTCGCTGGTTACAGTAACAGGGCACTTTGCCTATGGCCTAGCACGGGTGATTCGGGAGCCGTTTACTGGAGAGCTGCAGTTCAGTATTCTCTACCAGCAAATTTATGCTCATAACACCAATGGTATTGTGGCCGGTACCCATGACTGGAGCGCCTTTATGGGCGATTTGCAGCGGGGCTGGCTAGGGCAGCGGCCTGTTTCAGATGTCGTTGTAAAGCTGGACTATTTTACTCAGCCGCTAGAGCTGGGGGAAACAACCCTGTCCCTGTTTCATCAGTTGCTGATCGAGGCCCAGGTAATTGCGGCCCGCTATCGTATTGGAGATGGCACTGGGCTGGCGGCCGTAACGCCTGCAACATCCTGCGTACAAGACTCTAGCCAGGCGCTCTACATCGCTATGCAGCAGGTGAAGCAGCAGGCGACGGCCAATCCGGCTACGGTCGAGTGGATTAAGCAGCATCCGGATGACCCCGAGGTGCAAAAGTTTAATCAATTTAGGCGGTTAAGTAAGGCTTTGACCCAAGCTCTCACGCCCTATGGAGTCGTGCGCTCTGACTGGGAAAACAATGCTGGCGTACTGGCTGGGGTCGCTGGCCACGACCGCTTTGCCCGCAGCCACGGGTTGCTCAGCGGCATTTTGAGCTGGCGTTCGATGATGCCACGTTGGGGACATGACGACATCAGCCGGATCTTTCTGCGGCAGGGGGCACAGCTCTGGTTTTTGCGCGCTAACCAGGTGGGCGGGATTGACCTTGGCATTGCTCCAGTTGCGCCCACGCTGCTGCTAGGGGGTGTGCCGGTGCTGGGACAGGTGATGAAGCGGCTGGCCGATGCTGTGGCTCAGCCCACGTGGGACGAGGGTAGCGTGATTTTAGGGTCGCTGCTGCTGTATGGTGCGATCGCATTGCCCTACGGCTTCAAGAGCAAATTTCTGCGCCGGTTTGCGGTGATCGGCAATCCTCTAATCTTTCTATTTAACTTGGTGCGCCTGCTGCTGCTGCCCGCCCTGATCGAAGAAGTCCTGTTTCGGGTCATCTTGCTGCCTCATCCGGTGGAGGGGTTGCCGCTGGGCCGCTGGTTAATCTGGGCTGGGCTCAGTTTGGGGCTGTTTGTGGTTTATCACTTCCTCAGCGCCCGCACCTACTACCCGGCTGGCAATCCTACCTTTTTTGATCGGCGGTTTGTGGTCTTGATGACCTGGCTCGGGGTTGTATTAACTCTGGCCTATAGAGTTACCGGGTCGATCTGGGTCGTAACCTTAATTCACTGGGTTGTAGTGGCCGTGTGGCTCCACGGTTTGGGCGGCATCCCCCGGCTAGCAGGTAAAAAGTTCAGCGGTGAAGGCGACCTGAACCGACCCAACCCTATGTAGGCTGGCCCAAGCCATGAGTCAAGGCAGGGATAGATCTGTCAGGCAGCTCAACGCTAGCAACAGATCTACCCCTACCAGGCATTCAAGCAATCTCCTTAGCCAAACAGTCCTGCCAGCGGGGTATTGAGAAAGTCGCTAGCGCTGCTGAGTTCGGTCACTTCACTAACCAGACCAGCTGGAGTTTCTAGCAAGGTTGTGGCAAAGCCGTCAGCAATGGAGATGCTGCCGCTGGTCTGCTGGGCAAAATCAGCAGCTCGACTAGCCAAATCTACCAGATCAAGGCGGCTTTCTAGCGGGCCAAAGGGCGTTTCTACTACGCTGTCAATCACCCCATTGGTGATGGTGGCGCTGCCCGAGAGGTCACGCACAAACTCGACTGCCGCTTCACTGGCTAGAGGCCCAAATTCAACGCTCAGCGGTATGTTGCCCAAGGGAGTAACGACGTCAAAGGCAGCCACTCCCTCTGCAAGGGTGACGGTGCCAGAGAAATTCTCCAGGGGAAGCACGACATCGTTGGTGCTAAAGAGAGACAGTTCGAGAACGCCCTGATTGAAGTCCACTACGCCGGGAAGGCTCACAGGGGTGCCTAGGCCAGTACTGACGTCAACAGTAAAGGGAATCAGCGCCTCTCCAGGGAAGTCAACGGCACTTGCGATCGCACCAAAAGGCGTCAGCAAATCCAGCGTTAGCGCGCCCTCCCCAAACCCAACAGAGCCAGTAATGGATCCAAAGGGTGTGGATGTGCCAAGTGCGATCGCGCCATTGGCAAATTCAAAAGTGCCTTCTAGACCGGTGAAGAAGTCTCCAACCAGTTCGCTGAAGGGGGTAACAAAGTCAACCCCATCTAGGCTCACACTGCTGTCGCCGCTGATAATCGTGCCGCTCACTAGGCCCTCGCCAAAGCTAATCGCCCCATTAGTCGCAGCCCCAAGTTCAGCTAGCTGCCTAAACTCAGCCGGCACATCCACCGATTCTTGCACCTTACCTTCAGGAAAAGTGACATCAGCTGTAACAATGCCCTGATCGACCGTGATCTGCCCTATCCATTCATCTGTTGAATTCAAAAAAGACTCGGCTTGCCCCGCTAACTCAGGGCTAAAACCGTTCAGCAATCCCAAGAGGGAGTAAGTGTTTAAAAACTCTACGCTCGGGTCAAACGACAGACGAGTCTCGACTAGATCCGAAAGACCTAGCAGATCAAAAATACTGGGAGCCGTCAAACTTTCAGGCGTTGCAAGGCTCTCAAGTGCGTCCATTGTCGGCGTTGCAAAGTCGGTAGATGACATAAATTTTTCCTAGAACATCAATATATCCCGGACTCAGTGGTGGGCGCAGCAGATGCCCAACCAAGCATCTCTCCCAGAGCACAGCTCAGGTAAAGCGACAGACAGAAAATTTATGCGTTTTCGGTACCGGTGACGATTATGGAGGTAGAAAAGTCCTTCACCTCTCTTCATTTAGATAGAAATTGCCGCCAATGGCTCAGAGCAAACAGACGCAAAAGAGAAAGTTTCCAATTTTTTACTTGCGCCCTATTAGCCCCCCAATAGGGGTACGCTAAACCAGCTAAAAGTTTCTGAAATATCTATGGTCAGTCGTTTTACTTTGGGCTTGGGGCTGGCAGTAGTCGTGGCGAGCCTGTTGGGCGCACCCCTGCCGCTGCAGGCTCAAAACTGCACAGCCAACTGTCGTTCTGATGAAATTCAATTCACGCCCGGTGAGCGCATACAGGTTGAATTCGTCAATCAGAGCAGTCGGATCGTTACAGTTGAGCAGGTGCCGCTGATCGGGCCTCAAACGTTGCGGCCCGGACAATCAACCAATATCGGCTTTCGGTGGGGCACTACACCCAATATCGCCATTCGCTTTTGGGCCGAAGCAAATCAGCCCATTCGCGCCTACTTGTTTCGGCCTGCTGATCGCACCTTGAGAGTCGAGATCCGCGACCTGCCCTGGCAGCTAAGCGATCGCTCAATCTACATTCAGAACGATGGCAGAGTCATAATTTATTAGACTTTTGGCCAAACACATTATGATTGAGGGTGTTGCCTTTAGTAGTTCAAGCGATCTAGTCAATCTCAGTGCTTGATTCTCCTGCCTCCGATGCGGCCTCTTCCGATGTACCGCCTGTGCCCGAACAGGCGGAAGCTGCCCCCGTGCCAGCGCCGGAAAGACGCATACCGCAGCAGCGGTGGCAGATTTTTGCGGCTCAGCCTGTCATTGTTCAGTCGCTAGCTCAGTTAACCGGGCTGTCGCCGCTGCTGGCTCAGGTGCTGATCAACCGGGGTATGGATACCCCTGAACAGGCAGTCGAGTTTTTAGAGCCTGAAAGCCAGCTGCTACCGTCGCCCCTAGAAGAGTTTCTCGATCTGGCCTACAGCCTCGAACTCCTCAGCGATGCCATTGCCACTCAGCAAAAAATCGCTATCTGCGGCGACTACGATGCCGATGGCATGACCAGCACTGCGCTACTGCTGCGAGCGCTGCGCTTTTTGGGAGCAAACGTAGACTACGCCATCCCCAGCCGCATGAATGAGGGCTACGGCATCAATGAGCGCATCGTGGAAGAGTTTTATGCTGAGGGCATAGGCGTTATTTTGACCGTGGACAACGGCATTTCGGCAGTTAGGCCAATTGCCCGCGCCCGCGAACTGGGTCTGTCTGTCATCGTCACCGACCACCACGACATTCCCCCAGAACTGCCCCCGGCCAACGCCATTCTCAACCCCAAGCTGCTGTCTGAAACCTCTCCCTACCGGGGCGTGGCCGGAGTAGGGGTGGCCTACATCTTGGCAATCTGTCTGGCCCAGGCACTCGGCAAAACCCAAGACTTAACCGGGCCGCTACTGGAGCTGTTTACGCTGGGCACAATTGCCGACCTCGCCCCCTTAGTAGGCGTCAACCGCCGCTGGGTGCGCCGGGGGCTAAAGCTGCTGGCCCGCTCAAGAATTTTGGGCGTGCAGGCGCTGGTACAGGTGGCGGGCCTGAGCGACCAGAACAAAACGCTGAAACCAGAGCATATCGGGTTCCGTCTTGGCCCCCGAATCAATGCCGTAGGACGGTTGAGCGATCCTCAAGTAGTGATCGAAATGCTCACCACCGAAGATGTCGGGGTGGCGCTAGAACGGGCGATTCAGTGCGAGCAGATCAATCAGACCCGTCAAGACCTGTGCCAGCAGATCGAGCAGGAAGCCATAGCCTGGTGCGAAGCCCAGCAGCAGACAGGCAAACTCGACTTTTCCCAAGAGCGAGTGCTGGTGGTGGTGCAGCCCGGCTGGCATCACGGCGTAATTGGCATTGTGGCCTCCCGGTTAGTAGAGCGGTATGGAGTGCCAGTGTTTATCGGCACCTATGAAGATAGTGAGCAGAAAGAGATTCGAGGATCGGCCCGAGGCATCCCTGAGTTTCATGTGTTTGAAGCCCTGCAAGCCTGTGGTGACCTGCTAGACAAATTTGGCGGCCACAAGGCAGCAGGCGGATTTTCCTTTTCAGCCAAACGCCTGCGGCAGGTCAAAACTCGCCTGGTCAACTACGCCCGCCAACAGCTACAGCTCGAACACCTCAAGCCACTGGTGCGGGTCGATGTCCAGGCCAATCTATCAGAGCTCAACTTGGCCCTCCATGACCAGGTCGATCAGCTCCATCCCTGCGGCATGGAAAACTCCGATCCGGTGTTCTGGACACCTAGCGTACAGGTTCTAGAGCAGCAGACCGTAGGCCGCAGCCGCGATCACCTGAAGCTGCGGGTGGCTCAGACCAATAGCGACGGCACCCTCAGCGAAATTAAAGCGATCGCATGGCGCTGGGGCGAGTATTGCCCCCTACCTGACTTAATAGACATTGCCTATAAGCTCAAGGTCAACGAGTGGCAGGGCAACCGATCTGTAGAGCTAGAGCTCGTCGGCGTGCGGCTCCCTATCGCCCCGCCCCCGCCTCAATCTGCCCCATTGCCCCTACCTCCTCCACCCCCTCCAGCTCCCTCCAAATCCCCCACCCTACCCTTTGAAAACTCCCCGCCCAAAGCAGCTGCCCGCTCTACCTTCAAAGTGATGAGAGAGCTGCCTGCCTCTGAGCCTATTGCAACCGAGCCAGAATCCACACCCGAACCTACACCCGAATCTCCTCCAAGAGCGCTTGATGAAGCCGCGCCCCCCTTAGAGAACCCTCAAGACTGGCCCAATCGGGCCGAATTTTTCTACAGCAGGCGGCGCTACACGACTCAGGTGGCGACAACGGGTACGGCGCGGGAGCTGACCATCCGCAACCCTGAGGGGCAGAGGCTAGTGGTGATGCTGCCAGAACGGCAGGGCTTTCTCTGCATTCCTGGCGATCCACCGCGCCCGGTAGACCTAGCCGAGCCGTACTACTTCAACCTGTTGCGAGCCGGTCTGAGTGCCCTGGAGATTCGGCAAAAGACGCGCCTGCTGATTGAAAAAGACGAGCTGCTGGCCGAAAAAAATAACCACATCGACACGCTGATCCAGCAGGTAGCCCTGCTTGAGCAAAAGCTCAACCAGCTTTCGAGCGAGCAGCGCCAGCAGTTTAAAGCATTGCAGCAAGAGCTAGAGCAGCAAGAGACAGCCATCCAATCTCAGGAGGCCCACATCGCTCAGCTCCAGTCTCAAATGGAGTCAGAAACTCCCCGGCTCAATCCACAAGACCTCAAGCGGCAAGTGCGGCAGGCAGTGGGGGACAAAGCCTGGTACTGCCTAACTCAGCAGAGCCAGAAAGATTTATATGCCGCCTATAAACACCAAGCCATCATCCAGGCCGAGCAGAGCGATCCGGCGCTAGCAGACTACTCTGAGGCCGGGCTGCGGCTGGGGTTTGCCGTTGAACGGGAGGTGATTCAGCCTTTCTTCCGCGATCTCTACCAGTTTCTGCTCGATCAGGGCAGCCCCGAGATGGGCGGGCTATTGCTAGGCCCACAGAAGAAATACACTCTAGGCATGCTGCCACCGATTTTGGCCCAGGAGTGGTCTTCGCTAAAAGACGCAGCGCTCAAAGCGGATCGGCCTACGGCTAAAAATCGGCTCTATGGCAAAGCCAGTGCTGGGGGGCAAATGTCGAGTAGCGATCGCACCCGTCTCAATGCCTTTTTGCAGCAGTGGGAGCACCCGATCGCAGATTGGTTTGGGCGGGCTCCGGCTGAAGCGGCCTCCTGCATCGACCAAATAAGCAAGCTGCGCAATATCGCAGCCCACGCCGAAAGCGTACTCTCCGGCTGGCACTACCAGCTGCTGCACCAGAAGGTTTTGGGAGACGACCAGCAGAAGGGTCTCTTCCAAAATATTTACCACAGCTAAGAGCAGCAGACTCAAGCTAGGATAGCCCCATTAAGTTCCTGTAAAGTGAAACAATTCCTAGCGGGGTTAGTCGGTATTTCCCCGTAAAAAGAAGACAGGGAAACGCAACCTCTATTGTCTGCTCCCATGCCGTCAACCATGACTCGCCCATGCCTAGACCTGCCGACCTCAAGCCGCTGCTGATCGCTGCTGGGGCTTTTACTCTGGTCGGATGTACTACCACCGCCAGCCCCGGCTCTCGCCCCATCCGATTTGTCACCGTGCAGCCAATTCAGGTGTGCGATGACTTTGGCCTGATTTGCGCTGATTTAGCCACTTTTGCTGAGTCCACCTCTAAAATTTGGGCTCAGGCCGATATTGAAGTCAGCTTTCTGCCGCCCAATCGGTTGCTGGGCTCGCGGTTCTTGACTATCGACTCTCGCGAGGAATTTGCTGAACTGTCGTTTGCTGGAGGGTCGGGAGCCTATGGCCGCAATCCCTCTTCAACCCGCACCTCTGGCCCTATCAACATGTGGTTTGTCGATGAGATTTTGCAGGGGGCATTTGAGGTTTTCGGCCTAGCGTGGGTGGATGCCAACGGGGTTTTGATCAGCGACAGTATTTTGGGCTTCAATAATGGGCGGGGCCGGATCGATACGGTTGCCCACGAAATTGGCCACAACCTGGGCCTGACCCACTCCAGCCTAGGCGGGGGCAGTGCCAACAATCTCATGACTGATGGCAGAGATCGAGCCGTTCCCACGACCCTCAATGACATCAATCCTGATGGGGCTAGACTGTCGCGGCTGACCGATGATCAGGTTGGTCGAGCCCGCAGCAGCCGACTGGTTTCAGGCAGCCCAGGCCCAACGCCTATAGTGGTGCCGATTGATCCCTTTCCCATCATCTTGCCGCTCCTGGAAGATAGCGACTTTGATGCTGTGCCTGTGGCGCTGGCTACCCCCTTGTCTCCCATTGCTGAAGCGTTTGCCGCACCGGTCAAAGCCCCTGCGGACTTTGAGGATGAAATGCTGCTAGCGACGCAGTTTGTGCCAGAGCCGACAGCCCAATCAGTCCCTGAGCCGCTAGGGCTATCCTGGTTAGGCGGCGGTATGCTGGCGTGGTTATTTTGGCGGAGGCAGCGATGATGACGATAGTTGCAGGACTTTTAGGCACCCTGACTCTGCTGTTGGGGTCAGCAAGCTCACCTAGCGCAGCTGCCGAGGAGATGCCGATGCTAAGTGAAGATGCGATCGCACGTCCCCCTGCCCATCAAGCGATTGTTTCTCCTGACCAAACCCACATTCTGGTGCTACAGAGCGGGGCCAACGATACGCCACAGACACTAACGGCAACGCTCTACAGCGCCAGCGGCAGCCTCTGCCAGCCCCAGTGGACCCAGACCCTGCCTCAGGAATATGGCCCTCGCTTTGTCCTAGTGAGCGACCTGGGCTACACCGTTCTGCTAGACGAGTGGATTAATGTGGCCAGCGATTATGCAGTGATGGTGCTTAATCCCGATGGGCAGAGGGTGGCCCAACACAGTTTCGACGAAGTGGCGGCAGTGCTGCAGACGCCCAGAGCCGAAATTGTAGAAAAGGCTCGCTATGGCTGGTGGATTTCGAGTGCGCCCATGCTCAGCCGCAACGACCAGACAGTCCAGGTTGACACGGCAGGCAAGCGCCTACACATCGGTACGACCGACGGACGGCTCTCGCTTTAATTCTCTCCCGCGGCTAAGCGCACAGACTTCGAGGCTCGACCCAGGACAGTAGATAAAACCTCAAAGCTCAAAATTAAAGCCTTTTTCTTTGAGCTGGCAGTACCGCTGAGGGTCAAATTGGTAGAGCTGAGCCGCTCGGTGAGCCACCCCAGTCTGCTTTTCGGGCAGGGGAATGAGCAGCTCCATATTGAGGATTTTCTTGCGGAAATTGCGCTTGTCTAGGGGTGCGGCCAAGATTACCTCGTAGAGCTGCTGCAGCTGGGTCAGGGTAAATTTTCCGGGCAGCAGCTCAAAGCCAATCGGCTCGTAGCGAATTTTGTTTCTCAGCCGAGTCAAAGCGACCTGGGCGATCTCGCAGTGGTCAAAGGCCAAGGGCGGCAGGTCCTCCACGGCAAACCAGCGGGCAGCACGGGCATCAGTCGCTGCCTGCACAGCATGATCATGGAGGTTGACCAGGGCATAGTAGGCCACAGTGATGATGCGATCGCGCGGATCTCGATCGACTCGGCCAAAGGTGTAAAGCTGCTCTAGAAATAAATGCCGCACGCCAGTTTCTTCTGCCAACTCTCGCAGCGCCGCCGCCTCTAGCGACTCCTCAGGCCGCACAAAGCCGCCCGGCAAAGCCCACTGCTGCTCAAACGGCGGCAGCTGACGCTGGATCAGCAAGACCTTCAGCCCATCCTGACCATTGAGGCCAAACACAGCGCAGTCTACAGTTAAACCGGCCCGAGGATAGGCATAGCAGTAAGACATAGAGGGAGCAGAGCCGTCAAATTGCCCCTTCCATTACAGCCATTTTCGCTTGCACTCGCCACCCATCCACGCCCTCAATCCTAGCTGCAGCTTACTGATCCAATAATCCGCCCCCGATGCCACCCAGCCCGGTCAGATGAAAGCTGGCATTCTGGGGATGGCGCTCTGATGCAGGGGCAGACAAATCTCAAAGGTCGTGCCACCAGCTTGATTCGAAACTACGGACAGAGTGCCACCGTGGGTCTGAGTGACAATCTGGTGGGCAATGGCCAGCCCCATGCCCGTGCCCTCTCCGACTGGCTTAGTGGTAAAGAAGGGATCAAAGACTAAATCCTTGACTGCTTCAGCAATGCCGATTCCGTTGTCTGTAATGCCAATGCAGACCTGCTCAGTATTCCAATGGGTGGTTAGCGTTACTGTCGGTACAGTATCCTCCCAGATCTGGTTGGTTTGAAATGTGCGGGCATCGAGCGCGTCGATGGCATTCTCTAGCAGCTTGACAAAGACTTGATTGAGCTGGCCCGCGTAGCACTCCACCTTGGGCATGTCCGTGTACTGGCGCAAAATCATGATTTCCGGCCGTCCTACGGTAGCCGCTAGCCGGTGCCGCAAGAGCTGCAGTGCGTCTTCTAGACCCTCAGTTAGCCGGACGGGCTTGAGTTCGGCTTCATCTAGCCGCGAGAAGTTGCGCAGGGCGGTAACAATATCCCGAATCCGGCTGGCTCCGTGTTCCATAGATCCCAGCAACCTGGGAGTGTCCTGAATGACAAAGTCCAAGTCCAATTCGTCTAGATGAGCCTGCACCGGAGCCGGTAGAGCGGCACCGTGTTGCTGACACAACACTGCCAGTTCCAGCAGATCCCGGGCAAAGCCCTGCAGGTAGGCCAAGTTGCCGGTAATCACGCCCAGGGGATTGTTGACCTCATGAGAAATGCCTGCAACTAGCCGCCCAAGGCTAGACATTTTCTCAGTTTGTACCAAAGCGGCCTGAGCAGCCCGCAACTCTCTCAGGGTCTTTTTTACGCCGTCTTCTACTCGCTGACGATGGGCCACTTCCTGCTGTAGCTGCGCTAGCAGGGTGGCCTGGTGGAGCACTTTAGCTTCTAGAGAGATTAGCAGGGCAATGCCAATCACAATGCCGGCCACGGCGCTAATCAAGTTATCGAGAAAGCCCAAATCCATCGCCATCAGACTCGGCAGCGCCATCATATCGATGTCTAGGCTGGGAAAGATGGCGGCTGGCAGCGGGGCTGGCCCAAAGTGGACTGCCGTCATGCCCGTGTAGTGCATGGAGGAGACAGCTAACCCTATCAGCAGAGCGCTGCTGACTTTTTGCAGGCTGCCGATGAGGGTGCTCGCTTGACGCAGGCAAAAGGTTATCCAGAGGGCGACAAAGGAAACTGCGATCGCAATCACCACAGAGGCCGCGACGGTAGAAAGGTTATACCGGGCCATCAGGGGCAGCCGCATGGCGGCCATTCCCAGATAGTGCATAGCTGCAATCGAGAGCCCCATCAACACACTGCCCAGCACCACATGGCGCAGCCCCAGAACAGGGCGGCTTACCAGACACAGCGCCAAACCCGCCGCTAGCACAGGCGGCAAGGCTGAGAGCACCACCATCACAAGGTCATACTGCACCGGCACCGGCAGCTCAAACGCCAGCATGCCGATAAAGTGCATGCTCCAGACGCCTGTGCTGAATGCGATCGCACCCCCTGCTAGCCAAAAGGTGCGGCTCCGGCCCTTAGCCGTAGCCACCTGCCCTGCAAAATCAAGAGCTGCATAGGCGGCCAAAACAGATAGCAAAAAGGAAAGCGCAACTAGCCGCAAATCGTAGTGATTTAACATGCAGGGAACAAAAATCAATCGAGGGAGAGAAGCTGAATGATTTCAAAACTAAGCCCGTTAACAGACTGAGCTCTAGCAACTTAGCTTGATCAGCCTTTGAGTTGGAAAAGGATGATTTCAAGCGGTCAGGGACTAGAGCTCTGGTTTGGGCTCTGCTAGCGGCACAGCGCGACTGCAGCGGCCTTACAAAAGTACACAGAAACAGGATCTAAACTCAGAATCTAGGGGGCGATGCTTGAAGCGAACTTTCAGAAAGCAATATCGAGTAGAGGCGAAACGATAAAAGCCAAACAATAGATGCAACCCAGAGCTCTCTACCTACTCATACCGGCACAGGAATGGCAGTCCAGTAATTTTCGGTAAAGATAAGCATTTTGGCTTACCCGGAGCAAACCCTTAATGATGTTCATTAAGTTTATTTAACTGTATTTATATCTGACGTCAGTCGTTGGGCAGATACTGCTCTGAACCGATGTGCTTTTTTTTACTCAGCTTAGTGTTAACATAACACCAAGACTTCCTCTAAAACTAAGTTTGTTTTAGGTCAAAGCTCGGCCCCTCCCGTCTCCACTGGGCCGAGTTTGCTATCGTTCGAAAAGAAGCCAGAGGATCCATCACGAAAATTGCTATGACCACTCCACCTCCCCTGCCGTTGCCCACTTTCTTTAAGCCTGATCGGGTTGGTGAGGTCTGGCGCGTGCCCTACGAGGAGCGGGCACAGCAGGCCAAAGCCTGGGCCAAAGAATACCAAATCACCCCTGCCAGTCAGGATGCGCCTCAGATCTGCCTGCTGGCCATTGATGTACAAAACACCTTCTGCATCCCCGGCTTTGAATTGTTTGTTGGCGGGCGCTCTGGCCTGGGTGCAGTAGAAGACAATACCCGGCTGTGCCAGTTTATTTACCGCAATTTGGGCCTGATCACCGAAATTGCCCCGACCCTCGACACCCACACCGTCCTACAAATCTTCCACGCCGAGTTTTGGGTCAATGCAGCCGGGGAAAACCCGCCGCCCATGACCCTGATCCACGCCGACGACGTGATCCAGGGCAAGTGGCAGGTCAATCCAGCGATCGCTCACAGCATTAATGGCGACTACAGTTCCCTACAGGAATACGCGCTGCACTATACCCGCCAGCTCGACGAGCGGGGTAAATATCCGCTCACCATCTGGCCCTACCACTCCATGCTGGGCGGCATCGGCCATGCGCTAGTATCTGCCTTCGAAGAGGCCTGCTTTTTTCACAACCTAGCTCGCAACAGCCAAACCCGCTTTGAGGTCAAAGGCGGCAACCCCCTCACCGAAAACTACTCGGTGCTAAGCCCGGAGGTGCTAGAAGATGGACGAGGAGATGCGATCGCACAAAAAAACAGCCCCCTGATCGAAAAGCTCCTCACCTTCGATGCAGTAATCATCGCTGGACAGGCCAAGAGTCACTGCGTCGCTTGGACTGTCGAAGATCTACTCAGCGAAATTCTGGTTAAAGATCCTCAACTTGCTCAAAAGGTCTACTTGCTTGAGGACTGCACCTCTCCTGTCGTTGTCCCTGGTGTGGTTGACTTTACCGACTCAGCTAACGATACCTTTGCCCGCTTCGCCCAAGCCGGTATGCATTTGGTACAGTCTTCTACACCGCTGGCTGACTGGCCCAATTTGGCCCTCTGAAGTCGACTGGTTGAATACAGCGATTTTCAGATCAATCAGCTACAGGCTGGGGTGGACAGACGGGTAGACGGGTGGATGACGTAGATAGGTAGATGGGTGGCAAATGCAGGCGCAAGTGGCCGGCAAAGATACAGAAGGCCTTGATCTGCGGTTACCAGTGAATAAACACTTGCCGCACTATCAAGGCCCTAGGCCAAATGGCCGTAAACCAATATTGAACTGTCTCTGCCTAGCGTAGGCTAAATCTCTTCGCGATCCTCTTCGGCGGCTGGAACCACTTCAGGAATAGTCGGGTCCACTATTGGCAGGGGCTTAGGCTGATCCATCGGAACCGGTTTGGGTGCAAGGGGCGGGGTGGGGCTAGGCGCAGAAGCGACAGGGACCTCTTCTTTAAGGCCTAGCTGCTGTCTGGCCTGAGCCAGCAGGTACATAGCCCCTGACTTGACTGCTTCTAGCAGAGACTGCCCTGTAGTTCCCAAAGGCTGAGTCGCAGTGCCCTCGGCTTTTTGACTCAGACCGTTGTACCAAATTCTAGCTTTGCCGCCCAGCTGAATCGAGTTGTTCCAAAACCAGTCAGCCCCGACAAAAAACAGGCAAATTACCAACCAGACCAGAACGCCGGTTTCTCGAAGAATAATCCAGGTAAGCGTTAGCGTTTTTGTATAGGCAGCGCCTGTATCGGGAGCCAGCAGAAGCTGACCAACCTTATTAGCTTGATCTTTAATTCTGTCCATAATTACTCACACCATGATGACGGCTGCTGTTGCTGTTATCCAGTAAAGCCTTCGCTCACTGACAGTATACGAGCTCAAAAACGAGCCAGGGGGCATAAAAATGCCATCTTTACTCATTCCAAATCTTCTTCAAAACAGTAGCCGGAGCGATGTCCGCCACCTTGCCAGTATCAGAGACAACTCCCGAAAACCGCATTTCCTCGCCCGCTGCTGGCGGCAATTGACGGTCTGGATGGTTGGCTCCAAAAAGGCCCAGAGTAAACACCTTCAGGGCAATCGCTAAATACAGCGGATAGCTGTCGGGACTGATCAGCAAATTCGCCCCGGCCACTAGGGCGGCCACCTGACCGATGGTCTCTGGCTGCAAAACTCTCAAGTCAGGAACCAGTCGAGCCAAAGCGGCAATTGTATCAAAGGTAGTCGGCGTTTGCAGAAGCACTAGCGGCAGCTCCGGCTGGCGGCTCTGAAAATCCTTGAGAATGGTGGCCCAGCTCTCCACTGGATAGTTGTCTGGACCTTTACCCGGCAGCGATTCGGCAGGGCCGGGGTAGACCAAAACATAGCCCTGATCGCCCAGATCTGCCTGTTTGCGGGCAGAGTCGGCCCAGGCAATGTCTCCTTGCGGCACATTAAGAGCTAGATCAGGACAGGAACCCGACACATTTAGACCCTGTAGCAAGTCATGATATTGCTCAGCCAAATACTGATCTCGCTTGAGCGGCAGCTTTTGGGTCAGAAGCAGGCTGTTTGCGCCGCCTTCGTAGCCAATTCGATTCGGCACGCCGCTGAGCCAGAGCAGCAGGCCAATCGACCAACTCTGAGTCAGGGTAATGGCAATTTCAAACTCGCGATCGCGAACAATGCCCAGCAGGTTGGCCCAGTCAGCCGGGCTGTTGCGGGTCTGAAAGCTGTAAGGAATGACTTCCTTGACGAGCTTAGACAGCTGGTAGGCATCTTTTGCTTGAGGTTCGACAACAACATGGATCTCAGCTTTGGGAAAAGCGTCATACAACTGCCGAATGGTCGGGAAAAAGAGGATCTGGTCGTCGATTCCGCCTGGAACAAGAGCCAATACTCGCATAGTGTCTAGTTCTCGCCTATCCGCAACACATTGTAGTTGAACCTGGAGAGGATTTAGAGACTATCCAGTTGACAAGACGGATTAAATTTCACGTTTTTTTCAAGGTAGGGTGATAAAAGGTTCAATATTTTCCCCATTGCTGAAGGAGACAGGCAAACAAGTGCATCTTTTGATTCCAGCCGCTGGCATGGGGCGACGCATGGGGGCTGACCGCAATAAAGTCCTGCTGACGCTGCTCAATCGCCCAATTGTCGCCTGGACCCTGCTCGCTGCAGAGGCAGCCCAGTCAATTCGCTGGATTGGAATTATCTGCCAACCCGCCGACGAGCCTGTTTTAGCCGAGATTTTGGCCGATCTCTCCCTGCAAACACCCATAGTCTTTATTCCTGGTGGCAATACTCGGCAAGAGTCGGTTTACAACGGACTGCGGGGGCTGCCTGCGGGAGCCCAGCGAGTGCTGGTACACGATGCGGCCCGCTGCTTGGCAACGCCGGATCTGTTTGATCGCTGTGCTCAAGCGCTGACTACCTGCTCTGGCCTAATTGCGGCGGTGCCGGTGAAAGACACGATCAAAGTTGTCGATAGCTCAAACCAGGTGCAAGAGACTCCCGATCGAGCCCGACTTTGGGCCGCGCAAACGCCTCAGGGCTTTGAGGTGCCGCTGCTGCGCCAGTGCCACGATAAGGGTTGGCAGCAGGGCTGGGAGGTCACCGACGATGCAGCCCTGTTTGAAAAATGTGGGCTGCCGGTGCAGATTGTGCCGGGAGAAGAAACTAACTTAAAGGTGACTACGCCGGTCGATCTTGCGATCGCAGAATTTATCCTACGGCAGCGAGGCTTTACCTCAGCCCCAGAATCAACCCAAAAAGAATCGGCCAAAAAATAAGAGATGTTCCGCAGTTCACGCAACATCTCTCAAAATTGAGTAAGGTTAGGCTCGAATATTTTGGACGTGGGTCTGCTTACCCCAGCCTGATAACCCAGTGAAGCTGACCCTCTACAGGTCTCCGCCGCGGAAGAACAGTAGAAAAACGATGGTCGGTCCAGCAATCACGATCATTGCCAGCATGAGCAGCTGAGCAATCAGTTCAAAATTAATGCTGTTCAAGAAACTTAACATGTATCCTCCCAACACAGACCGATTGAAATTGGAGCTACATCAGCCATCCGTTGGGTATTTTACCTGTTAATGTAGCGCTCATTTTAGATAAGTTTACAAAATTCTAAGGAGACAATCCACTGTGGCTACCTGGAAATGCGTCAAGCAGTGCGGTGCCTGCTGCCACCTAGACCCCTCCGAGCGACCCGACCTAGAGGACTACCTATCGAGCGAAGATTTAGAGCGTTACCTCAGCCTGGTTGGCGAAGACGGCTGGTGTATTAACTATGACCAGAGCAACCGCGAATGTCGGATCTATGCCGATCGGCCTTGGTTCTGTCGGGTAGAGGCAACCACCTTTAAAGCGCTGTATGGCATTGAAGCCAAAGAACTCAATGAATTTGCCATAGACTGCTGTGAGCAGCAGATCGAGGGCGTCTATGGAACTGGCAGCGAAGAGCTTGAGCACTTCTTTAACGCTGTGGGCATAGAGGAATGATAAGGCCATGGTCTTGTCGTATGGGGATTTCTGGCAGATAATGAAAGGAATATGAAATAGCCCAGTACCTTCTGCCAAGCTACAGCCTGTGACCTCTTCTCCAGTAACCTCTAATCCCTGGTCTGTTTTAGATTCAAACGCCTGTTTTCCCTTTGATGCTCCGGTAAATGCTGTGGTTGATACCGAGACTGACATTGCTCCGCCTGCTACAGCAGCTTCCCAGGTGCCTGCACAGGTAGACCTAGTAACTTCTGAGAGCTCTGAGCCAACGGTGGGCTTTTGGCGAGTTTTCTTCTCTACTTTTGTCACCATCTTTCTAGCAGAGCTAGGCGATAAGACCCAGGTCACCACGCTGCTGATGAGCGCCGAGTCCCATGCGCCCTGGATTGTGTTTTTGGGAGCCAGCAGCGCTTTAATCGCTACTAGCCTAATTGGCGTTCTTCTAGGGCAGTGGTTGGCCAACCGCCTCTCGCCCCGCACCCTAGATAAAGCAGCCGGTTGCCTGCTGCTGGCCATCACTGGGTGGCTACTTTGGGATATTTCTGGCTTTTAGGAGAAACTCATGGATTGGAAGTTGCTCGGCCTGAGTTTCTTGGCCGTTTTTGTGTCAGAACTGGGCGATAAAAGCCAGCTGGCTGCGATCGCACTCGGAGGCAGCTCCCAATCGCCCCGAGCTGTCTTTTTTGGGGCCACTGCCGCCCTGCTGCTGGCCAGCTTTTTAGGCGTCATCTTGGGTGGTGGCACTGCTCACCTGCTTCCAGCCCACCTGGTCAAAACCGTAGCGGCTGTCGGCTTCGGCCTCATGGCAGTGCGCCTACTCTGGCCTAGCTCAGCCGAGTAAAGCTTTTTCATACCCACTTAAACCCTCAAGCGAAAGAAGGGAAGCAGCTGGCTGCTTCCCTTCTTTTGCTTAAATACATTCAGGTTCAGACCCGTCAAACCTGGGCAAATGAGCTAAAGACCCTGAGAGTTCCCCGCGTTCCTGCGTCTCCCCCTGCCCGCGTCTCTCTCCATTCCGCTGCCCTACTGATCCGCAGGCTGCAGGTCGCTGTAGCACAGCCGCAGCAGCAGAGCACTTGCCACCAGTTTCACCCCTTCCAAAGCCCAATACAGGGCGTGCATTTGATTCATACCAGCCGGAATTTCCTGAGGCTGAAACAGATCGAGGGGCATGCCCAACGCACTCATGGTCGGCGTTAGCAGGTACGTGTAAATCAAGGCAATGCCCAGCAGTACGCCAGCTAGCTCCAGAGACCAGCGGCTGCGGGTTCCGCTCACTAGCACGCTCGACTCATCCCGCTGATGGCGCAGTACCAACAACCCGGTTAGCACTACCGCTCCACACAAAATTTCTACGCGATTAAATAACCAAAACAGGGAATAGCCTGCCGTCCCAAAGTTGTCTTGGCTCATCATGCCAGAGACAAATAAACCCGGCATGATCAAGAAATCGATCAGCACGCTGCTGCTGAACCAAAATGCGATCGCAAACAGCACGAGATTATGCCAGTTTGCGGGCTTCAACCTAGGATTTGAGGAGATATTCATAAGGCCCAAGTAAGGATGATTCAGTCATATTTAATAGGCTAGCCAAACTAAACCGTTTTCACTATGAAAAATCATTTCGGCTAAACCGTTCTTATTAATCCGTTTAGACCGGCAACATTAAGTAACCTCAGCCCTAGACCCAGCCTAAAGAACCTGAGAAAGGCGGTAAAGATTCCTCACTTTCTGTATACAACCTTTAATAGGCTACCTACAGATTTTAATTAAATGAACAGCTCGCTAGATGACCTTGATAAGGCGGCTAGCGAAATCGAAAATGCCTTTATGCTCGGCTGATTACAATAAAACTGAGGGGGCAAGAACTACCTGCCTCTGCCCAGACCCAACGATCACCCATGACTCACATAGCAATCCAACGATCTGCTCTGCTGGCGGTTGCCGGAGTTCTGACTGCGACAGCTGGTCTCGCTTTGATGCCAAGCCTGCGTCTATTGGCCCCAGCGGCTGCGGTAGAACTGGCCCAGCAGCCCACTTCCTTTGTGCAGCAGCCCCGGCTCATCGAGTCATCTACCACCCGCAACCTGGTGAGTCAGCTCAATGCCACCTACTATGTGACCCTAGACCTGCCTGCTGGCGCTGATGTCGGTCTTCAAACCGTACAGATTCGGCTGACTGAGGGCCGAGACCCCATTTTCCGCTTTCGCCCAGACGACACTCAGGTTTTTGAGGGCACCCGTTACGACCGGGGCACCGAGATTCCTGTCGGGGTGGTGACGCAGGATAGAGATGAAAATACGCTAACTGTTCAGCTTGACCCAGCCGTCTTGCCCGGTCGCACTGTAACGTTGGCCCTTCGCCCTGAGCGGAATCCCCGATTTGAAGGGATTTACCTGTTTGAAGTAACTGCCTTTCCGGCAGGAGAGCAGGTCCAGCCCAGATTTACCGGCTATGCCCGCCTGCACTTCTACCGCAACGATCGCGATCGCCGCCTGATCTAAGGCATTTCTCCTGAGATATCAATTGGCAGATCGTCTTCTAGCCCCAGGTGCGTCGTTTTGACCCAGCGCAGGCGCTTCTGCCTAACAGAAAGCCGCATAGCCATTGCTGAAATAACCAGCAGCCAGTGAAACATGTAGACAAAGCCGCGCAGGGTCTGCACCAGAGAAGGCCACATTGCCTGTTGCTGGGTACGCCGGATACCGGCAAACATGCCCAGCATCGACAGCGAGAAAGCCAGACTCGTCAGCGGAGCAAACACGGGCACACGGTTGCGGGCTAGGGCCAACAGCAGATCGGGCAGGGCGACCGTCGGTAGGCCGTACTGCATCAGCCAAAAGACGAATAGGTCAAAGGACTTGCTGGGGGTCATGCGGTTTTGGGCAATCAGTCGCCAGTAATCTAGGTAGCGCTGGTAGCCTCCCTCTGCCCAACGGTTGCGCTGGTGCCAGAGCGCCACAGCCTGGGTTACCCCTTCCTCTCGCACCGCTGGATGCAGGCAAAACTGGATGTCCCAACCATTGAGATGCAGGCGCATGGTCAGATCTAGGTCGTCGGTGATGGTCTCTTCGTTCCAGCCACCGCAGTGCTCAATCGCTTCTCGGCGGACAAACTGACCGTTACCCCTGAGTTCGCCAATGCCGCCAACCGCAATGCGCTGCTGCTGAAAATACGAGTCTAGGGCCATCTCAGCCTGCTGGCCGCGCGTCCAGAAGTTGGCCCCGGCATTGGCAATCGCCTTTCTTACCTGAACTGCGCCTACGCTCTCCTGAGCAAAATAGGGCACCACTCGCCGCAACAAATCAGCAGGAACCTGGGCATCCGCATCAAAGACGGCAATCAGATCGCCCTGTGTGTTAGGCCAGACCTCGTTCAAGGCTCCAGACTTGCCGCCGGTAGCCCCCGCAGGCCGCCTGACTACATGGAGTTGGGGATATTCTTGGGTTAGCCGATTCAAAACTTGGGGGGTGCGATCGCTACTGTTGTCGTCAATAATCCACAGGTCATAGCGACAGGTCGGGTAGTCCAGATTACACAGAGCATCCACTAGCTTAGTGATGACAGACTCTTCGTTCTTGGCGGCTACCAAAACCGAGACATAGGGCCAAGCGGCCCAGGTTTCCTTGTCGACAGTTGAAGTTTGAGAGGGAACAGTGACTGTTGAAGTAGGCTGAACCGACGGCATCAAAGCCGGCGCGGCACTAGGACGAGCAAACAGGAGTCTAACAGCATGGGTGCTGAGCACTAGGGTCATTCCCCAGACGAGCCAGCTTCCCCAAGACACCAAATGCAGCAGCAGTGTGCTGCCCCAGAGCATTGTCAGGGTAAAGGCTGCCTTACGACGACGTCCGGCATAACCAGGAAATTCATCGATATCAAACTCGTCAAAGTAGGCCGAGGGCTCAACAAAGTCAGACATGAAGGTTTCTTAGTTACTCCTGAAAGGTCAAGGCTGAAACACGGAGTGGGCGCAGCCACAGCAGGTACACTTTGTCAGCCTAAAGAATTCCCTAGCGAGCCACTGTTGTCAGCAGAGGAAGGGCGTAGATCAACGGCACAACGATAAAGATTACGCTGTCCTCTTCAACTTTTGGTCGTGAGTGGAATTCCTTATTCTAAGATGTTAGCGGTTTGCTACCCTCCATAGAGAGATCTGTTGCCCAACTCTGTCTGGAATTTGCTGCCGATTGAACTAGCTGACGTCAAATCTCCAAGATGAGGACTTGATTTGATAAAGAAAGGCTCTTTTTGGGGAAATCTCCTCATAAGTTCCCGTCTCACCTGGCTGGGAACCTTAGCATCTGGTCTTAATGACTTTCGAAGACGCACTCTGTAAAAACACTCATGGGTCTCAAATTCGAGGATATTCAACCGGCCTCTAAGCAAGACGTCAGCGTCTATGTACCCTATTATCAGGGCACTAAACGCAATGCTCTACCCTATGCCATTGGACTGTATAAACAAGGCAACTTGGAGGGTGAACGGCACATCGAGGAAGGTGACAGCATTCCCTTTGTCGCTACTTGGAATGTCTCTATGCTGCCAGCGGATCTGACCCGCTGTCGAATGCAGTTTGATGACGATGCCGATCTCAGCTACGAGATTACAATGGCAACGTTTGAATTTGTAGACTTTCTCTTTGACGTAGTCGCTTCTCTGCGGCACAAGCAACCGGCTGACTTTGCTAAGGGCTTTTACCGCAAGCTGCTGCGGCTAGATGACTAGAGATCAGAGCTTTTTTGCCTGAGCTAGCAGGTCTCAGCCTGAACCAGAGGGTGAGTGCCGAATCTGCAGGTGCGATCGCAAAGCCGCTCAGGTCAATCTCTAGCCAGATTTAACCCACTGGTCAAGGCGTTAGCCTGTTCAGGCTTAGTCGAAAACCCTCTGAGCAACCCCTGACAGATAGCTGATAAACATTTCCGATATCGCTCAGGTGGCACAATGGAAGGAGCTTATTCTTGACTCTAAGCGTGACTGAAGGAGTGTCAGAGTGCCCAGAACAGTAAAGCATTTGCTGATTGGATCAACCGAAGCTTACAGCGGCAAATCTGCAACTGTACTGGGTATTGCCTTTCAACTTCGGGCAAGCGGCTTTGACATTGCCTACGGCAAACCCATCGGCACTTGGCTAGATGAAGCCAACGGCCTGGGAGATCCCGACGTGGCCTTTATGGCCCAGACGCTTGCTCTGCCTCAAGAGCGCCTGCGTCCCCCGATCCTCTCGTTAACTGCAGATACAATTGCGGCTCAGCTCAATCAAAACGGTGAACAGAGCCACCTCCACACGCTCAGCCACTACGCCCAAGGACAGGGAGAAGATTTGCTGCTGCTAGAGGGGCCTGGCAACCTCGATGAAGGCGTGCTGTTTAACCTGTCACTTCCCCAAATCGCCGAAACGATCGATGCCCCAGTCTTGCTAGTTGCGCGCTTTCATTCAGCACTGGTTGTAGACGCCCTGTTATCGGCTAAGCAGCGCCTAGGCCAACGCCTGCTCGGAGTGCTGATCAACGACATTCCCACTGATCAAATTTCAGCAGTAGAAACTTCGGTGGTGCCTTATCTAGAGCGCCATGAGGTGCCAGTGCTAGCCTTAATACCCCGCACTCCCTTGATGCGGAGCATCAGCGTGCGAGAAATTGTGACCTGCTTAGAGGCAGAAGTTCTGTGTCGCGCGGATCGCCTAGATCTGATGGTAGAGAGCCTCAGCATTGGAGCAATGAACGTCAACTCCGCCTTGCGCTATTTCCGTAAAGGAACCAACATGGCGGTTGTAACCGGCGGCGATCGCACTGACATTCAGCTAGCTGCCCTAGAAACCTCGACTCAGTGCCTGGTATTGACCGGACATCTGCCGCCATCACCAGAAATTTTGGCGCGGGCCACTGATTTAGAGGTGCCTATTCTTTCTGTAGACTGCGACACCTTAACTACGGTCGAGCGCATTGATCAGCTATTTGGGCAGGTGCGCTTACATGAAACTGTCAAGGTTGAGTGCGTTAAGCAGCTAATGACAAACCATTTGGACCTAACTCGCCTGCTGAGTTTGCTCAATCTCAAACTGCCAGTTACGACTTCTCAGAGCTAACGCGAACGTCACAGGTCTGATACAATTGAGCCCGTCTCTTTTGCAGCGGTGTAGCCTTTGAGTCAGTCCATCGACGCGCCTTCTGAAGTTTCAAAAGTTGATGTCTTCCTGCAGGAACTGGCCGCCATTCAACAGCCAGGTTCTAAGCGGGTTGCTATTTTGGGTTCCCGTCACGTTCCGATCACTCATCAGCAGCTGATTGAGCTGTTGACCTATGCGCTGGTGTTGGGCGGTAACCGCATTCTTACCTCCGGAGCCACAGGGACCAACTCAGCAGCAATTCGGGGAGCAATGAAGGCTGACCCCAATCTGCTGACGGTCATTTTGCCCCAGAGCCTGTCGCGCCAGCCCCGCGAGTCGAGGGATCAGCTCGATCAGGTGACCCATCTGGTGGAAAATGGCGCTAACGATAACATGTCTCTGGCAGAGGCCAGCGCCATTTGCAACCAGGAGATAATTTCTCGTTGCCAGCAGCTCATCTGCTTTGCCTTTCACGACAGCCACACGCTGCTGCGCACCTGCCAAGATGCAGAAGATCAGCGTAAGATTGTGACGCTATTTTATTTTGACTAATGATGACACCGTCTGGCTTTTTGCTGGTTTCCATCGTCATCGGCTCAGTCTTGATCTACCTGCCTTTTCTGGTCGTAGGCTATGCCAGATTTCAGGTGGGTTACGATACCTCTGCTCCCAGGGCAGTGTTCGACAAGCTGCCGCCCTATGCTAAAAGGGCTACCTGGGCGCATCAAAATAGCTTTGAAGCCTTTACACTGTTTGCTCCAGCGGCTTTGATGGCCTACGTAACCGGGCAGTCTTCGCAAGTGGCTGTGGGCGCAGCTATTGTCTATCTAATTGGCCGCACGCTCTATTCTGTGTTCTACATTTTGGATGTGCCGCTGTTGCGATCGCTCATGTTTGGCCTCGGCAGTTTAGGAACCTTTACGCTGTTTGTCGTCAGCTGCCGTTCTGTCCTAATGTAGTAACCTGCTGGACTCTCTAACGAAACTCTGCATGGCTTCTTCTACTTATTCTTTTGACATTGTCAGCGACTTTGACCGGCAGGAGTTAGTCAACGCGTTGGACCAGACCCGCCGGGACGTATCAAGTCGCTACGACCTGAAAGACACTAAAACAACGCTGGATTTAGGCGACGAAGCGATCACCATTGAAACCGCTAGCGAAATGACTTTAGATGCGGTGAAAGACGTGCTGCAGCAAAAGGCGGCCAAGCGCGATCTCTCGCTCAAGATTTTTGAATACGGCTCAATCGAATCGGCCAGCGGTAATCGGATTCGCACCGAAGTTAAGCTCAAAAAGGGCCTCAGCCAGGAGCTTGCCAAGCAAATCTCAAAGCTGATCCGCGACAACCTGAAGAAGGTGCAAGCATCGATTCAGGGCGATTCAGTACGGATTTCGGCCAAGTCTAAAGACGACCTGCAGGAGGCCATCCAGCTAGTGAAGCAGGAAGACTGGCCGGTCGCCCTCCAGTTTACGAACTACCGCTAGAGGGACTGCTACACTTAACTCGATCGCGGCTCGATCGTGCCGATCGCCCCAAGAGACGTCAAGTAAATGCTCTCTTGGGGAAATGTTTTTAACGCACCCTCACCAATTTTGACTGGAATCCAGCTCGAACTTTTTCCAGAGCCCTCTGGGCAATCCACAAACATAAGGGGTCGCATTGCGAACAGAGTCAGGCTGGAGGATCAGTCTTTCCATGAGTGGTATCGGTTCATTTTGTCCTTTCCGCCTCACTTAGTGCGGCAGTATTTCCATCGCTTTGAGTTGGGCCCAGATCAGACAGTTCTAGATCCGTTTTGCGGTACTGGCACAACCGTTGTTGAGGCCAAGCTCAATCGCATTTCAGGCATTGGAATCGAGGCCAATCCAGTGGCTCACTTCGCCAGCTATACCAAAACAAACTGGTCAATAGATCCCGACAATTTAGTTAAGCAGGCTCAGTCAATTGCTCAAGCAGTAACCGAGCACAAAGAGTTTTACGAGCCACCAGCGCTGCGCACGTTGCCCGACACAGCCGTTAAGCTGCTGCCCGCCAACGCCATCAGCCCCCTACCGCTGCACAAGGCTTTGGTGCTGCTGGAGCAGATTAATGCCTCGCTAGAGGGCACCCTGGCAGATCACGCCCGATTAGCCTTTGCCAAAGCCATTGTTCTCTCGTGCAGCAATCTACGGTTTCGGCCAGAAGTCGGCATTCGACCCCAAAAAAGAGAAGATGCCCCGGTTGTCGAAAGCTGGCTAGACGAGATTTACACCATGGCTGAGGACTTGACTTACGTCAAGACAGCCTCGGGTCCGGCCGCCAGAATTCATTTAGGCGATGCTAGGAATTTACGCCAGCATTTAGAGCCTCAGTCCATTGACTGCGTGTTTACCTCGCCCCCCTATCCCAACGAGAAGGACTACACCCGAGCCACTCGTCTAGAGTCAGTGCTGCTGGGCTTTATTCAGTCTAAGGAGGATCTGAGGTATCTCAAGGAGAGACTGCTGCGGTCAAATACCCGCAATGTTTACCGAGACGACGATGACGACCAGTGGGTCAAGCAGCACCCAAAAATTCAGGAGATTGCCTCAAACATTGAAAATCGCCGGCTGGAGTTGGGCAAAACCTCAGGTTTTGAGAAAAAGTATGGGCGGGTCACCCAGCTGTATTTTGGGGGAATGGCTCGCCATTTTCTGGCCCTTCAGCCTTTTCTCAAGCCAGGGGCCTGGCTGGGGTATGTGGTAGGCGATCAGGCCTCTTTTTTTCAGGTGCTTATTCCCACAGGGCAGATTTTGGCCGAAATTGCGGCCTCTGTGGGATACGAAGTTGTTAGTCTAGACCTGTTTCGCACCCGATTGGCCTCGGTAACCCAGCAACAGATGCGGGAGGAAGTCGTGGTCCTGCGCTGGCCCGGCTGATCCCTAGCCTTGCTGATGGGCCTTGCTGCTGCCTGGGCACTCTGAGGCTGAAGCTAAGTTTTTGGGTGCGATGCTATCAAGGGTTTGGAGCGCGGCGCTAATCGGCATTGATGCCGTTAAAGTCGGTGTGGAGGTAGACCTCTCGGGCGGGTTGCCGGGCGTGGTCGTAGTAGGACTGCCTGATACGGCAGTGCAGGAGTCGCGGGAACGAGTCAAGGCGGCCTTGAAAAACGCCGGATACCCCTTCCCCATGCGCAAGGTGGTGATCAACCTGACCCCAGCCGACCTGCGGAAGGAGGGGCCTATTTTTGACCTGCCCATCAGCGTGGGCATCTTGGCCGCCTCGGAACAGGTCAACAGTGACTTTTTGAACGATCTGTTGTTTTTAGGCGAAGTTTCGCTGGATGGCTCACTGCGGCCCGTCGCGGGAGTACTGCCTATTGCCGCTGCCGCTCAAGGACTGGGCATTCGCGGGCTGGTGGTGCCAGCCGATAACGGACGCGAGGCTGCCGTTGTCCCAGGGCTGACGGTGTATGCCTTTAAGCACCTCTCGGAGGTGGCAGATTTTTTGAACAATCCGGAGCAGCATTTGCCGGTGCAGATCGATGGACTAGCGGAGCTGGTGCGATCGCAAACCCCCACCCTAGACCTGCGCGATGTCAAGGGCCAAACCCAGGCTCGTCGGGCACTAGAAATTGCTGCTGCTGGGGGGCACAATCTGGTCTTTGTCGGTCCACCCGGCAGCGGCAAAACCATGCTGGCTCGCCGTTTGCCCTCCATCCTGCCGCCCCTCACCTTTGAAGAGGCCTTGGAAGTCACCCAGATTCATTCTGTCGCCGGGCTGTTAAAGGACAAGGGATCTCTGGTCAGCACTCGCCCGTTTCGCAGCCCCCATCATTCTGCCTCTGGCCCCTCCCTAGTGGGCGGCGGCAGCTTTCCCAGGCCGGGGGAAATCTCTCTGGCTCACAGAGGGATCCTTTTTCTAGACGAACTGACAGAGTTTAAACGCGATGTCCTCGAATTTCTGCGTCAGCCGTTGGAAGACGGTTACGTCACCATTTCACGCACCCGCCAGTCCGTTGTCTTTCCCTCACAGTTCACCCTAATTGCCAGCACCAACCCCTGCCCCTGTGGCTACTATGGCGACTCTGTCCAGCCCTGCACCTGCACCCCCCGCAGCCGGGAGCAATACTGGGCCAGACTATCAGGCCCACTGATGGACCGGATCGATTTGCAGGTAGTCGTCAGTCGTCTCAAACCGGAAGAAATGACAGGGCATACACCCGGCGAAGATTCTTCAGCAGTGATACAGCGGGTCGAAACGGCTCGAAAGCAGGCTTACCAGCGCTTCAAGGCCGAATCGGGCTTACAGTGCAACGCCGACATGCAGAGCCGCCACCTAAAGCAGTGGTGCCCTTTAGACGACGCCTGCCGAACTTTGCTGGAAGGGGCTGTGCGAAAGCTGGGCCTGTCTGCCAGAGCCACCGATCGCATTCTCAAAGTCGCTAGAACCATCGCTGATTTGGCCGAGGCCGACAGCCTACAGACGCACCATGTAGCAGAAGCGATTCAATACCGCACCATCGACCGTATGCAGTAGGAACACAAGAACAGACGTAACGAACAGACGCAATAGGCGATTTAAGTTAACGCTGCTACCCGGCTGCCGCAGGGCTAGCAACCTGGTCAGTAATGAATCCAGCAGCCGTACACTCTTCGATAATTTGTAGAACAAACGGCCATAGCTCAGGCGCACCGACTTCAACTGGGGCCATGCGCTGCATCACCTGTTCACGGGTAATGCCGTGCTGCTTCCAGGTACCGCCAGCGGTGCGCTGGTTGTGCAGCAGCGGCTGAATCCGATCTAGAGCAGCCGCAAACCGGGCGGTGGGGGTTGTCTGCTCCTCAAACTCTTGCCACAGGCAGCGAATTTCTAGCTGTTGGTCGGGGGGCAAGAGGCCAAACAGGCGATCGGCAGCGGCCTGCTCTCGTTCGGCCTTATTCAAATTAGCGGCAGCATCGTAACAAAAGGTGTCCCCTGCATCAATCTCAACTAGATCGTGAATCAGCAGTTGTTTAATCGCCTGCGTGATCTCTACTTTGGGGGGCGCGTATTCTGCCAGGGTCAGTGCCATCAGCGCCAGATGCCAGGAATGTTCGGCGCTGTTTTCCTGACGCGATCCGTCCATCAGCAAGGTTTGCCGAAGAATAGTTTTAAGCCGATCAATTTCGCAGATAAAGTCAATCTGCTGTCGTAGCCGCTGGTTCATAGGTAGCGCTTGTGCTGTGACTGCAACCCCAGTTGTAACTTGAATTGTGGTGCTGGGCGGGTCTTGTGGGAGATTTGGGTGCAGCAGAGTCTTTTGCTGCACCTGCCTCTACAGAGCAAATAATGTTATGATGTAATGGACTCGGACCCATGCGGTCGCAACGCCCAAATCATGTCAGGACCGGAAGGTAGCAGCATTACGGGATGCTTGTGACAGGCGTGGTCTCCGGGTCTTTTGGTTTTTAGGAAGTCCTTGGGGTGAATCTACCACTTCTCTGGACGGTTTTTGCAGGTGGCAGTCGATTAAGTTTCTCCCTATCCTGGGAAGATGTACGGGATAGGTTAGGAGCCTGGGAATATGGCTGGTTTTGGTGACCTGGTCCAAAAAGCATTTTATCTGGGGGTAGGCGTTGCTTCTTACGCGGGTGAGAAGGTAGGCGTTACTCTAAAAGACGTTCGAGTACAGGCTCAAAAGCTGGTAGATGAGCTGGTGGCTCGCGGCGAGATTACTGCCGAAGAGGCCCAGCGCTTGGTCAACGAAATGGTCAGTCGGGCGCAGCAGGATGAAGGGGTAGCTACTAGCGGTACAGCCAGTGAGCCTCGGCGAATTGAAATTTTAGATGATGCTGACGGAGGTGACTTGTCACCCGAAGAGCAGCAGGCGGAAGAGCTGCGGCGTCAGGTGGCTAACCTGCGGCAGGAGCTAGAGCAGTTAAGGCGGGAGTCCTAGTTCAGATTACAGGCAGGGGTCAACCAATGGATGAGTGGTCTAAGCAGTTTTTCCGGTCTCTAGGGACAGCTTCCCAGGATGCTGAGCAGTGGCTTCAGCAGGTCGCACAGCACTTAGCAGAAGCCTCAGATTCTTTTGTACAGGCGACTGACGAGTGGAGCGATCAGGTTCAGCAGGCGATTGAGCCTGAACTAGAGCGCATCATCGACAACATTGGCCGCCAAGTGGAGCCTTGGGAAGAAGCCGTAGGATCTCAGGTAGAGGACGTGGCCGACCGCCTAGAGCAGGTGCTTGATCCGCTGCTGACACCCTTTGTGTCTGGCATTGGCCTGCTGGTCGAAACGATCACAGCTCCAATCAACAGTACGGTTGAGCCGATGCTCCAGAACCATCCTGTTTGTGTGGGCTGCCGCAACTATTGCGGGCGAGCCTACGGTGACAACATGCTGGTTTGTGCCATGCATCCCTACGGCCCAGAGGCAGAAACCTGTGAGGACTGGGAATCGATCTGGCCGAATTACGACAGCAATGGGTAAAAGTGGCCGACTGGCCCTTGCCCGCTGCCGAGGCTTAAGGCGTGGTGCAGCGCCTGGGTGACATAATGCTTGGCGCGTTCCACGGCCTCTAGCCCAGTAAAGCCTAGGGCCAGGTTAGCTGCGATCGCAGCCGAAAGCGTACAGCCAGTGCCATGGGTGTTGATAGTTTCAACTGTTTCTGTTTTGAGGATGATGGGCTGCTGTCCATCAAACCAGACATCGACGCCTCGCAGATCTCCAGCCATGCCGCCGCCTTTGACTAGGACGGCTTTTGACCCCTGCTGGTAAATTGCCTGAGCTGCTGCCTGCATATCTTCTAAGGTATGAATCTCGAAGCCGCTCAGAATTTGGGCTTCGTAGCGATTGGGTGTAAGCACCGTAGCCAAGGGGACGAGCGACTGACGCAGGGTTGCGATCGCATCATCATCGATTAGCTGAGCCCCACTCCGGGAAACCATTACCGGATCGACTACCAGCTGGTGAATCTTTAAGGCTTGCAGGGCATCCGCCACGGCAGCCATGATGGGCTGGTTAAGCAGCATGCCAGTCTTGGCTGCGCCAACGCCAATATCTTCAACAACGGCCTGGATCTGAGCCGTCACCGCTTCGGGCGGCAACGCATCAACCCGATTAACGCCTAGGGTATTTTGAGCAGTCACACAGGTGAGCGCACTAGTACCATGCACTCGATGAAACGAGAAGGTGCGTAAATCGGCCTGTATACCTGCGCCGCCGCCGCTGTCTGAGCCAGCAATTGTCAGGGCAACAGGAACAGCTTCAATCCCAGCCATACCTAACATCAGATCCTATTCAATGCCCATGCTATAGCAGCAGGGTGAAACGTTTCCACCATAAACTAAGCCGAGATCAGATCTCGACCAAAGCAAGCTATGGAGCACCTACAGAGCCAACCTGTTAGGGTTGGAGGTGCGATCGCAACCGTGCGCGATCCTAGCGATTGTTAGGGCGGCGACGCTGTAGAAACTCCGGAATATCCAGTCCACCTGGCCCAGTAGTAGCAGCATTTCCGCTCGGTTGAGAAGCAGCAGGAGGTGGCGTACTAAAGGTTCGCTTAAAAGGCGTTACCCGAGAGGCCTCAGTCTCTACCTGGACAGCAGCCTGAGTATTAAACCCAGTCGCAATCACCGTGATCCGCACCTCTCCCTGCATCCGATCATCAATGACAGCACCAAAGATGATATTAGCGTTGGGATCGACTGCTTCATAGATAATTTCAGCCGCTGCATTGACCTCATGCAGAGTCAGGTCGCTACCGCCAGTGACATTAAAGACGGCTCCAGAAGCGCCATCAATCGAAGCTTCAAGGAGGGGAGAAGAGATCGCCGCAATGGCCGCTTCCCGAGCTCTAGACTTGCCAGAGCCAACGCCAATTCCCATCAACGCTGTGCCAGCATCAGCCATGACTGCCCGTACATCGGCAAAGTCAACATTGACCAGGCCAGGAATTGTAATGATGTCAGAGATGCCCTGAACCCCCTGGCGCAGAATATCATCAGCCACTCGAAAAGCTTCTTGCACTGGAGTCTGCTCGGAGATAACCGACAAGAGTTTGTCGTTAGGGATGATGATTAACGTATCAACCCGCCCCTGCAGAGCTGCAATACCCTCCTCCGCTTGGGCCATTCGACGACGACCTTCAAACGTAAAGGGGCGAGTTACCACCCCTACAGTCAGAGCCCCCACTTCCTTAGCGACCTCGGCCACAATAGGAGCAGCCCCAGTTCCAGTACCACCGCCCATGCCAGCCGTGATAAAGACCAGATCCGACGCCTCTAAGGCCTGAGCCAGCTCATCTCGGGATTCTTCAGCAGCTTTTTGGCCAATCGCCGGGTTGCCACCTGCCCCAAGCCCTCGGGTCAGCTTCTGCCCAATTTGTAGGGAATTATTGGTTGTAGCAATGTGGAGTGCTTGAGCGTCTGTGTTAACTGACCAAAACTCAATGCCCGACAAGCCGCTACTGATCATGCGGTTGACAGCGTTGCAGCCACCCCCACCAACCCCAATTACCTTGATTCTGGCAATACTGCTGGGAAAGATGTCTCCATTGTTAGCCATTTCTGCTGACATGACTCTGGCATCGCTGGATTGATTATGGGCAAACCCTGAGTGGGTAAAAGGGTTGGAATGAGAAACAGAGTTAGTCATAGGGTCTGCCGACGGAAAACCATCTGGCTGATTGACTGGAAAATCGTGATTGTAAAAGCTGTTTAATTGGCCATCGGGTGGCATGGATACGTCGGACATAGACACCGGGGGTTAAAGAAGATACAACTTAGCTCCAACTTGCCAAGCTCAGGCCGATTTTAGACAACTATAGAGTACTTCGGTTGAAAAACCAAACCACTGAATAATTTCAGAAAATCTCTCAGCATTAAAGTGTAAGCCAGCAAAGGCGGAACCTTTTGTCTGTGAAAGACAGTCTAACTCTGGAAAATATCCAGTAGAAGCTAGATTTTAAGAAATAAGGCTATTTTTCAGCGTTTCTTTAGCTAGGGAGCGCTGACTCCAGTTCGGGTAGCTTGCAGTACCTGAATTGAGGGCAGATCTGGATTGCTCAAATCGATAAAAGCAAGTTGCTTGCGGTCAAACTGTTTAGTTAGATCCCGCATTTGGTCTAGAGTAGACAGTTTCTCCTTAAAACGATCTGGAAAGGAACCGACGTGAACCATCCCTAGGTCGGTGTGCAGAATAAGATTGGCCGGGTCTTGCCAGTCTAATTCCGAAATAGTAATAGGGCTCTGAATTACTGCCTGGTAGATTTCAGGCCAGTAAGGTCGATACTGCTCCTGCATGCCCCGGACTTTTAGCTCAGGAAGCGAGAGAACTTCTCCCTGAAACGTAAAGCTGGACTGCGGCATCCAGACACCATCTGCGTCCAATAGACCGACTTGAATGTAACTCCCCTCACCTCTAGAGGCATCTGCCGGGGGTAGGGCAACCGCTACGGGAACCCGCTCCTGCACCTGCACCTGCAGTTGGGGAGGGAAAAGCTGGCGGGTAACGGTAGCTTGAGTAATAGGTGCTCTGGACTGGAGCTGCTGAGCTAGAGTTGCAGGCTCAACCTTGAGCAGCGGTTTTGGATATTCGATGGGGATCAGTGACTGAATGGCCTGATCTGAGAGCAAGTGATTACCTTTCACTTCAATTTGATCAGCACTTTTGATCAGCCAGATCGGCCGGGTTGCCCCCCAAAAAAGGCCAGCAGTCAGGCCAGTCATTGCCAAGATCTGCCACGAGCCTTGTAGTAGGTGGATTCGTCGCTGCCGCCGGAGGGATTGTCTACGTTCTCTCAGCTCATTGGGAGAAACAGAGGAGACATGGGTCATAGCTGCTGAATTACGTTGAGAAAGACCATTCTCACTGCCTTGAGGGGCTAGTCATAAATTAGTTTGATGCCGATTGTAGCGCTTGCACCTCTCGGCGCAAATAATTCAACCACTGAATAGTCAAAGAGAGATCGGTGAAAGGAATTTCTTGAGAGACATTATCCCTCAGGGTCAACACAAGGGCACTGCGACGGGCCTTTTCAGGCGGGTGTTCCGGATCTACGGTCTGCCCATCAGCCTTTAGGGTGAGCTGACTGACTTCCGATAGGGATAGGGTCTTTAGGTCAACCGGGCCTTTGCGAGTTGGAATGCCCCAGGTTAGCCGCGTACCAGACTGCCCTAGAACGGCAAAAATATCATATTTTGCTCGCTCAAACTGCTGCGCCCAGACCTTGTACGCTTCAACTTTTTGATACTCATTCCGGCCTGCCCAGGCTAGTCCGATAAAAACGGCCAGCAGCGGCAGCCAGAGCAGCCCACGTTCCATATGTTGCTCCTGCAATTGGTGCCTATTGATTGTATCTGCAGATCTGAAGAGGGTTGAGAAGGCTTAGCGTTTAAGCAATCGCAGCCGATCTGAAGTGAGAAAAAAGGCGGAAGGCAGCCTTTGGGGGGATGCCTTTTTTGTCACAGGTTAGGCGAACTAAATTTCACGATAAAGCGTTTGTAAATTCTTGCAACAAAGGATAACAGGGCTTTAGGGCGACATGGATAAAGTATGGCTAAGGCTCTTCAAGGGAGCGGACCAGTTCCTATAAGTGCTGGCTTCCCCTTCAATGGATTGGGCTTTGCCTTTGCTTCATTTTTGTTCTGAGGAGGCGGTATTTTGAACTTTTTCCCCGTGCTGGCACTATTTGCCGATACATCTGCCTGGAGCCCCAAAGTGGGAGCTGTGATGATCATTGCCAACATTTTGGCGATCGTAATTGGCCGGCTCACCATTAAGTACCCTAATGTTGGGCCGCAACTGCCCGCGCCTCAATTCTTTGGAGGGCTGAGCCTGCCGGCATTGCTGGCAACTACAAGCTTTGGGCATCTCATCGGCGCAGGCGCAATTTTGGGCCTGAGCAACATGGGTATTCTCTAGACTCTCTAAAAAGCCTGCTATTGGCAAAAGGGGGAGTGCAGTGGTCTTTTAGCCACCGCACTCCCCCTTTAACTTTGGAGATTTCTAGGCGAAAATTAGCGAGTCGTGGACGGTAGAGGTTGGGCAGGTTGGGCGGGTTCAGAACTTGCTGCCGCTGCTGAGGCCGAATCACCCTGACGAACCTGGGCCGCCGAAACCCCTTCAGTTTGAGAGCCAAATCGCCAGAGAACGGCAGCAGCCTCAGCCTCGGTTACCCCTCTATCGGGCTGGAACAAAGTGGTATAGCCAAAGGCGCGACGGATGTTGGAAAACTCACCGTTCTGATAATCTGCCGCGACTGCCCGCAAGGCCAAGGGCTCGATTTTGCCTGTGTCTTGAAACCCCCAGCTTTCGGTGACAGCTTCTACGGACGTGGTTGGAAGGCCCTGTCGGGTATCAAGCGGCACTTTCCAGAGAATCAAGTCTTTGCGGGTGAGGGCATCTTCAGGCCGAAAGTTGACCGCAGTGGAGTTGCCAGTCAGGGCGCTGGGAATCAGTCCGGCTTCGGCCAGACCCTGAATCGCAGCAAAGTCGGGGTGGGAGGTCGGTACGTCTTTGAAGGCGGCAGTGGCGCTGGCAACGCCCGCTCGAATTCTTCTATCGGGCTGATCTGCATAGAACCGATTGTTGGCTGCTAACAGCCAATAGGCATAGTCGCTGCGCGTGATCACCTGATTGGGGCTAAAGTCCTGCTCGCTCTGGGCTTCACCTTCAGGGGTAGGGGATTTGCTGAGCAAACCCAGCGCTAATAAGTCAGTAACGTACTGGCGCAGTTCTTCAGGAACTTCGGCCAGCGCTGCAGGGGTAGCGCTACTGTCAGGAAGGGCATCAACTTCTGCTGCAGAGTCTGGCTGGCCGGGTTCGGTCGGGCTATCGACACCCCTAGCAGGTGTAGCCGCCATCCCTACCTCGTCTCCAGCACTGGGGCTACCGCTATCTGTTTGAGTGCCAAAGGGAGGGTTATCAGCCAGTTGGGGATCGGCCTCAAAAGACCGCTCCAGGGAGTTGCCCAGGGAGCTACCAGCACAGCTCGTAACGAACAGGCTAAAACCTAGCAGGCAGGCAGTCAAAAGGGAGCGAGAAGGAGTCACAGGGCTTAAACGCAAGAACGCTGCAAGAATTTACCTACGATCCTACGCTAGCGTAGATGCCCCTAGACTGGGGATAACCGCCCCTAGAGACCCTTTGCTTTGGTGACCGGCATGACAGCCCTGCCTCTGATTATTGACTGTGATCCCGGTGTGGACGATGCGATCGCACTCCTTCTAGCCTTGGCCTCTCCAGAAGCCCTCAACCTGCTAGGCATCACCACGGTTGCTGGAAACGTGCCGCTGTCGCTAACCCAGCAAAATGCCCTCAAGATCTGTGAACTGGCCGGACGCCCAGAGGTTCCCATCTTTGCCGGATGCCCCCGGCCCCTGCTGCGGCCCCTGCTGACGGCAGAGCACGTCCACGGCACCACTGGGTTAGAAGGCGTGACCTTTCCCAACCCCAGCATGTCGCTCCAGTCACAGCATGGCGTGGCATTTCTAATGGAGCGGCTGACTCAGACCGAGCGGCCCATCACCCTGGCTACCCTAGGACCACTGACCAATATTGCGGTAGCGCTGATCCAGGAGCCTGCGATCGCAAATCAGATTGAGCGCATCGTAGTCATGGGCGGCGCAATCACCCAGGGCAACGTCACGCCAGCCGCCGAGTTCAATATTTATGTTGATCCCCACGCCGCTCAGGTCGTGTTTGAAGCGGGGCTAAACCTAACGCTGATCAGCCTGGATGTGACCCATCAGGTGCTGACAACCCCGGAACGATTAGAGCGGATTCGCGCTATCAATACCCCCGTGAGTGCAGCCGCTGCTGACTTATTGGCCTATTACGGCACAGCCGATGCCGAGCGCTATGGCCTCCCCGGTGCACCGCTCCACGATCCTTGCGTCATTGCTTATTTGCTCGCTCCCCATCTCTTCTCAGGGCGAGCTTTAAGAGTTGATATTGAAGTTAACAGTCCGCTGACTTTGGGACAAACGCTCGTTGACTGCTGGCAATCCACAGCCCAACCGCCCAACGCCCAGGTGATTGAGCAGGTAGATGCTGATGGACTCTATGGTCTCTTAATAAATCAGCTAGCAAAACTATAAAGGCGAACAGGCTCCGAAAAATCCGGTTGATAGAATAAAGGCACTTTACCGGGTTGGCGGATGAGCTACACCACCGAACAGCTCCTCGAAATTCTCGACCAGGAACTCCGGGCCAACTGGAAAGGAGAGCGAGTGCTGCTATCCTCCAGCCAGCGGCTTGATCATCCCGCTATCGCTAAGGCCCTAGGCCCGGAAAAGCTCAGTAAAGTCTTTGCCATTCAAGATTTCCGGGCCCAGATCCACCAATACCAGCAGGAGCACGGGGTGTCGGGTCTGGTCTGGCACACCTGCCGCTTTCGCGAGCGCTCCATCCGCTTTCCCGAGCTGCACCCCCAGCTAGCCGCTATTCCCCAAGACAAAGTCACCTTGATAGCAGCCAAAACCTCGGTCCTCAGCTTCTGGCGAGAATCGATGGTCGGCATGCGGCTGTGGATAGCCGGAACACCGCCGTGCCCAACCACCATAGAACACGTAGAAACGCTCATTTCCCAGGCAGAATGGGCCGAGATCGATGCGACCCGGACGGAACTCTACCTGAGCCTTTGCTGGGGCGATCCCAAGGAGTGCCGTAACGATTGGGCCAGACCTGAATCTGGCTGTGAGCGGATCATTGCGGCCCCATCGCAGCCCAGCGGAATCAAGGTATAGTTGAGGATCGAACGGGGCCAGGTACAGGAGACTGAGTTATGGCGATTGCTGTAGGTGTGATTGAGACGCAGACCTTTCCAGCGGTGCTAGCAGCAGCTGATGCAATGGTGAAAGCGGCCCGCGTCACTTTAGTGAAGTACGACCGATCCGAGAGTGGCCGCCAGTTTGTCGCGGTGCGCGGCCTAGTCGCCGAGGTTAAACGGGCTATGGAAGCGGGCCTAGCTGCCGCCGATGCCTGTCCCGGTGCAGCCGAGGTCACAACCCACATCATCATCCCCAACCCTGAGGAGAACATTGAAGCCGTGCTGCCTATCGAGTTCACGCCACAGTCAGAGCCTTTTTGGGTCTGAGCAGCACTGCTAAAGCATTACTAAGTCTGACGAACCTTAAAGAATTGCGGGAAGGCCACTAATAACGCTGGGATTGTCTTCTTTCGGTGCCTAAGCCTCGTACAATTGAGGTTGGATTTTTTTGAACTGACAGGATTTTCTGAGGAGATCGGCAATGCCACAGGCAGTCGGGTCACTTGAGACGAGAGGGTTTCCACCAGTTTTAGCCGCCGCTGACGCGATGGTAAAGGCAGGGCGGGTTACGCTCGTCGGCTATTTGCGGGCCGGCAGCGCCCGGTTTTGCGTCAACATTCGGGGGGATGTGTCGGAGGTTAAAGCCGCTATGGCAGCAGGCGTAGAAGCGGCTGAAAACACGCCAGGCGGCATTCTAGAAACCTGGGTTATCATTCCTCGCCCCCATGAAAACGTGGTGGCCATTTTGCCGATTGAGTTTAATGATGATGTTGAGGTTTATCGTCAGGCCGTAGAGCAGCCCATCTTACCGGGCAGCGGTCCTCGTTAAGCTAAGCAACCTTTTCTTTCTAACTTTTCAAAACGCACCAAAAGCGCCCCATGGGGCGCTTTTGGTCCTTTAGCCAAATTAAAAGGAGCACAGCGCCCTTAGCTAGCGATGATTGCATTCAGTTCGCGGACAGCCAGAATCAGGCCTCCGCTGGTAGTCACCATCAAGGTTTCATCGCCGCTTTGCGCTAGCTTAGCTGCGATCGCAATCGCCTCTGCCGCCCCTGTCACCTGCCGAAAAACGCTGTAGTAACGACCGTTGTGGCTAATCCCGTCGACAACCTGGCTGAGATCGGGCACCTTTAAGCTGCAGCGAGTGTAGCTACTAGCGTCGCTCAAGATTAAGCAGGGAGAAGGGCCAAAAGCAGGCTTGAGAGAGTGGCGCGGGTCTTTGGCTGGCGGTGCATACTGGGCTTGAGGCTCATTAACCCAAATGCCGTAGCCCCGCCGAGTGAGCGTCATAACAATCTCGTCGTCGCGCTTGCCTAGGCGAGTTGCGATCGCAATCGCCCGCTGAGCCTCAGGAATAGCGCGAAAAAAGCTGTAAAACCGGCCATCTAAGGCCACGGCCGAGATCCGCTGAGGCATATCAGGCACCCGAACGTGGCAAGGGATATAGGCCGCTCGCTCCATCAAGAACTTGCAGTAGATAGCGTGGGCAGGAGTAAAGCCAGGGCGATGTGAAGCAGCAGCGCTTGTGTACACGGCAGAGTTCTCTTATCAAGGATTTGCAGCAAGAACAGAGCCTAGGCCATCTGCTCAAGCTTTTTTTTCTGCTGCTAGAATGCCCAATTTCAAAGGGCTGCCAACGGTTTCAAAAAGATCTTCTGCAGCTTCACCGCCCAATTCTGCCGCTGTTGTTTCAGCTTAATTCCCAGATCAAATCCCTTTCTTTAAAGGCAGAAGACAGAATAGCCTTGTCTCCCCCATCGCCCCACCCGTCCCATCACCTTTACCGCCCCACCCTCACCGCCCCACCCATCCACCCAATTCCTGATACCCTGGAAGATCGGACGTTACACACCTGCCCCATGACTGTTGCTGCAAGCCCTTCTCTGACCACCGTTTTTCCTTTGACAGCGGTGATTGAACAGGAAGCGATTAAGCTGGCGCTGCTGCTGGCCGCTGTGGATCCGGGCTTAGGTGGTGTAGTCATCGCCGGACGCCGAGGAACAGCCAAATCAGTGATGGCGCGGGCCTTGCATCAGCTCTTGCCGCCCATTGAAGTGATTAAAGGCTCCTGTTGTAATGCTGATCCCACCGATCCCTGCCAGTGGGACGATGAAACGCTACAGCGATTGGGCGCAGAGCTGCGCGACGTAGCTGACTTACCCACCCAGGTGATTGCTGCTCCTTTTGTGCAGATTCCACTGGGAGTCACTGAGGATCGGCTGCTGGGCTCGGTAGATGTAGCTAAGTCCATCAAAGCTGGGGAGACTATTTTTCAGCCAGGGCTGCTGGCCGAAGCTAATCGGGGCGTGCTCTACATCGACGAAATTAACCTGCTAGATGAGCAGATCGCCAATCTGCTGCTGGGCACGCTTTCGGAAAAACGCAACCAGATTGAGCGCGAAGGCATTAGCTTTCAGCATCCCTGCGAGCCGCTGCTAATTGCTACCTACAACCCAGAAGAGGGGGTGCTGCGAGAACATTTGCTCGATAGGATTGCGATCGCACTCTCCGCCGACGCCCTGCTGAGCCTAGAAAACCGAGTCGAGGTAGTAGAGCAGGTCAATCGCTTTACTCGCGATCCCCAAGCTTTTCTAGCCGAGTATGCCGAAGAACTCGATGCCCTCAAGACCCAGATCATCCTGGCGCGGGAGTGGCTAAAGGATGTTCGCATCACCCGAGAGCAGGTTCAGTACCTGGTGACAGAAGCGCTGCGAGGCGGCGTCCAGGGGCACCGGGCAGAGCTGTTTGCTGTGCGGGTCGCCAAAGCCCACGCCGCTCTCGACGGGCGGGCAACGGTGACAGCAGAAGATCTGCGAGCGGCAGTAGAGCTGGTGATTATCCCTCGCTCGCTGACCCAACAACCCCCTTCAGAAGAACCGCCGCCACCCCCACCACCGCCGCCACCCCAAAATCAGGACGAGTCTGAGGAACCTCAGGACGAGCCCGAGGAACCCGAGGACAACTCAGAAGACGAGCCCGAGCCGGAGGAGGAGCAGGAAGAGACTCCCCCTTCAGTACCAGAGGAGTTTATTTTTGACCCAGAAGGCGTCATTCTCGATCCGGCGATGCTGATGTTTGCCCAGGCCATGAGCCGTCAGGGCAAGTCGGGTAGCCAAAGCCTGGTGATATCAGAAGATCGAGGCCGCTACATCAAGCCGGTACTGCCCCAAGGCCCAGTGCGGCGCATTGCTGTAGACGCAACGCTGCGGGCCGCCGCCCCCTACCAAAAAGCCCGCCGAGAGCGCTATCCCAACCGCAAGGTCGTGGTCGAAGAAGCCGACATTCGGGCTAAGCGGCTGGCTCGCAAGGCTGGCTCGCTGATCATCTTTGTGGTCGATGCCTCCGGGTCGATGGCGCTGAACCGAATGCAGTCTGCCAAAGGAGCGGTGATGCAGCTGCTGACCGAAGCTTACCAAAGCCGGGATGAAGTCTCGCTGATCCCCTTTCGAGGAGAGCAAGCCGAAGTGCTGCTGCCGCCGACGCGCTCCATTGCTATGGCCCGTCGTCGATTAGAGCGTCTGCCCTGCGGCGGCGGCTCACCGCTCGCCCACGGATTGACCCAAGCGGTGCGCGTAGGCACCAACGCTCAGCAGTCGGGCGATATTGGCAATGTAATTATTGTGGCCATTACCGATGGCCGGGGTAACGTGCCGCTGGCCCGCTCCTTGGGCGAGCCGCTAGAACCCGACGAAAAGCCGGATATTAAGCGGGAGCTGCTAGACATTGCTGGCCGCATTCGGGCAATGGGCTACCAGCTGGTGATTATCGACACCGAGCGCAAGTTTGTCTCGACCGGTTTTGGCAAAGAACTGGCCAAAACGGCAGGGGGAAAATACTATCAATTGCCCAAGGCCACCGATCAAACGATTGCCGCGATGACGCGGGGTGCGATCGCAGATATGAAGGCCCGGTAAAGGTTTTCCGCTTTGGGAGTCTTTTATGGCGAGTTAAGGTCGTTAAAAGGGCAACCTTATATCGGAAAGCAGCCCTGGGGATGTTTTTCCAACTCTGCACCTAGTGGCCTCTCAACCCGCTCCCATGGAGAACCGAGTCCTTTCGTCAAACCCCCGTCATCGCATTTTGGCGGCGATCATGATGACCGATGCCGTGGGTTTTAGTGCCCGCATGTCGGTTGACGAGGAATCGACGCTGCGGCTGATTGACCGAGATCTAAAGCTAATTGGAGAACTGTGCGAAGCCTTTGAAGGCACCCTATTGAAATCGACCGGAGATGGCCTGCTGGTCTACTTTGTCAGCGCCGTTCAGGCCGTCTCCTGTGCCCTGGAGATTCAGCAGCGGCTGGCGGATCTCAATCAAGACCAAACTGGTGTTCCAGGGTTAATGCACCGCATCGGCATTCACCTGGGAGACATCCTGGTAAATGAGTCGGATGTCATGGGCAATGGCGTAAACATTACAGCGCGACTCCAGACCTACGCCAAACCAGGCGGCCTGTGCATTTCTCAGACGATTCACGATGTGGTCAAAGCCCGGCTGCAGCTCAATGCTGCCTTCCTCGGTCCGCTGAAGCTTAAGAACATTCAAGAGCCGGTGCCAGCCTATCAGGTTGACCCGCTGCCAGAAAATGAAGATGCTGAGGGGCATACTTCCCTGACGGACGCTACCCATCCAATAGTGGTGACGCCGGAGGCAACGCTGGCAACAGCAATTGCCGGGCTCCAGAGCAACACCCACTACCCGCGCATTAAGAAGCTGATCTTTGCGGCCTGCCAGCAGGCTTGGGAAAACGACACGGCGGTGCTGGATCAGTTTGAGCTAAAGGCCCTACTAGAAACATTGAGACAGCGGTATCCGACGCTGGCAGCCCTGAAAGCTCAGCTAAACCGGATTGTGGCTGGCCTCAACCGTCGGGCCTTCTACGAAGCGGTGGCCGCTACTGTCTTGATGCAGATAGAACCGTGGTACCGCCAGACCATGGAGTTGACCCAAATGCTGGGTGAAGTGACAGCTCTGGGGCTGGCCCCATCTGCTCCCCAGCCCTACGAAGCCATTGCCGTGACGCTGGAAACCCTGTCCGATGCTCTGCGGGTGCGCAAGCTGCTCTACTGCATTTGCCACAACATTTGGGAAAACGATCGCAGCATTCTGGAAAACTACAGCCTTGAGCAGCTAGTCCGGCAAACCCATACCGTTTCCCCCACAGCTCAGGACTTAAAATATCAGCTGAGCCGAATTGTTAAGCGGCTCAACCGCAAAGCCGAATATACCCGGCTAGCCAACGCCATTATTGAACAATTCCAAAGGCTGTATGCTTCGGAGCCGGAGTTGACCCAGATATCGGCCCCGGTAGATAGAGAAGCGGTTGAGGTGAACAGCGAGGTTACCTCAATTGAGCAGTTTCCGGCGGCAGTTCAAGATATGACCACGCTGCACACGGCTCTCTCGGTGCCGATTATCTCAGCTGGGGAGGTACGGCCTATCCCGGTGATGCCAGTGGGGCTGCTTGACCGTCGTAATCTATTTGGCCTGCGGCAGGAAATTATGCGGTATGCCAACCCCCTGCGCGCTAAGGTGCTGCTACACTCCTGCCTACACGGGCCTTTTAGCTTTAGCCGTCAAGACTGGTCAGCGCTCAAGAGCCAGACCCTAGATCAACTGCTGCAGGAAACCTTCGACTACTGCCCCACCTTTGCTGACCTGGAAAGCAAGCTGACCATTCTGTCTCACTGTCTAGATAATGCTGGAGAGAATGTGGCGGTAGCCGGTGCGATCGCACGCGCTATGAAAGCCTACTACCCTCCCGATCCACCCTGCAGCGGCACTAACCAGCCCCCGGCAGTGGGTAGTCAATCAGAGGCTGTTGCTCCACCCAGCGCCACGCTGCCTCCCCCTCCTAATCAGATCCAAACTGCGCTTTCCCTGCCGAGAGCAGGATAACAGCCCATGAACGCCAGCGAGCTACTGCACCACTATGCCCAAGGAAACCTGAACTTCAAGGGTGAACCCTTAGTCGGCATTAACTTAGAAGGTGCCGATCTAATTGGCGCAAACCTGTCCCAGGCCGACCTAGAAAACGCAAACCTGATGCTGGCCTACCTAAGTCGGGCCAACTTTAGAAAAGCCAATCTGCACCGGGCTCAGCTATCCGGGGCCAACCTCAACCAGGCAGATCTGTCTGGAGCCGTGTTGCGAGACGCTGATCTGCATGGAGCCAGCCTGCAAAATGCTGACCTGCGGAGCGCTGACATGACCTTAGCTGACCTGTTAGATGCCAACCTCAGCGAGGCTGACCTGCGCAATGCCGACCTCAGTGGAGCCAACTTAACTGGAGCCTGTCTGCGGGGAGCCAACCTACGATTAGAGCGACGCAGCTACTTTGTTAATTTGCGTGGGGCCAACCTTCACAAAGCAGACCTGCGAGGAACCAACCTAGCCGGGGCCGATCTAACCAACGTTGATCTAAGCGGCGCAAATTTGAGTGAGGCTGTTTTAAGGGGCGTGAACCTAGCTGGGGCTAATCTCCGAGGCGCAATTTTATCCCACGCCTACCTAGCAGAGGCCGATCTAACTGGGGCCGATTTAGACGAAACCGTGCTAACTCACGCCAACCTCTCTCGCTGCATTCTCAATAGCGCCAGCCTCAGGTACAGCCAGCTTCAGGGAGCCAGCCTCACCGAAGCCAAACTGCAGCAGGCTCAACTCTCCGATGCCGACCTGCAAATGGCCCGAATGAACCGAGCCGATCTTAGCCGCGTCGATCTACAGCGGGCCAACCTGCGTGAAGTCATGCTAGTAGACGCCTACTTGGGACGGGCCAACCTAGCCGAGGCCGACCTGACAGCAGCCGTGTTGACTCGCGCAGAAATCAGCAGCACCAATCTAACTGGAGCGATTTTGACGGGCACAACCCTACCCGACGGCAGCGTTCACAGCTAAAACTCCGTCGGTAGGAAGATGAGCAGCCCTGAGAAGGATGTCAATAGCTAACAACTGAGGTTTTCTATAGCTTGGTAGAAGAGCTAATAGAGCAAGGAGATTTCATGGCATTGGGCATGCTGGTTGAGGGTAGCTGGGTAAAGGAACGGGACCAAGAGGATACAGATGGCCGTTTTATCCGACCCTCAACGACTTTTCGTAACTGGATTACCGCTGATGGATCGAGCGGCTTTAAAGCTGAGGCAGGGCGCTACCATCTCTACGTTTCCTGGGCCTGTCCGTGGGCACACCGGACTGCCATCACCCGCAAGCTAAAGGGCTTAGAAGAGGTGATCGGACTATCGGCAGTGGATCCAATAATGGGGGAAGAGGGCTGGTTTTTCTCAGATTTTCCTGGAGCCATGCCCGACTCAGTGAACGGGGCGCAGTACCTACGAGACATCTACCTCAAGGCTGAGCCCGACTTTACCGGACGCGTAACGGTACCTGTGCTGTGGGATAAACAGACAGAGACGATTGTCAATAATGAATCTCGCGAAGTCGTGCGAATGCTAAATAAGAAATTTGGCAGCTTCGCTAAGAATGACATCGACCTGTGTCCACCCGATTTACACGATCAGATTGAAGCCGCCATTGAGGCTATTTATCAACCTATTAATAACGGGGTTTATCGAGCCGGCTTTGCGACCAAGCAGACAGCTTATGAAAATGCCGTCACCGAGCTATTCGATGCCCTTGATTACTGGGAAACGGTTCTAGAAAAGCAGCGCTATCTATGTGGTAATCGCTTTACCGAAGCGGACATCTTCATGTTTACCACTCTTTTTCGCTTTGATGCGGTTTATGTTACTCACTTCAAATGTAACCTCCGCCGGATTGTAGACTACCCTAATTTGTGGAACTACCTGAAGGATATCTATCAAATACCGGGAATTCGAGAAGTGTGTTACTTAGATCACATCAAGCTGCACTACTACCGCAGCCACCCAAATGTGAATCCCACTGGAATTGTCCCTAAGGGGCCTATTCTTAACTTTGATGAGCCTCACGACAGAGCCCGGTTGGTGTAGGTGGGTTGGGTCATCAAACTCGGCAATTAAGCACCTGTAAATACCTATTAGCTTGTTCAAAAAATCTTAAAGGGTTGCCCTATGGGGCAGCCCTTTAAGGTAAGAAGCAAACGAACGAGGGCTTTATCCCGGAACCAATTAGGTATTCGAACAATTACCTTTTGGGGCTATGCTTCCCTGTTCTTTTGATAGAGTCTTACAGGCATTATTAATGATTAGTCTAGCTATCAGGGCATGAGTTAATGACAGTTGCGGTCGCTTAAAAGGACCTAGATTGTTTCTTGTCTTGCTGTTTATTCTTCAACTTTAATCACCATGAAAATGCGCCGTTACACCAAAAGAACCACTGCATTTCTAGGCGCTGTTGCGCTCACTTCTCTGATCAGTCTGCCAGCAGTCGCTCAGATGAATCAACCCAATACACCTGGCGCAGGGCAAACCCCTCAGACCGTACCGGGCCAACAGCAACAGCGGCCCGGAGGCGTGAACCAGCCTGGGAACGTAAACCAGCCAGGTAGGCTGCCAGGACAGCAACCAGGGAACGTGAATCAGCCAGGCACTCAGCAAAGCCCTCAAGTAAGGCCCGGACAACAGCAGCAAGCTGCAGCTATCAGCAGCTTGGACCGCGAGTTTATAATCATGGCCGCTCAGGGAAATAATGCTGAGATTCAAACTTCTCAGCTAGCTTTGCAGCGCTCTCAAGATCAGCAGGTGAGAAGCTTTGCTCAGCAGATGATTGAAGAGCATACTCAGGCAAACGAGCGACTGGCGACGATCGCTAGACAGTACGGCGTTAACCTACCCGCAGATCCGGGGCCGCTGAATACTGCGATCGCACAGGAGCTAGCCTCGCTGAGCGGAGCCAACTTCGACCGTGCCTACATGGAAGCTCAAGAAAACGCACACCTAAGAACGATCGGTCTCTATAGAACCGTCATCCAGCAAGGCCGGACTCCAGATGTCCAGAGCTATGCATCTACTTTACTGCCCAACATTGATGGTCACTACCAGATGGCCAATCAAATGGTCAATCAGTTTAGGGCAGGCAACATCCGACGTTAAAAAAGTACCGCTAACTGCGATAAAGCAAAGTAAGGCAAAGTAAAAAGGCTGAGGATATTTCCTCAGCCTTTTTACTTTTTGAATAGATCTTCCACGCCAGGGTTACCTAGGCCCTTAGTGATAGGGGTTACAGGAAACAACAATTAGGCAGGCAGCTCAGTAATCTGGGCTCTAATCAGAAGCGCAAGGCTACCCCGACGCACTTCTAGCTTCTGAATTTGAACAGCAACTCCATTAACGTGAAGAAAGGGCAGATGGATAAGCTGCTTAAACTTCTGGATAAAGGCCAGCATGATCTCTACAGAAAGGGCTTGACCTTGTCCAAAGGCAAAATTCTCTAGAAGAACAGAATGGTCATCGGTGCGGGGATAGACTGTGCCTTGCACCTGGAGCTGTTGTTCTCTGCCTCCGTCGAACACCTCTATATTGCCACCAAAGGCCACTTTGCCTTCGCCCGGAAGCCTCACTTCTATAGGAGGCAACAGCTTAAACGGCACCCTTTCTCCCTCTACATCTAGCTGAATAACAAATTGCTTGTCGCGCAGCAGATCAGAGCTTAACGTCCGGTTAAGATCGTCTTCTGTGAGAACAACTCGGCTAATAGAGTTGACTGGCTCATTGAGCTCAAGCTTGCCAAATAAAGCGCTCAGTGGATTGATTGAGATTTCGTCTGTCTGGACTTCTAATTCCTGTACACTGATGCCCTGTTGAGCAACAATATCTTTACTTGAAATGGAAACAGAATCCATTTTTCCCTGGGCTATCTTTCCCAAGTCGGTATGAATATTAATGTCCATTTTGTCAGCATTATTTAGCTGACTAGACAGCAGCATCTCAATTAATTTTGAGGCTGCTTGCCCCTCTAAGCTTTGCTCCTCTGGCATTATGCTGTAATCTCCTGGGTGGATGAAGGGAAAAGGAATAGGTGCTGGCATGCTGCTGGTTTTCTAGGATTTCCTGAAGCTGAAACTGAAAGTACAGCTACTCAAATCCCATCTCTTCAGCGTAGGTGGCTGTTTGTAGAGAGGCGTCAATCTTTTGAAGTAAATGGCTTTCACTCTAAAAGCAGGGATGACCTTTGTTCATTCTTGTTAGGTTGCTGAACAGGACAGGCAAGCCGAATAGAACAGGGAGCATAGTGTGCTGCTGATTGTGGATATGGACGGCACAATTCGAAAGCCGCTCAGTGGGGCTCAATATTTTGAGCATCCCGAAGATCAGACTTTAATTGAGGGAGCTCATCAAGTCATTCAGGCGTTCCAAAAACAGGGTCAGATTGTTGGAGTGACCAATCAGGGAGGGGTCGCAGCGGGGCACAAGTCTTTGCAGGAGTGCATTCAGGAGCAGCAATACACTCTGGCTTTGGTACCTGAACTTGAGGAAATTTTCTTTTGTCCTGATTTTCGGGGCCAAAAGTGTTTCCGCGTAACCCGCAGCGGGGTACACAATCACAGCAAAACTCAGTGGTCAGGACAGTTTCGTAAGCCCGGGCCGGGAATGCTGAAGTTGGTAATGCGGCTGTATCAGCAAAAGCCGGAGGAATGTCTCTATGTTGGCGACCGCCCGGAGGACAGAACTGCAGCTCAACGAGCGGGCGTTTCTTTCTATTGGGCCAAAGACTGGATTGAGCAATCTACTGATTAGCCGCATTCTGACTATTTGAGGATTTCGCAACTGCTAAACCTAGTTAAGCTGCAAACACAAATCCCGGAAGCTTTGGAGGATTACGATATGCCTGAGCAATCAGAACAACAATCGAATTCATCGTCTGAGTCAGAACGAGGAGTGCGGGTGAGTGCTGAGCAGGAAATGTTGAGCTCAACCGATCAGGTCGATCTCGATACAACCATGTCTAGCATGAATATTCCGATTGAGAATGAAGACAGCCTCGACAGCGAAGACTCTGACAGCAGCCAGAGTTAATGAGCGGGCAAGTTTTTGATTTTTGAGGGGCGCACCGAGGTGCGCCCTTGCCTGTATTGTAGGAATTATTTACTGTCACCCATCAGGGTCTGAACAGCAGTCGTGATTTCGGGCAGTGCGATCGCAAATGAAGCCAGTGAAGCCAGTGAAGCCAGCTGACAGTATTCGCAAAGCGCCTTATTTTCCTGCCATTCCTCACTCGCTAGTTTGACGTTGGTAGCGATATCTAGCAGCAGCTTGGCTCCCATCGCAATGGGCAGCAGAGGCTGAGTTTTGGCCCGGTCTTCGCCACCTGCGCCCGCTAACCAAGCCGTGAGGGCGTAGGTCGTAACCATCATTAGGCCATCTGGTGTGTCGAGCCGCTTGTAAGCATACTCAGACGAATCAACCTTATCAGCGTCGAAAATCGACACGGGAGGGTCAGGCAAATGCTTGATAATACCTGTTTGGTAAAGAGAGACAAGCTGGCCCATCGTAGCTCCAAGCATCGATAGACCGATAATCTGGCGGCGGCGCTGCAGGTCGGGGCTAGTGCCTTCCCGCAGTTCGCGGCTCAACTGTTGGGGATCCATAAAAAATTACGTCCTCTATCAAAGACTTAAGCGGTGATTCGCCTTCATCTTAAGAATTTGCCGCATTAGAGACGTCTTACTCATGAGACACCAACAGAAAGTTTTATTTGGGTCGCAAGAATGATTTCAGAAAGTATAGTTTCTCCTACTTGAGCAGCCAGCAAACTAGCGCTGCCACTGTATTTGTGGAACTCAATAGAGATCGTAAAAATAGACTTTCACTATTGATGAGGCAGTTACAAATTAAGTTAAATTTTTGGGAGACATCAGCAAGAGACGAGCATTAAAACCTGAAGTAGGCTTAAACACTACGTCCTCTGTGCTGCAACTATGAAATTGTTTAAATTGAATGTCTAGTGAACTTCAGAACTTTAAAGAAGTAAAGCCGGGCTGCCTCGTTTAATCAATCCCACCTGATTTCAAGCTGATGGCAATCCGGCTTCTAACTGCCTGAACTAGGAGTTAGGCATGGTGCCCGTGTTGCTGCCAACTTCGCGGCGCTCAGCCTTGAAGTACCATTCTCCGCTCTCATCTTGAGCGAAAGTATTTCTGACCGAGCTCCAAGCTACGTCGTGGGCTCCGCCTTCGCTGAGGCCATCATCAACGGCGCTCTTGAAGGCTGCCATAAAGATTTGCTTGGCCTCTTGAGGCAGGGACTGGGCCTCTTGGGGCAAAACATCTTCATTATAGTCAGCGACGTTGTTGTCAGACTTGGAGCTGTGGACTTGTGACTCTTGAGATGAAGCTTCGTTGCTTTGATATTCTGTATTTTCGTTAGGCATGAGGTTGTCTCCTAAACATGCATGTTCTTACCTAGGTAATAGGACACCTCAACCGTACTCAACCTCTCTCTACAGCCATAATCTTTATGCTTGAATCCGATTCCTTAATGAGGGCAATTCCATCTTTTGAGAGGTGCGATCGCAACACCACCCCTCCGTAAATCCCATGTGTCTTGTTTGATAGTTAACCTCAATGAACCGACAAAGCTGCTGAAGCAGCCAGCTGAGCACAATCAAAACCGCCCGCTTCGAGCCCTTGCAAAGGCCACTGTAAGACTCAAAAACTCGCTATTCTAGAAAAGCCAAAGCAGTGGACACAGCGGGAATGCCAGAAGACATGCAGCCGATTCATGTAATTGGGGGAGGATTGGCCGGAACTGAGGCGGCATGGCAAATTGCGCGGGCGGGCATACCGGTGGTGCTCCATGAAATGCGGCCCCTAAAGCAGTCTCCAGCTCACCACTCAGAGCATTTGGCAGAATTGGTGTGCAGCAACTCCTTTGGGGCTCAGGCGACCGACCGGGCATCGGGATTGCTCCACGAAGAACTGCGGCAGCTAGGCTCTATTGTTATCGGCAAGGCAAATCAGCATCAGGTGCCAGCGGGAGGAGCCTTGGCTGTGGATCGAGGCGTGTTTAGCCAGGATTTGACCGAGACGCTGGCAAATCACCCGCTGATTGAGCTGCGGCGGAACGAAGTTACCCACATTCCCGAGGAGGGTGTGGTGGTGCTGACCACAGGGCCACTGACCAGTGAGGCGCTGTCTACCGATCTGCTGCGGTTGACCGGACAGGCCTACATGAGCTTTTTTGATGCGGCTAGCCCCATTGTGGTGGGTGACAGCATCAACCGCGAGGTGGCGTTTATGGCTTCGCGCTACGACCGAGGCGAGGCAGCTTATCTGAACTGCCCCATGAACCGGGAGCAGTACCTACAGTTTTGGCAATCCCTCTGTGAAGCAGAGCAGGCAGAGCTGAAGGATTTTGAGCGAGAGACGGCGAAGTTTTTTGAGGGTTGTCTGCCGATTGAGGAGATGGCGCGGCGGGGAGAAGACACCATGCGCTATGGTCCGCTCAAGCCCGTAGGGCTTTTTGACGCCCGATTTGGCGACTTTAAAGACCCCGACAACAAAGACAAAAAGCCCTACGCCGTGGTGCAGCTGCGGCAGGAAGATCGAGCCGGTAACCTGTGGAACATCGTGGGCTTTCAGACTAACTTGCGCTGGGGCGAGCAGAAGCGCGTCTTTCAGCTCATTCCCGGTCTGGAAAATGCTGAATTTGTCCGCATGGGGGTGATGCACCGCAACACCTTTATCAACTCGCCAGAGCTGCTGAGCGCGGGTTTGCAGTTCAAAACCCGTCCAACGCTGCTGGCAGCGGGTCAATTGGTGGGCACAGAAGGCTACACTGCCGCCACTGCTGGGGGCTGGCTGGCTGGCACTAATGCCGCTCGCGTTGCCCTAGGCCAAGCCCCGCTAACGCTGCCGGTAACCACAATGATGGGATCGCTGTTTGACTTCATCAGCTCGGCAGAACCGAAGCACTTTCAGCCGATGCCGCCTAACTTCGGCATTTTACCGGCGCTGCCGACCAAGATTAAGAACAAGCGGGAGCGATATGGGAAGTATTGCGATCGCAGCCTCACCGATCTCTTAACCTGGGCCAGTCAACACAGCATTCAGCTAAAGCAGCGGGATTTGGTTGTTAGCGCTTAGCGAGAAATCATTACGCTAGGCAGGTCCTAGTTAAGCGCATTAAATACAGGCAAGATAGGGAGCCAAATACTTTCGCCCGCGCTCAATGAAGTACGGCGAGAAAAGCGCTTCATAATCTTTTCTAACAAGTTCCATCGCTGCTTCCAATCGCTGACGTCCGCAGGCTATAAATTGACCTGCAGAGCCTGCATAAAACTGACGATCTGCGCCTGGAAGATGATACTTAAAGGTCTGCCAGTAAAGCTCACGAAACTCCTTCATGTAGATCTTTACTTCAGGATCAAACGCGATAGTTCCCTTGCTGGGGAAATACAGTTTCTGCTCATTAATAAATCCAATCACCTTTCGCATAGACTCACGGGTTTTATCTGCTGGCAAGCTGTGTTTGTTGTTTAATCGAAATCCCCATTGAACGCAGCCATTAGTCACTTCAAGTACACGCAGTTCGGCCAAATGCATCAAGTCATCTTGACTAAACTTTTCTACTTGGCTAATTGCTTGCTCAATTAGCTCCTGAAATCCTGAGTAATCTTGCTCAAAATATTCCTGAAGTTCATTAATTTTGGAAAGACCTTCCCAATCCACGTCTTTGAGAGACACAACATCTACCCCTTGCACAAAAAATATACGAGTTGCCAATAGTTAATCTATATGAGTTTCTAATAACAGTTTCCACTGTCTATGAGCAGGTTTGTGACAGAAAGGCATCTATCTTTTGGCAGTAACAGGCAAAAAATATGGCTATTCCGTCGATAACTTGTAGTGAATTGTTAAACAGTTCACAAGTGTTAACATACCTGTCATAGAACCTTGACTTTGTTAAGGCACTGCTCTGCCGATGGTTGGCGTTGTTGCTTGAAGTCGGGCAACGCGGCTTTAGAGCCAAACCTTCAGAGCGTGATATGAGCTGACACACTAAAATCCCATGCCAAATCGAACAGACCGTTTTAGGCCCCAGCCTCATACCGAAGCTGCTGATCGCGCTATTCGCTTGAAGCAGCACAAGGCTTTGTTTGGCTTGCTTTCGCTCGCTGCCGGGCTGATTTTTCTTCAGGGCTACATGATTGCGCCCCTGATTCCGCGCCTAGCTGAAGTCTTTAACGTTCCAGTTCAAGAAATCGGCTTCATCGTTCCCGCCTACATGCTGTCCTATGCGTTGATGGCGCTGTTCTACGGAGTGCTGTCTGACCGATTTGGGCGGTGGTCTATCATCCGCATTTCGCTGATCATTTTTGTTGTCTGTACTGCATTGACCGCAACTGCTCAAACAGCGGCTCAGCTCTCGTTTTGGCGACTGCTGACTGGCCTTGGAGCCAGTGGTGTTATTCCACTCACCTTTGCCTTGGTCGGCGATCTCTTTCCCTTTGAGCAGCGCGGCAGCAAGCTGGGGCTGGTGTTTGCCGCAATGGAGGGCGGTATGGCAGCAGGTTCTGCGGGAGGTGCCATTCTAGAGCCCTTTATCGGCTGGCGGTGGCTCTTTGTGGGAACAGCCGTTTTAGCAGCAATCGTGCTTTGGCGGCTCCACCCCTATGGGGCCTTGTTCGACACTCCCAAAGTGGATAAGCTGCCCAGCCTGCGCCAAGTATTTAGGGGATACAGCCAGATCCTGTCCAGCTTTCGGGGGCAGCGAACCTATGCCTACGTGTTGTGGAACGGCATTTACCACTCTGGCGTATATACCTGGCTGGGGCTATACCTGTCGCAGCGCTATGGCATGGATGCGCTCAGTATTGGCCTGACCATTCTCGGCTACGGTATTCCGGGGCTGCTGCTGAGTTCTTTAATCGGTCGAGCTGTCGATCGTTGGGGCCGACGCTGGCTGGTGCCGCTGGGGCTGGTGATGGCGGCCTTGGCTGGCCTAGCGATGATTCCTAAAATTCCGGCTGTTGGCACAACCCTTGCAGTGCTGGTGCTGTCTTTGGGGTATGACCTGACTCAGCCTTTATTTGTCGGCATTGTGACGGACTTGGGCGACGAAAACAGCTTGGGCCAAACGATGGGCCTGAAGGTATTTACTCTATTTACCGGATTTGGTGTGGGCAGTCTCGTGTTTGGCGAACTCCTGCGGTTTGGCTTTGGGCCATCTCTGGCCCTTTTCGGCGGCATTCAGCTAATTATTGGGCTAGTTGCCGTTGCTCTATTTTGGCGAGAAGTGCCGTCGCTGAAGCGAGAGGCCCAAATCAGTTCGTAGTAGATTGCTTGAGAGGGTTGTGCCCACCTTACAAAACTATTCTTGGAGTCTCTGCCCTTGATAAACCGTTGGAATGGCTATCGTCATCAACATTACTAAGTTGGCAATCCAGAACAGGACAACACTAACAAAGCCCAGCAATGGCAGACCTGACAAGGATAGCTGGGTGAATCCATCCAGTAATTGCCACAGCCGAAAAGCGGTGTAGCCAAAGCCGATGGGTACCACAACACTAGAGACTAACCATTGACTGAATACGCGCTCAGAAATTAACTGTATAGCAACTACGACTAGATAACTCCCCCAGAACATTAGTGAGGCAGGTTGTCCCCACGCCTGAATGCACAGGGCAATTGGCAGTAAAACCCCAATAACTAAGGCTAACTTGACCCACCATCTCAGAAATGAAAATTGCTGTTCACTGAATCCAATTTCTGCCGAGAAGGGAAGCTGTTGAGCTTTAACACCAAAGCCATAGCCAGTAGCTAGGCTGGTGATAACTAAAACAAAAAGCGTAGTAACTAGTCCGGTGTTGATTGCCATAATTGTCCAAGCATCGGTCAGACTAGGAGAGATATCTAAAGCTAAAATAAACACCTTTAGGATGGGCAAAGGGCGATAGCCCATGCCCATCTTTTAATCTTACATGCATTGATGGGCACACTTTGCTTTGCCCATCCTACAAAACTAATTTTTACCCTTGTCAAATAAGTGATTCTTACTACTACAGCGTAGCTAGGCGTTGGCGCAAGGCTTCGATTTGAGCTTTACGCATCTGCAGCGTTGGGTGAGAATCCAAAAATTTCGCTTGGTCTTGAGCATACTGCACCTCTAAACCAGCAATTTCAGACTCGATAGCACTAGCGGTAGCGACAACAACCGCATTTTGACTACTATCGGGCTGCAGCTGGGAAAGGCGTTTTTCAAGACTCAATTGCTGCTCTTGCAAATGAACCATCATAGGTGCTTCTTGCGTGAATATTTCGCCCTGAAGAACTTTTTCAACTTCTAGTTGGGCGATCTGCTGAGCTAGAGCAGTGGCAGTGGCTTGCTGTACACGTTCTTCATGATTGGCATTGAGTTCAGCAACAGGAGCTTCGCTTTTGAGAAGTTGGGCGCTTGCGATCGCACCTGCTGATACCAAAGCCACGCCACACGTTAAGGCCGCTAATTGCTTTGAATTCATTGTGATTGCCTTAGCAATGTTGATTAATGAAAGCGTTTGCATATCTAAGACGTATTTTAGGAAAGTTAGTTCCTTAAAAATAAGCCACCAACAGATTAGCTTGCAGCCGCTCCCCACAAAATTCAGCAGCATAACCGTCGCAACTGTCGGCCGTAGATAACCTTAAGCGCTCAGCAGGTAACCTTTTGGCGATCGGTATGCGTTGAAATTGTTAGGACGCGGTTTTTATCGATACGGTATTCCAATCGACAAAATCCTAGGTTAACTATCCTTCCCTAGAAGTTGTACTTGCTCCTCTACCTCGTCGAATTCGACCATAGAGTATTAGGCAGCCAGCACTCACCACTACCAAGGCAGACGATGGCTCAGAAACAGCAGCAGTCTGTGTGTTGAATTGGAACCGCCCACGTAGTGCAGGAGCGGTAGGACTCTCTGATCTTTGCAGAAACTCTGCATCAAAGGTCAAAATTTGCGAACGGTCAGGTGTAAAAGTTACTTCATTGATGGTGAAGCTACCAAAGACCTGGTTTGAACCACGGTTCTGAAAGGATATATCCAAACCTGCAAACCCAGGTGGCGCAAAGTCGGCTCGTCGAGCTTCGGGGTAGAATCCCGGCTGAATTGGGATACCTAATGCATCCGTTCCAAAAAATACAAGAGCGAATTCATTTTCAGGTGTCGATGAACGATCCAGAACCCAGAGCAACTCGGCGGGGCTACCATCGGATAGACTACGACGAATCTCAGCAGAAATACTGTCACCAAGGTTAGTGTCATAAGTAATATCAAACGTGTTACCTGACCCTATGTAGTCACCAGGTTCACTGTCTAACATCAAACGTGCAAAGTCTGCACGGGCTACCGTGGCTGTGCACGGAACTATTAACCCAGTTAGGACCATCAAAGAAACAAATTGACTACGAAGCATTGAGATACTCCTTGTTAAATAAAAATTTGATTAAAGCTTAGAGACTGCACCCAACCAAACGCCCTCACAGCTATCTTTCAACTAAAGAAAGCCTAGTCATTCGAACCTCACATCCCTACAACAATTGTTTAGAAATAAATTTTTCACCTAATATCCTAGTTTGGGTAACCAGGTGGACATGACTCTGTCCAACACTTCCATAGGGGTAATTAGGTGAAAACATGTCAGCTTAGCATCCATAAGGGGGATTAGGTTGAAAAATCAGTAAAAGTAAGATGTGTTAGGCGTAGCTGTAACGCATTTTTTAACCGTAAGCGAATGCGTTACGCTGGTGCTAGCGCATCCTACTGGACTCCTTTTTCAAGAACATCGATTTCATACCGGAGTATGTTTAGAAGATCCAAGCTTTAATGCAGAAATTAGATTCTTTTTGTAAAAGAGCTTACTAAGATTTGCTCGCCGATGGCTTAATTCTCCCGTCAACTATAATTTCAGGGACTTTCTTGCCAGATTCTACATCTCTTTGTCTTCGTTTTTTTAGATTTTCAAAGGCCGTAATTTTGTCTGTATTTCTAATAACTAAAAGGATGCTGTGGCTCGCCCCTTCGGCTTCATTATAGATGGGCAGTTGGGCTGCGTAAGCATGGCTTAAATTATTTTTTGTGTATTTGATCTCTACGTTGACCTTGGCTTTGCCACTAGATAATTTAAAGTCAACAGGTCCACGACCAGCATCTGATTCTGGACTTAAATCCAGACTATTTGCATTACAATAGGCTTCCGCAATTCCAAAAAATAAGCGCTGAGCAAATCTTTCATGTTTGCATTGATCATACTTATCCCAGAATACGATTGACAACCCATTTTTTTCAACAAGTTTTTTGAAATGATTACAAATTACAACAACCATTTCAAGAATATTTTCAGGAGAAACTACTTTATCAGTCTCAATCGAAAGAGGATATTTCTTAGAATACTCTTGTGCTATTTCTAGCCAATTAAATTCACCTAAAGGATCTTCTACAAAATCATAAGGCTCGGTTCTACTGGCTTTATACAACTCAATGAGTTCTCTTAAAGCATCAGGATTATCGATAAAGAGGCGCTTCAGTTCTGATTTTCTTAAACTCTTAAAAGCCTTTTCCCATTCTTCTCCTATCATTGAGTTTATTTGACTACGTAGTTTGGAGTTATGATCAACAACTTCATCAATATCGCTTCTATCGTTTGCGACGGGAAAATCATTAAGTATTTCTTGCGGTATCAGAATTAAGGGGTTTTTTGTCCTCTTGTTAATTGGAAGTAAATATTCAACTCCACTTAATTCTACTTTTTGAGATTCTAGCTTTAACTTAGTCGCTTGATTTTCTGAGTATTTAGCAAGGTCAGGCAACATGATCCTTGCAGTCATATCGCTAACTCTATCCGCGCCTATATTCTCTTCTAACAAACCAATAATCTCAAACATTTCAGGATCAGTTATTCCTACTTCGATTATTTCACGAGCAGTGACCGCTAAATTTCTTGCTAGTTCTGGACCTATACCTCTCCCAGAATTTCCCTCGCTTGAATAGCCAAGACTCAAGAAGCCAGGCTCTTTGAAAGTCAGTAACCTCACAGCATTACGGAAAAATATATCCTCACTACTCTTGGATTTGACTAATGTTTTAATTATTTTTTCAAAGTGCTTTCTAAAGTTCTCATATGAACCTTTTAATTCTTGAATATGTGTTTGCTTTAAAGGTCTTGGATCTAAATATAATCCTGAATCAATTCCAATAAAACCGTTAAAAATTTTTTCTCGATCAAGTACCTCTGCCGAGACGTCTAGTACTTGGTTCAATTTATGTGTAGTTTGTTTACCCATATTAATTCAAGAAAACCTCAATGAATGCTAAGACCCACGCGGGTATAGCGTTAAGTCTATATTTTCGAGGTTGACTGCTTGCGTTATTTTTAGTGACTGTTTCTGGTCAGGCTAACAATTACTTAGAGAGAAACTTTCTGCCCAACACCCTAATTAGGGTGATTAGGTGAAAAAATTCAGTATAGCCATTATCTCTAGGGAAGTCGAATTGTTTAGGTTTTGTTTCCTGCCTATCAGCAGGCATTTGCACTTGACGGCAGGATAAGGCGGTTAACTGCTGCGAGAGCGTTGCTGTTTGAATCGATTTTGCAGGCAAATCTGACTCAAGACAGAACAGGTGAGCATTGACTTGGGGTTGTAGGCGTAGCTCAGGGCGGCAAACCAGCATTACGTTACAAGACACCGCTGGCATCTGCAAAAAGTTTCCTCACACAGTTGACGTCTGCTTAGAGCACACCGTATTCTCATTCATTAAGCTGTCGTGCGCGGCAGCCTAGACACAGAACTCATGGACTTAGCGCCGCCTGCAAGTGTTCTCAGCACAAACAGGCGACTGTTCCCCCGAAGCTGGTACAAGCAGTTCGGAGGCTTGGAGGTTAGTTTACCTCCCCTGCCGCCCCGATTGCACACAACCACGGGGCTGCTAGGAAAGTGAGTTCTGGTTTCCTAGTTCACACTACATAGGGACCAGAACCACATGTTTCAATCGAATGATTTGGGCGCTCAGCCGCCCACAGTTCCCCCTGCCCAATCTTCTCAACCTAAACCAAGGCGAGAGAAAGTTACCAACGTGCTTTACGGCAGTTTGGAAGCACTTGATCGCATGACCAAGCAGCTGCATACGCTCCACTATGCCGACCCCAACGACTGGAGCGACCCCATTCCCAGCGGCAGAGACAGCCAGTGGATGGTGGTTTTGATTAAGCATCTGCTGATTGAATAAGCCTTTATACAAGTAGAGGCTGTTTGAGAAGTAGTTTCGTAGGTTGGGTTTTGCCGAGCCTCAACACCAACCTACGGAATTAAACCAAGGCACTAATGCAAACGGTGTAACGGTTGGCCCTATCCAAAACAGCGGCCCTCTGCTACTAAAGAGGTGTGATTTACCGAGAGCTTTCATGCCTGACCTGCCAACGCCGCGCCAGATTATCGAAACGCTGCTGCCTCAGCTTCGCGTTGCGGCTGCTTACGCCTACGAAATTCAGTCTAGAATCGCCTCTCTCCCCTCTAAAGATGCCGACAACTTCTTCGGGGCGGCCCTATCCGATGCCGACCTCTCGGTTCAGACCTTTATCGAAGTCGCCATGCTAGGGCTGTTTCCCCAGGTGCGATTTTTTGGAGAGGAGCACGAAAAGACCTACAACACCAAGTACTTTCGGGGCATTACCCTAGGCGAGCAGGACGACTACCTGGTGACGCTCGACCCGATTGACGGCACTCGCTTTTACCTAGATGGGCACTCAAATTTTCAGATTATTTTGTCGGTGCTAAACCGGGATGACTTTGAGGGTGCGATCGCAATTACCCCTGCCCAAAACATCTACTACTACGCGCTCCGAGGGCAGGGGGCCTTTAAGGGTCACCTGCACGATTCTTTGGAAGACTGCGTGCCTTTGCAGGTTGAGTCTCCTCAAAATGCGGTTTTCTTGGGCTTTAGTATGGGCGGTCTAGCCAAACCCTTGCAGGATCGCTACTCAGTCATCAGCGTCAGCACCGACTATTCCCAGCAGACCCGAATTCCCAGCGTCAACGGCCTGCTCAGCGGCGAAATTTCGGGGGCAGTGCTAGCCAAAGGTAACTTCATCGATGGGGCAGCTCTGGCCTTTATTGCCCGTGAAATGGGCTATATCGCCACTACCTTAGACGGTTCACCCTTTCCGCCGCTGCATACCTGTGAGAACTACCAGCTTCCTGGCCTAGTGATCGCAGCAACGGAGCAGATCTTGATGGATCTGCTCCGCGCAGTTAAAGCTCAGCTCTAGCTTAGAAGTCTTGATCTTCTAAGACTTCCTCCTCCGCTTCATCTCCCGGCTCAACTTCAATGGGAGCCGCGTTGCCCGACATAAGCTTTTGCTTTAGCGCCTGCTCAATGTCCTGGGCAACCTGGGGATTTTCTTTCATGTAGATAATGGCATTGTCGCGGCCCTGACTGATGTTTTCGCCGTTGTAGCTATACCAGGCTCCCTTGCGGGTGACAATGCCGTTTTGCTCAGCCAGATCGACCAGACAGCCGATGGTTGAGATACCTTCCCCAAAGATCACGTCAAACTCAGCTATGCGGAAGGGAGGGGCCACCTTGTTTTTAGCCACCTTCACCTTGGCCCGAATGCCAAACTCCTCAGTACCCTTTTTCAGGGTTTGGATGCGGCGAATATCGAGCCGCACCGAGGCATAAAACTTAAGGGCATTGCCGCCGGTTGTGGTTTCTGGGTTGCCGTAGGAAACACCGATCTTGAGCCGGAGCTGGTTGAGGAAAATTACAGTACAGCCAGATTTGCCGATGTTGCCGGTAATTTTCCGCAGGGCTTGGCTCATGAGGCGGGCCTGTAGGCCGACGTGAGTATCGCCCATTTCACCTTCGATTTCGGCGCGAGGCACCAGGGCCGCTACCGAGTCCACCACCACAATATCTACCGCAGAGGATCGCACCAGCTGATCGACGATCTCTAGGCCCACTTCTCCAGTATCGGGTTGAGCGACCAACAGTTCTTCAATGTTGACGCCCAGTCTCTTGGAGTACTCTGGGTCGAGAGCATGTTCAGCATCGACAAAGGCAGCGGTGCCCCCCGCTTTTTGGACTTCTGCGATCGCATGTAGCGCCAGCGTCGTCTTACCAGAGCTCTCTGGCCCATAGATCTCAATTACTCGGCCCTTAGGCAAGCCGCCCCCCAGCGCCAAATCTAGCGTTAGCGCTCCAGTTGAGATTGTCTCCACCTTCATCCGGCCCGCGTCGCCCAGCCGCATGATGGAGCCTTTGCCGAAGTTTCGCTCAATCTGGCTTAGCACCAGGCTGAGCGCTTTTTGTTTATCGGAGTTATCCGCTGAAGCCTTAGCCATGCGCCTCTCACTCAAAGAATTATGCAGCAACAAAAAGTACGTGTCGCAACCGTTAGGTGCTAGTCTACCGGGAAACTTAGCCTTTGAATGGCTGACCTTTCCATACAAATGTACTATACCAGTATAGTCCTATTCAAGGGTTTATTGCATCCTTAAACTAAGAGTGCCCCGTTTGATCCGGTTGATCCTTTCGGTTGTTCCTGATGGATGCGTTTGCCCCTAACTTTTCGATCTCTTCCTTTGCCCTCAGCGTTGCTGGGCTGACGGAGTATATCAAGGCCGTCTTAGAGGAAAACAGCACCCTGCGGCAGGTTTGGGTTGTTGGCGAAGTCTCTAGCACCAAGTCACACTCCAGCGGCCTATTTTTTACCCTGCAAGACGAAGCGGGCACAGCGACAATTAACTGCGTAGCCTGGCGCAGCCAGCTGACCAAGCTCGCCAACCTACCTGAGATAGGTGCTCAAATTACTGTGCTGGGCAGCGTTCGGGTCTACCCTCAGCGCAGCAACTATCAGCTCACCGTTTGGCAGGTGCTGCCTACGGGCGACGGGCTGCGGGCGCTACGCTACCGTCAGCTACGCCAGCAGCTAACAGCAGAGGGCCTGTTTGACCCAGAGCGCAAGCGGCTCTTGCCGCGCTACCCCACCGCTTTGGCGGTAGTTACGTCCCCCCAAGCGGCTGCCTGGGGAGATATTCAGCGCACCTTGCAGCAGCACCATCCTGGCCTGCCCGTCATCTTTTCTCCGGCCACGGTACAGGGCGATCAAGCGCCTGCCTCTATTGTTCGCGCTCTGCAGCGAGTGGCTAAAGATGGTCGGGCTGATGTGCTGTTGCTGTCTCGTGGTGGCGGCGCAACTGAGGATCTAGACTGCTTTAACGATGAGCGAGTCGTGCGAGCGGTGGCTGCCTGCCCGATTCCAGTCATCACAGGAATTGGGCACCAGAGAGACGAGTCTCTGGCCGATTTAGCAGCAGACGTGTGTGCCCACACGCCCACAGCTGCCGTTGCCATAGCAGTACCCGCGCTAGAGACCTGGCTAGCCGAACACCAAGAGCGGCTGCACCAGATCACGCTACTGATGCAGGAAACGCTGTACGAAGCAGATCTTAAGAGCGGATCTCTGCGGCAGCGGCTGCAGCGCCTACGCCTAGATCGCCAGGTGCACCAAGAGCAGACCCGTCTAAGGCAGCTCAAGCGGCGGCTGGCTCAGGCCGTACAGGTGCGGCTGCGGCAGGCCGAAGACCGCTGCACCGCCCTACAGGAGCAGCTAACGACGCTAGATCCAGAGTCTGTCTTGCGGCGGGGCTATGCTCTGGTGCGGGCAGAAGGGGGCGAAGTGGTGACTCAGGCCAGCGCTTTGAACACGGGGCAATCCCTTAGCATTCAGCTAGCTCAGGGCCGCTTGACAGCTCAAATCACAGCCATTGAAGCCGATGACCCAGGCCCCTAACCCCTAATTTTGTAAAGATTACCTGTAAAGATACCTTGTAAGGAACTGGCCTCATGCCCGCTAAATCTACTCGCAAATCGGCTCCCGACGACTGGAATTATGAGGTCGCTGTCAGCGAAGTCGAAACCCTAATTGCCCAGCTAGAAGCGGGCGAGCTGCCTCTAGCAGATGTGTTTACCCAGTTTGAAAAGGCAGTGACCGTGCTCCAGCAGTGCGAAACCTATCTCACTGCAAAGCGGCAGCAGGTAGACCTGCTGATTGAAACGTTAGAAGAAGCTTAAACTAGGGCCGAGGCGGCTGGACTGGTTCGATTTTCCCAGGATCGACGGCCTCTGGCTTGAGTTCTCTACCCATCAGGGCCATTACCGCTTCTTGGGGCGTGATTTCTCCCTTGAGCAGGCAGTGTACCTGATAGGAAATTGGGGCATAGATGTTTTCCCGCTGGGCAATCGCCATCAGCACGTGGGCCGTGTTGACCCCTTCGGCAGTGCTGCCCAGATCTTCTAAAATTTGCTCCAGCGGCTTGCCTTGGGCTAGCCCGCAGCCGACTCGGTAATTGCGGCTTAGGGGGCTGGTGCAGGTGGCTAGCATATCGCCCAAGCCCGATAGGCCAAAGAAGGTATCGGGCCGTCCGCCTAAATGAGTGCCAATACGAATGACCTCGGGCAGGGCGCGGGTGATTAGGGCAGCGCGGGCATTGTAGCCCAGGTTGAGGCCGTCGCACACACCGACTGCGATCGCAATTACATTCTTCAGCGTGCCCCCCAGTTCAGCCCCCAGCGGATCACTGCTGCTGTAGACCCGAAAGGTTTCAGAGGCGAAGACGCGCTGTAGCGTGGCTGCTGCCGCTGCCGTCTCACTCGCCACTACCGTTGCCGCAGGCAGATCCGCCTCAATCTCCTTTGACAGGTTAGGCCCCGATAGCACTACCACAGGATGGCCGGGAAACGCCTGTTTGAAAATACGCGATGGCGTTAGGGTCGTGGCTGGGTCTAACCCCTTGGTAGCGGTTCCCAAAATGCTGCTCTCCGGCAAGTTGAGTGCAACTAGCCGCTCTACCAGTTCAGGCACCCCTTTCATCGGAATGACCGAGAGAATCACCTCAGCTTCGGCCACTGCCGCCTCAAGGCTTAAGGTACCTCGCCGCGACCAGAGACGCACCTGGTGGCCGTTGTGGGTAGCCAGCCGAGACAGGGCCATGCCCCATGCCCCTGCCCCCAAAATTGCCAGCGTCACTGGCTCTGAATTTAGCTCAGGAAACGGTCGAGTCAACGCAGCCATAAATCAGACTAAAGTCGCAACCATAGCGTACCGCACCAGCGCAACCCTCAGCCTGCCAGTAGTGGGCAAACGTTAACCCTCGGGAAGAAGTACAAAAAGAAGTAAAAAAGGAGACATCGATAGGGGCGTTATCCCCTAGCCGCAACTTTCCCGATTGAGCGAAAGTCTCTCACTGGAAAGATGAGGGAACAAAGCTTTACGTTCCACAATGATTGCTTTCAAGCTGCTGTGGCAGAGAGTAAAATACTTTTTTGCTTTCCGTCCTTCTGAAACGAAGAGTTTACGGCATCCTCGTATTTATACGTAGGGATTTCTGTAACAGACCGCTTTGGAATGCTGTCTAAATACTGTTTATCTGTTCCCTGTCTAGACAATCCATGAATACTGTGTATCCAGTCAGGCTATTTATCCGCAACAAAGCTCGAGACAAGCTGTTAGAAGCCCTCGGCGGCAACCCGTCTGAGGTGTCTCTCGATGGCTCTCTGCTCTGGGATGTAACCAATACGCTGCTGCAGCCCACAACCAGCCCCAACCTGTACCGCCCCTACCCCTCACGAGATTTGGCTGCTCAAGTCGAAGAACAGACAGCGGATGAGATCGCTTCAGCCTACATCCGAATCAAGCAGCAGGCCACTAATCCCCTAGTGCAGCGACTCAACCAGCTGCTGTGACGGGCTCCATTTCTCCAACGACTTGCGGCTTACTGCCAAAGAACTTACGGGGCCAAAAATCATCACTCCGGTCGCCAACTGCTTAGACAGTTGGCGACGGCTTCTTTTTGGGTTGCCCCAGACTCGCGTTTTACCCTAATGGGCTCACTTCAGCAGCGGTTCTAGGTCAAGGTGAGACTCGATAGTGTCGGCCAGTGCATTTAGCATGGCCTCCCGCTGCTCTCGGTAGTTGGGAATACCGGTTGGCATCGAACCTAGGCCGCGCTGCTGGCGCAACCGGTTGAGCCAGGCTCGTCGCCAAGGCCCGTTGTCAAACACGCCGTGCAGGTAGGTGCCCCAGAGGGAAAGGGAGTTGTCCACCACGCCCAGACTGCGATCGTCAAACAAAAACTCAAACTTGGTGCCGTTTTCGTCTTGGCCCTCAGAGAGAATGAGCTGAGTGCGCCCTTGGTGAAGCTCGTAGCCAGAGACAGGTAGCCCCTCTTGAGGAAATCGAGAGCTGACTGTGCGCTGGCGAGCTATCTTCTGTTGGGTGATTACGGTTCGTAGGGGAAACATTCCTAGACCCTGAAAGCGGCCTTCGTGACCTTCTAATCCTTCCGGGTCGGCCAGAAACTGGCCCATCATTTGAAATCCGCCGCAAATCCCCATGATTGTGCCGCCAGCGGCAACGTAGTTTTGCAGAGATTCGGCCATGCCTGAGCGCTGCAGCTGCAACAGATCGGCAATTGTGGTCTTGGTGCCCGGCAAAATCACGGCATCGGGGTAGCCCAAGGTTTCTTTAGGACTGAGGTAAACCACCCGAACGCTGGGTTCCGATTCTAACGGGTCAAAGTCGGTAAAGTTGGAAATTCGGGGCAGGCGAATGACGGCAACGGTTACCTCTGCCTGTCCATTACCGCCAGGATTACGATCCATCAGCGATAGAGAGTCTTCTGCCGGGAAGGCTTCTTCAAGCCACGGAATCACGCCAAGAACGGGAATTCCGGTGCGTTCCTGCAGCCACTCAATACCGGGCTGAAGCAGCTCTAGCTGGCCGCGAAACTTATTGATGATAATGCCTTTGACTAAGGCGCGTTCGTCTGGGTCAAGCAGCTCCAGGGTGCCAACAATATGGGCAAACACGCCGCCTCGATCAATGTCGGCGACCAAAACGGTAGGGGCCTGCAGGTGCTTAGCCACCCGCATGTTGGTTAAGTCGCGATGCTTGAGATTGATCTCGGCAGGGCTGCCGGCCCCTTCACACACCACAAAGTCAAAATCCTGACTAAGGCGGGTCAGGCTTTCCTGAATAGCCTGCCAGCCCAGGTCAAAAAACTTCTCGTAATATTGGCTCGCGGTGGTGCGGCCAACGGGTCGGCCCTTAAGAATGACTTGGGAAGTCATGTCACCCTGGGGCTTAAGCAGAATGGGGTTCATCTCAACCTGGGGCGGCACTCCAGCAGCCCAAGACTGAACCGCCTGAGCATAGCCTACTTCGGCTCCGCTCGCGGTGACATAGGAGTTAAGGGCCATATTTTGCCCCTTAAAAGGGGCAACTCGCCAACCTCGGCGGCTCAAGATTCGACAGAGCGCTGTCGTAATCAACGATTTTCCGGCATGAGATGAAGTTCCCACGACCATAATCGCTTTCATGCAAAGTCTCCAAGGGTAGTTGTGGGGGTGACAACCATCAGGAAAGGTAACCGGAGAGAGGGCTAAAATCGGGTCCAATCTCAGGGGCATCTAGAGACTGAATACTGTCGCAAAACCTACTGTAGCCAGCCAGGAAAGCGCAGCCAGCGGCTCAACGCATTATATATGTGATCCCTGAGCCCCGACTGGAAATCCGGAAAACCCTCTGCCTCAAATTTTTCCAGGAGCTGCCGACCCAGCGGGGTGAGGCGAAAACTATCGGTAAGGCCTTGACCATCGACTTCTCGGCGCAGCAGCCCGACCGCTATTAGCCACATCAGCTCGCCGTCAGCCGTTAGCTCTGACAAGGGGGCGCGGGTATAGCCGTTGTGAATGCCGCGGTTGTCGGTAATAGTGCGCAGGGAGACACTTTGCGATCGCATATCCGCCAGCAGCTTGGGCCTAAAGGGTGAACACCGCAGAGCCCTTTCGGCCCGCCGTCTAGTTTCAGTAGGGTATTCAATGGCGTCCATTGGCCCAGACTTGGTGGATGTCATACTCCGCTGCTCGCTACCATCTTTACAATTCTAGTCTGCTTATTTGACTGCTTAATTTTGGCACCGTGATTTTGACTGAAGAAAGCCTATTTCGTAACAAGAGATACTTTTGGGATGCGGATTGCTTGCTATCAATACAGTCAAGCAATTACAGCGTAGAAGCCTAGGGGCACGCTTTAGACCACTTGTTAGAGCATTTTTAGAATAGGAAGCTTCTAGGGTTCCGGTTTTGGTCTGCTGCCGCAGTCAAAATGTGCTGGTCCGAGAGAAGCAGCTGGTTATAAATGGGGACTCGTTCAACTTGACCCCATTTTGATCGGTCACACGGCGGGATAAAAGCCCGGGAGGCATAGCGGAGCATTTAGCCGCTGGCTTCCTGGGCTTCGTTGTATTGTTCTATTGTCACTTCTGTACCGTCACCTTCTACCCAAAAATCATGAGCGATAATCCACTTTTTCAAAGTCCAGGTGCAGGCGGTGAGTCTGAGGCTAGACGCGCCCTCGATCTCGAAACCCATCTTCCTCTAACCGGTTGGCAGCAGGAAGTTTCTAAAGGTTTAGAGTACGGCTTAGAAGCTGCCGAAAGCATACAAGACCGCACCATTTCCACTTTTTCACGGGGAGAACTGCCTCACTATGCAGGCATCAATACCTTTTTGAAAGCTCCCTATTTGGAAGATGTCCGCAGAGTTGGTGAGTACAATGTTGCCATTGTCGGAGTACCCCACGACTCGGGAACAACCTATCGGCCCGGCACCCGTTTTGGCCCCCAGGGTATTCGCCGTATCTCCGCTCTCTATACCCCCTACAACTTTGAGTTTGGCGTAGATCTGCGCGAGCAAATTACCCTCTGCGATGTCGGCGATATCTTTACCATCCCAGGTAATAACGAAAAGTCCTTTGACCAGATTTCCAAGGGCATTGCTCACGTTTTTAGCTCGGGTGCATTTCCCATTATTTTGGGCGGCGACCACTCTATTGGCTTTCCCACCGTGCGAGGCGTGTGCCGCCATTTAGGTGACAAGAAAGTAGGCATTATTCACTTCGATCGCCATGTAGATACCCAGGAAACTGACCTGGATGAACGGATGCACACCTGCCCCTGGTTCCATGCCACCAACATGGCCAATGCCCCAGCCAAAAACCTGGTACAGCTCGGTATCGGCGGTTGGCAGGTACCTCGCCAAGGAGTCAAAGTCTGTCGAGAGCGCGGCACCAACATCCTAACCGTCACCGACATCACCGAAATGGGCCTCGATGCTGCCGCCGACTTTGCCCTAGAGCGCGCCCTCGACGGCACCGACTGCGTCTACATCAGCTTCGACATCGACTGTATCGACGCAGGCTTTGTCCCCGGCACCGGCTGGCCCGAACCAGGCGGCCTGCTGCCCCGCGAAGTTCTCTACCTGCTGAAGAAAATCATTCGCAATGCTCCTGTCTGCGGCCTCGAAGTAGTCGAAGTCTCCCCCCCCTACGACGTCAGTGACATGACTGCCCTCATGGCCACCCGCGTCATCTGTGACGCTATGGCTCACCTGGTCGTCTCCGGCCAACTCCCTCGCCGGGAAAAACCAGCCTACATCCATACCGAGGCCAACATGAACGTGGATCAGAAGTGGCGCTAGAAACCTATGCACGAGACTGATATGACCAAGGCCCTCATCATCACCGTGCGAGACTGGTGGGCGTCTCAGCCGGAGCGGCCTAAGGTTTCCAAAATCCACCTGATTGTGGGGCAGTTTACCTGCGTTGAACCAGCCGGTTTACAGTTTGCTTTTGAGGTACAAACCCGAGGAACTTTCCTGGAAGGAGCCGAATTGGTGATTCGGGAAACACCGCTGATTGCCTTTTGCCATGCCTGTCAGAGCGAATATCGGCCCGAGATCGGCCTCCACTATGGCTGTCCCAGCTGCAATGCCCCGATGGACGACATTCGCTCTGGCCGGGAATTGAAAATCGATCGGATCGAATACGGCTCGCCGGTTAGCACTTCGTAGAGATGCGATGAATCAAACGCGACTCAATCAAGACCCAATTAATCGCGTCTCTACCTTCCCACACTACCCACCCGACTTTTGGAGAAACCATGCATCAAACCTTTGACGAAGCCCTAGGCATCAACCTTCTCCATGCCAACCAGGAAGGGGCAGACCACAACCGCGCCCACTTCGACGGGTGGGACATCACCTGCCTCAACATCATGAGCAGCCCAGGAGCAGGTAAAACGGCGCTGCTGGAGAAGACCCTAGCCGCCCTTAGCTCTGAACTCAAGATTGCCGTTATTGAAGGCGATATGACCACAGAGCTAGACGCCGACCGGCTACGGCAGTATGGAGTACCCGTTATCGCTATCAACACGGGCCGCGCCTGCCACCTCGATGCGCGGATGGTGGCAGGCGGCATTCACCAGCTAGAGCATCAGCACAATCCAGCAGGTCTTGATCTAGTGCTGGTCGAAAACGTTGGCAATCTGGTGTGCCCAGCAGAGTTTGAAGTGGGGGAGCACGGTAAGGTAGCGCTGCTTAGCGTCACCGAAGGCGAAGACAAACCTCTGAAATATCCGGTGATGTTTAGAGAGGCAGATGTACTTCTGATCACAAAAATCGATCTGGCTCCCTATTTAGACGTAGATCTCAACCAAATTGCCGCCAATGCCCGCCAAATCAATCCTCAAGTTAAAATCATTCCCGTCTCCGCCAAAACCGAGGAAGGACTAGCAGCCTGGTTCGACTGGATCCGCGCTGCTGTAGGTAAGAGGTCGCCCCAACTCGTCTCTAGTGCTGATACCGCAAGACCTTGAGGGAATCGGGATGCCTACTTGAGCACCGAAAACTCAAAGTAAAAGGAGATGCAGTTAAACTGCATCTCCCCATAGGATCTACCGAAACTTGAAATCCGTGTTTAGGCCAAATGCACTGACCTACTCTAGATAGCTATAGCTTCAGCTATAGCTGAACTTTTCAGCTTTTCATCTTCGAGCACGTGAAGAAGCAACCCACTACCCCAAAGCAACACTAGGGAGAAGTCACCCTAAGCTTTTTTAAGCGGGTTAGCTTTTCTTTGAGCAGCAGCCAGAAGAACGGCAGGTCATCTACCAGATAGCGTTTCCACAAACGATGGGGCTCGGTAATCAGACGATACAGCCACTCCAAGCCAAGCTGACTCATAAGCTGAGGAGCACGGGGTTTGTTGCCTGCCTCGAAGTCGATTGCTGCTCCCACTGCCAGGAAAATATCAATGTTGGGCAGATGCTCTCTATACTTGGCGATCCACTTCTCTTGCTTAGGAGCGCCTACGCCTACCACCAAAACATTGGCTGAGGACTGGCGAACCATTTCCAGAATGGCCTGGCACTCATCCTCATTACGCTCAAATCCGAAAGAGGGGGAGTGAGCCTCAACAATGATCTCGCGGCCAATTCGCTCGTTGAGGCGGCGGCGCGCTCTAGCGGCAACCCCTTCAGCGCCTCCTAGCAGAAAGATCTTGATGTGCTCATTATCTTTGTGGTGCTCACAGAAGCTAGGGAATAGGTCTGAGCCTGAGATCTTAGCCTTAATAGGCGTTCCTAAGAACTTAGAGGCAAACATCAGAACCTGGCTGTCGCAAACTCGAAAGTCTGCCTGGCTATAGGCTTCAACGAACTCAGAGTCTCGCTGCAGCTTCATCAGGTGGTCCACATTAGGCGTGAAGACAACGCCTCGCGTCAGGTTGGTCAAAAATTCATTAATCGACAGATTGTCAATAGGAACATTTAGAATTTCAACCTGCTCACGCAAGTGAGCATACTGCTGCTTCTGGAGTTCTCGCGCTGTAGACGTCAGCGCAGCCTTTCGAAACTCGCGGTAAAGCTGCTGAACCTGCTCTGATGACACCCGCTGAGTAGACTTGTGCTCCATAACTTTTCCCACGGTTATAAATTTCGGTAGATTCATCCACTTCTCTTAGACACCCTGAAGCCTGTGCAGGTTCGGAGATCTATGTTTGGACTGGAAGCGGTCGGCAAACAAACTAGGATAGGGCTTCCTAATAGAGGGCTTGAAGGACTCATCAGAGCTACTCAAGCCAAAAGCTAGTTCAAAGTATCCCTGATACCGTCAAACAAACCGGGTTATCTCCATTTCAGTCCCCATGCCGTTTACAGCTCTGTGCTGCATAAAGAAGCGTTGAACGAGATCGGCAGAACAGTTTGAAATGAAGGGTCCTGACTTCTTGGCCTAGCCTTGAATACAGGACGCTAACATCACTCGCACATCAGTAAGGGGTGTATCTGATTTGCTTTGGAGCTCTGGGGCTGTACGTGATGCTACGTAATCATGCTAAGTCACAGTTAAAGAAGGCGGCGCTGGTCTCCCATTGAGTTCACAAAAGCTGAACATGCTTGTGAAGTTTGCATATGGGCTGAATCCGGGCTTTCCTAAGCTACAGGTGGGCTTTGCGCAGACTAATGCGTTTAGCTTCAAAAAGGGGTCAGCCTTAAGGCAGAAAGTCAGTGATAGCTCAAAAGTCGAAAGCATCCTTTGGACTTCAAAGGATGCTTTCTTAAAGGCTGCTTTATTTAGAGGCTGATAAACTGGGGTGCTAGGATTCGAACCTAGGAATGGCGGGACCAAAACCCGCTGCCTTACCACTTGGCGACACCCCATCGGTGCAGGCTTACGTATATTAGCAGTTTCTCAGGGTTTAATGTCAAGAGGTCTTGTTTGTTTTTTTTGAGAAGACAGAAGCGATTAGTTTGAGATAATCGCTTCTGTCTTCTTAACTGTGGCAATGCCCCTGCTTAGGCGGCGATGGCGGCACGTCTAGGGCAGGGTTGCGGTCAAAGAACCCAACGGGTTTGAGGGTAAAGCCGCTGTAGGCAACTGGCATAACTGGCCAATCTTCAGGGCGGGGAATATGGTGGTGACCGAAGGTGTACCAGACGACGACATCAGTGTTTTCGAGGGGTCGGTCTGCCTGGGTCCACTTGGGCAACCCTTCGCCACCTGCGTGCTGGTTGGGATACGCCCCGGCTGAGAACTTCTCATCGGCCTGGTAGGGGGTGACCCACAGGTGCTTAGTGAGGAAGCCAGCTCGCTTGAGAATGGGCGCGTCGGGGTGGGCAAAGGGCAGTATGTTTTCACCGGGAATGAGCTTGAAGGCGACGGGCTTGTCTAGACGGTTGGTAACGTTGGGGTTTACCACTTTCCAGTAGCGGCCTACCAGCGGATCGATGATGCGCTGCGCTGCTTGCTCTGTGCCAAGCAGCGTTTCGACAGCGTAGCAGGCGTTGCCGTAGGGGTTGTCTGGCCCCATGGGCTCAGAGGCTGTGTTGACCTCGTACACCGAGTTCTCCCCGCCATCAATGTCGAAGTCTAGCCGCATGCCAAAAAAGTGCTGATGAATAATGGCATTGAGGTCAGGAGCGACTAGAGTGCCGTACTTGGGCTGATCAGCTAAGGCCCCACACAGCAAAATGCCTGTCAGCTTGATTTCGTATTGGATGGTGCCGTCTTGGTAGAAGTACCAGTAGAAACCGTATTCGTAGTTATCGACGGTGGCGATGAAGGAGAGAACAAGCCGCCGTGATCGCCGCACATCTGTGTGCTCACGCCGCCAGTCGTAGTGCTTCCAGAGAATGCCGAAGTCTTCTTCGTGCAGGCATACGGCATTTTCAGTAATAGCTACATTGCCCCGGCTGTCGGTCAGCACCGCATCAAAGTAGCGAATCTCGCCCAGGCAGTCGCAGCCGTTGGTGAGGGAATTGGCGAGCATACCGACGCCATGTTCGCCCAGATCAAAGGCATTTTTTCGGAAGTGCTGAGGCCGGGGATCGTTGTAGGGCACGACCATCTCGGCCATGGAAGCTCGGTAGAGAATGGGCCGTAGCCGTCCTTCATCTTCATATCCCACCTGGTGCAGCACCAGCCCCTCGCGGGGAGTGAAGCCGATGCGGATATGCCATTTCTGCCACTTGATCAGGTGCCCCTCAATGGTGAAGCTGGGGCCTTCGGGCTGGCTGATGTGAAGCGGCTTGAGGTCTTGGCGGAATTTGTCTTGATAAAATTCTCGGGCATATTCGCCGGGGTCGGGGGGTACGGGGACGGCTCCCACGTCCTCAATGCGAACGAGCTCCATCGTATTGAGATCGACGACGGGCACTAGTCCATCGATGGGGCGCGAGTAGAAGTTGCTCTCGGGGGTGTTGCGGACGTAGCAGAGGCAGCGGGAGAGCCGCAGGCCAACCTCATTTTCAAAGCCAAAGTTGCCGATGGCCCAGGGATCGACCACGACTGTCTCAAGATCCAGTCCTCGCTTCTCGACGGCTGCTTTAAAGGCTGGGTGAGCTTTAACAGCAGCTTCACATTCAGCCAGTTCGTCGGCCATGATGTTGGGCTGCACGTCGGGGATGTGCTGCCAGGACGTAACGGTATTTTGATCGAGGGAGACAATTGCCTCGTAAACTTTGCCGGTGACGTTGTCGAGCAGGATGAAAAAGGCTTCCCGCGCTAGCGCCTCGCCGGGTTTATAGTTCAGAACGGCTGTCTTAGGCGGTTCGTGGAGCGTGACGACCGGAAACCGAAAGGTATCACCAGCTGCTTTTTCTTGGCGAACGATTGCAACAGCGCGCTGGATCTCCTCAGCAGTGAGCGGCTCTAGTGGATGCAGGTGTGGGGTTGAAGCCACGGGGGGTATTGAAGTGAGTGTCATGCAAAATGCCTACGTTTCGTAACAAGTGCAGTAGTGCACCAAAAACATTGGGGGTATCGTAATGCAATCCCTGGGTGGCTGGCTGTTTCGCCTCGACACATTTCCGGGAAAAGCCGCGCCCGCTTCCTCTTTATCCCTGGAGACAGGACTGTTGACTGTATGAAATTGAAACTGGATGCGATCGCACTTAGCCTCCTCTGGATTTGCCTTACCCTCAGCCTTAGCCTGATCAGCTTTACTGCCCCAGCCCAGGCAGCCAGTTGCACCCTTCGCATTATCGGATGGGAGGGCTACATGGATGAGTCTTTTAGCAAACCCTTTGAGGAAGAGTACGGCTGCAGGGTGGTGCCAACCTATGCCGGGTCCTCCGATGAGATGTATGCCAAAATTCGCGCTAGCAAAGGCAAGAACTACGACTTGGTGACAGCCTCCGGCGATTTAACCAAGCGCCTATACGATTCTGGCCTGGTAGCGCCTCTGGATCTGGAGCAGGTGCCTAACTACGGCGATCTCTTCCCCATTTTTAAGCAGCCAGAGTACAACACCTTTGACGGCACCCCCTATGGCGTATCAATCGGTTGGGGGCCGGACTTTCTGATCTACGACACCTCGGTGGTCAAGCAGGAACCCCAGTCCTGGGCAGTGCTGTATGAAGAGAAATACAAGGGCAAGATCTCGCTGCCGGACTACCCCATCTTCTCTGCCGATGTGGCCTTGTGGGGTGGCAAGCCCGACATCTACGACCTGGACAAAAGCACTCTAGACAACGACATCAAGCCCAAGCTGTTTGACCTGCGACCCCAAGTGCGTAAGTTCTGGAGCAGCCAGGGCGAACTCTCCCAGCTATTCCTAAACAAAGAAGTCACAATGGCCTGGGCCTGGCCGGTCACGATTGAGGAACTAAAGCGGGCCGACTTTCCGATAGGAGCCACCATTCCCCAAGAAGGGGCGACGGGCTGGAGCGATTCTTGGATGCTGATGAAGGGATCTAAAAACGCTGACATTGCCCATGCCTGGATGAATTACATGCTCACTGGGCCCGCTCAAAAGGCGATGTCTGATGTGACTGGCTACTGGCCTGTATCTAGCCAGGTGCTGCCGCTCCTGAGTGAGGAGAAGATTGCTGACTGGCACCTAGATGATTTAGAGAACTACTACAGCAATATCTACTTCTGGGAAACAGTGCCCAACTATGATGAATGGGTCGCCCTCTGGAATGAGTTCCGAGGACAGTAGATGGGGTTTGAATCATAATTGATGCAGTGTTCTATTGCTTAGTTTGGGTTCTAACCAGGCATGACTCAACTGGGCAATCCTTGAGTTAGAAGCAATGACGGTAGCTACTAATCGTTTCACGTTTGACGAGTATCTGCACTACGAAGATGGCGCAGATACTCGCTATGAGTTAGTTAATGGTGAACTGGTACCCATGAGTTTGGGCAGTGGGCTACATGGCGAAATCATGCATTTCCTTGAGCGTAGCTTTGAGCAAACTATTCAACAGCAGGCACTACCTTGGGTCGCTCGAAAAGGCGTTATTGGCGTGCGATCGCCTCAGCGGGGCCGCTGGGATACCTCTCGGATTCCAGACGTCACTGTACTGCCGCTTGAACAATGGAGGCTGCTCCGCAATCGAGAATCTGTTATTGAGTTGACAGATCCTCCGCCGCTTCTAGTCGTTGAAGTAGTAAGTGAATCTACAAAAAGTGTTGATTACCGTGCTAAGCGCTCTGAATATGGAGTATTAGGCATTCCTGAATACTGGATTGTGGACCCCTTGGAACAAAAAATTACGCTCTGCGTATTGATTGAAGGTTTCTACGATGCTTTAACAGTTTCAGGAGCACAGACGATGGCATCAACAACTTTCCCAACGTTAGATTTAACTGCTGAGAAAATTCTCAACCCAGACACCTAAATCCACCCTTTCGGGTGACCTTCCAACCTCAGATTACTCAACATCTTCTCAATTGGCTTTTACCCTGAGAGTAGATGCGTTAATTTGTGCCTATGTTAAACGCTCTTAACAAAGTGAGTCAACTGCTAGAGGCCAAACAGGAAAACCGTTTGGGAGACTTTGCCATTCTCAAGTCAGACCTTTTTGGAGCAAAGGTAAACCCAAAAGTTGCCTCTCTTTTGGAGCCAGTTATTGGCTATTACCCCCCTATCGATCTAGACAACTTAATGCAGTATCCGGCAGGCACCTTTGGCTATGAGTACGCCCATCATATGAAGGAGAATGGCCTCACGCCTCTTAACGTTAGCCCTGAGTTGGGCGAGGTTGCACGCCGGAATGTATTTGCCCTGCGCTATGCCGTAACCCATGACATTATTCATGTGCTGCTGGGGTTTGACACGAGCTATGCGGGCGAGATTGGGGTGCTGGCTTTTGCAGCGGAGCAGGGTTATAGTCCTTCTCTACGATTTAGCTTGCAGCTAGCGCGGTGGCTTTACCCGCTGATTGCGCCAGGGCAGAAAGCTGCGATCGCAACCAACACCCGCAAAGGCCGCAACCTGGCTCAACAGGCCAAATTTCTCCTAGGCTATCGCTTTGAGGAGCACTGGCAGGAAGCTATTGGAGAGGTGCGATCGCAATTAGGCCTGCCGCCTCACCCCGAAGCCCTCTAACCCGTTAAGTATGACTGCTATTTTTCCATTTTTGCCTGCCGCAAAGAAACCTGCTTCGACATTTTGGGCAACTTTCCTGCCGCCCTTTGTGTGGATGGCAGGGTTCTACTTTTTGCCGCTAACGATCTTACTGAGCTACGCCTTCTTTCGGCACGAATATGTCGATATCATTCCTGAGTTTACCTGGGAGAACTTTGGGCAAATTCTCAGCAATATTGGCTATCGAAATACGCTGGGAAGAACCCTAAGCATTGCCGCCTTGGTGACTGGAATTGATCTAATGTTGGCCTTTCCGGTAGCGGCGTATCTGGTATTTTATGCAGGCAAATTCAAGCAAACCCTGACGCTCTTGATTTTGCTGCCGCTGTGGTCCAGCTATTTGGTGCGGGTCTTTGCGTGGCGCATCATTCTCGGCTACAACGGGGTGCTCAATAGCCTGTTGGTGTGGCTGGGGGTCTTGAACGAACCCTCGGCACTGTTTCTCTACAACAAGTTTTCGATGGTGATCACGCTCTGCTACGTGTGGCTGCCGTTTATGATTTTGCCTCTAATAACTGCCTTTGAAAGGCTGCCCAAAAATCTGCTGGAAGCCTCTTCCGACCTAGGTGCACCGCCGACCTACACCTTTAGGCGGGTAATGTTGCCGCTGGTGCTGCCAGGAATGTTGGCGGGGGGGCTATCAGTGTTCAGCCTGACAATGGGCGACTACATCACAGCGTCGCTGGTGGGTGGGGCAGGGGATATTCTAGTGGGCAACATTGTGGCTAGCCAGTTTGGCGTAGCGGCCAACTGGCCTCTGGGATCTGCCTTTGCCGTGGTGGTGCTGCTGGTGTTGTTTGGACTGATTGCCGTGATGGCCAAACGCGGGGTTTTAGAAAACCTGTAGCAATCAGACGATCACAATGCCGGTTGCCCTAGCTGCACGAACAGCGGCTCCTCCAGCTGCTGATATTTTCCGGCCAGCACAGCAGCTAGATAGGCCAGCAATTGCTGACACTGATCGGTGTTGGGCACATAAATTTGGCCATTTTGGCGAGTGAAGAGGGGGGCCTGGTTGAGCGATCGCACCGTCTCCTCCTCAAGTGAGCTTGCGCTTAGGGGCGGCACATCATTGACACTAGGCACCAGCCCAGGGGGCAGGCGGCCCTCTAGCAGGGCGATCAGATGCAGCTCACAAGCCTGGGTGTTGACGCCTCGCTGCTCTAACAGGTGCAAGATGCCGGTTAGCGGCAGGGGCTGATCGGGGAAAGTCCGCACCAGCTCCATCAGCAAAAAGTTGTCGCTGTACTGATGGCGGATCAGGTCCAGCACCTGAGGATAGCGCACCAAGTTGACCAACCCATAGGCCACCCGGCTACAGCTTGGGGGGCGGTTATTTGGATAGGTGTCTTGAATGATGGTGGCATTCGGGAACTTCTGTCGCAGCCAACGAGTAATCGAGGGCAGCGAAGCCGTACCCCCTGTACAGATCACCTGGTTAACGCTCTGGGCCGACTGTCCGCTCTGGCTCATCAGTCGGTTCAAGTGACCATTGATGCGCTGAATATAGGGCAGCACAATGCGATTTTCTAAGTCTTTACGGCGAACCATCCACCGCTGATCGGCCAGCTTCAGCTCAAACTGGTTTTGGTGCTGCAGAATGAGTTTTAGATGGCGGGCCGCCTCTAGCACGCTCTGGCCCAGCAGAGAGCTTTCCAGCCGCTGCTGCAGCCGGTAGCGCAGAGCTGGATCTGGCTCAGCAATGCGGGGCATCTCCAGCTCATCTAGATTTAGAGCCGCCCAGTTGGCCTGGCCCAGGTCAGGAGACGCCTGCCAGCCCCAGCCTGTCTCGGTAGAAGCCGCTTCTCCGTTCCCTTGCCCTGCTTGAGACTGCCGTCGATCAGCAGGGTGCAGCAGGTAGGCAATGATGTCTAGGTCAATGCCATCGCCAGCGTAGGCCAGAGAGTGCAGGCCAAAGTCCTGGTAGGCCAAACGACTCAGCGGGCGAGGCAAATTGACCACACCCAGTTCGGTGAGGGTAGCCCCAGCGCTGATGACAACTGTTCCGCCCGACCAGTTGCAGGCATAGAGGGTCTGCTGTCGCAGCGGCTGGGTGCTGGCTGTTTGTACAGGGGTGGCGGGGTTAGGTAGGCCGGAGAGGACAGCTGCGATCGCATCTTCAATGAAGTAAATCTGATCTGCAGATTGAGCCAGCCCAGCGGCCAGAATCGCCTCGCGCAAGTTAAAGCTGTAGGTATCGGGCCAGTTGGCAGGATAGCTCGCAATCACCCCCTGCAAGTGGCCCAAAGCATGGGTAATGGCAGCCTCTTCTAACCCCACAGCCCCAACACTCAGCGAGTTCTGGTCGCCTGAGCACAGCGTTGCCAGCAGCGCCTGTAGGCTAGCCTGCACAGACTGCAGCGGCACCTGCACCGTTTCAGACCACTGCACCTGGGGAGCTTCCTGCCCCGTGTCCCCCTCTCGATAGGAAATACCCAGTTTGAGCAGGGGCTTGAGGTTTTTGAGCAGCAGGGAGACGCTGTCATTTTCGCCGTCGTCAAAGCGATCCTCGTCGTCCCAAGTCACGGTCAAGGCTGAAGAACCCACTGACTGCAAGCGCCAGGAATCTTGCCCTGTACGTGCAACGGCTAGAGACGCAATCGTTGGCAGCCGGAAAAACTTGTCAGCAGTTACACCGGAAACCGTATTGTCTACCCAGTACAGGGGATATACCTGCCCAGCAATTTGGTTTAGCAGCACCGCCGAGAGACCGGTTGTGCCAATATCTAGGCCCAAGAACCAGGCTTCCCGAACCCCACCTAAATCGCTCCCCGATTCGGGCACCAAAGCCGCAGTCCCTGAATCTACCGGGGCTGCGACTTCCCCAGCAGTCTCGGGCACGACAGCTCCAGCCTCAGTAATTTCCAAAGCAACATCGGGCAGAGGTATTTCCCGACTGATCAAATCTGCCTCTGTCGGCGCAGTCAGCCGATCTGCTGGAGCCTCAATCTCTGTTGGCGACGGCCCAGTGAGCAGACCTTCGGTTGGGCTGTCAGCTTCAGGGAGAAAGGGAGGCTCCACCGTTGCAGGTGAAGTCAGCTCGGCTAGCAGTTCCTCGTCACTGTCGAGCAAGCCCAACAATTCTAGAGAGAGATCGGGGGTAGTGAGGACACTCAGAGACTGGATCTCGGCTGCACTGGCCTCTATAGGCAAATCCTCCTGATCAGCCATCATCCGCTGCTGCGAGCTGACTTCCATCGTCTCTGCAGCTTCATCTGCCTCTAGGTCGAGCGGCAGTTGCTCCTGGTCAGGAGCCACTAAGCGCAGCAAATCAGCCAGCGACAATGCTTCTCCCGAGGGTTCCGGCGCGACGAACGCCTCTGCAGGAGGCGCTTCAGCTAACCAGTCATCCACTGAAGCCGTCTCAGTCACCGGTAAGCTCAGCTCATCGTCATCAAACAAAGCCAGATTGTCAGCAGCCGTTTCTGGAGGCGCAAGCAAGTCTCCAAATAACCCCTGATCGGCCTCGTCCTGGGGAAAAGGAGTTGTCAGGGCCTGGTCTAGAGCAGCATTTAGATCTCCTAGATCTCCTAGCAGCGTTGCATCTTCTAGAAAGGAGGCTGACTCTTCCAGCACAGGCTCCCCTTCTAGGCCAGCCGCTGCCGACTCCGATTCCAGCAAAGTGGCTAAATCATCCCAGTCAATTACCTCGGAGGGTGCCGCAGCCGCTGGCGCGTCGTCATTAGATTCCGCACGAGTCTCTAGGAAGGCCATAGGGTCATCCCCCCAGCCATCCTGGGGTGTACCCAGCTCGGCTGAATCCAAAGCTGGCTCTCCGGCTGTCGGTTCGCCCTCATCAGCTGCAGAGGGTAGCATCGTTGGCTCATCGCCAAACAGGTCCAAATCCTCCAGGCTCACTGCAAACTCAGCTTCAGCCGGAGTCACCTCAGTTCCAGCAGGCTGCCAGTCGTCGGCAAGGCCTGCCAGCGTCTCTTCAGGCTGCTGTTCAGCGCTCTGCTCTACCGGTTCTGGAGCAGTAGGGGCTGCAGGTTCTGGCGGCATCACTGGGTCAAGAGAGAGGGTTCCCCGCGCTTCTAGCAAGCTGGCTACATTGTCTAGCAGATCACTGAGGTCGTCATCGGAGCTAGGTGCAAGGGGCAAAGGCTGACCCTCTGGGGCTATCGCAGCCCCCTCCGGTTCCGGTTCCGGTTCCAGCACCGGGAAAGGTGAGGGTTCAACCGCAATATCCTCGCCTAAAGCGTCTAACGTGAAGTCTTCAGCGGGTTCACTTGCAGTCAGATCAAAAGTTGAAGCATCTGTTGCAGAGCCTAAGCTCAGATCCAGGCTCTCCAGCAGATCTAGAGAAAGATCGTCATCGTCAACCGTAGCAGCAGGTTCACGGAACTCGGCTGACGGCAGTTCAGCCACCTCTTCAAACAGGCTCTCTGCCGTCACAAGTTCCTGGGTTGGCGCTTCCTCCTGAATCGGCGCTTCCGGCTGAGGAGCATCCCCCAGGCTTAGGTCATCTATAAAATCTTCTAGATTAAGAGCCGCTTCAGTCTCTAAGCTTTCTGCTGAGGGGGATGGGAGGGTTTCAGCAGGCAAATCCGAAAAGAGATCAGCGCTCAGCGGCTCTGGGGTCGGCTCGTCTAGGACTAGAGGAAGCACTTCGGCAGTTGAGGGCTCCTCCAGTTCAGTAGCCTCTGGCTCAGAAGCCTCCAGTTCAGTAGCCTCTAGTTCAGTAGCCTCCAGCAAATCTTCTAGGGTCAGGCCCGACTCGCCCACAGCAGAAGGATCTGCCGCTGATGCCAAGCCAAGCTCCTGAACAATAGACTGTAAATCGTCAGCAGGATCGGGTTCCTCCGCCACTGTCGGAGCATAGGGCTGGTCTGCTGCTACAGATGCTGTGCCCTCCTGGTCAAAGAGAGACTGCAAATCGTTTACTGGGACAACTTCTGCCGACGGAACGTTGGATTGAACGTCTGCCACAGGTGCCCCCTCTTGATCAGAGAGAGTCTGCCAATCAAAAGCGGGGTCAGCTTCCTCCTCTGCTGCTGGAACACTGGGCTGAACGTCTACTGCAGGCTCTACTGCCCCCTCTTGATCAGGGATAGCAAAGAGCTGATCGAGTAAGAAAGTCGCATCTTCTTCGGGGGAAGGCACCTCAGAATCTGAGGTAAAGCCATCATCAACAGTTTGCGCAGAGTCTTCTAAGCTAGCCGTTGGGTTTGTCTCAAGCTCAGGTGACGCTGGTGCCGTCAACCAAAACTCTTGGGGCAGCACGTTTTGAGGTTCTACAGAAGAACTCTCAGGGCTGGCTTCAGGAAACAGCTCAAGGTCCGCTGGCTCTGGTGACGGTTCTGACCAATCCTGGGTAGCTGGAGCTAGGTCTTCCTGTAATTCCAGCTGGGACAAATCGGCATTGAGCTGTTCAAGGGTGGTTTCACCAAATTCCAGGCCGAAGCCTGAAGCGACTTCTAGGTCATCCGTTGCCAGCAGATCCTCATCCGCCGCTGCTGGGATAAAAGTATCTTCTGCTGCACCATATTCCTCCCGACCAAAACCGGTCTCATCGAGAGAATCAGGGGAGCGCGGCTGGAAGGTACCGGGTTCATCGGGCAGCAGCTGGGCTAGAGAGCTGATAGTCTCAGCGACAATAGTCTCTTCCTCTACCTCTGCCATTAGGGATTGAGAAAAGTCTGCGCCAAAAACCTCATCTAGGGTTGCAGCCGATTCACCGCTGATAGCAGGCACATCTGGTTCAGTCGGATCAGCCAGGTCAAACGTCTCCGCCGCAGAAGGCTCAGGCACCTGATCCACGGCTTCATCGAAGAGCAGCGTGTCGAGAGTGGGTTCGTCTTCAAAGGAGCTGCTACTGCTGATATCGAATTGCTGTCCAACAGGTTCACCTACAGTGAGGTCATCCGCAGAAGATTCACCCACAGCAAATTCATTCACAAAGGGTTCGCCCACAGTGAAGTCGTCTGCCAAGGATTCATTGATAGGTGATTCGCCGTCAGTCAGGCCTTCTAAAGCGAACTCGTCTGCGGAAGGTTCACTCACAGCAAACTCATCTACCGTGAACCCCTCGACCAGGGGCTGGTCCTCAACCGGATCATCTCCAGTAAGGTCATTTGCTGTAAGGTCATCTCTAGGAGAGCCGCTGCCCATCAAGTCAGGGAAAGACTCTGCATATGCATCCGTCTCTGTGCCTTCAGGCTCCCAAGACATCAGATTGAGGTCTGCATCAGTCCTCGGCTCTGTGCCCGGAGAAGCCTCAGCCGGAGCTGCAAGGGAGATGCTGTCTTCACCAAACAGCGTTTCGTACAGCTCGTCTAGTTCTTGATAGGGGTCTTCTGCCCCGCTGATAGGCTTAACCGAGGCGGCTGGTAGGGTCTCACCCGGCGGGACTTCTACCCGCGCTTCTGGATCGGGGGCAGCCTCATCTAGCTGATCGAGCAGCCGCAGCGGATCGGTTAAATCTTCGTTCTTGGATTCTTCAACATTGGGGCCTGTTTGAATTACAGTCACGTCTTCTGGATCAGCCCCAATCGCAAACGGTGACTCCTCCGGTTCGTCTAGCTGAAGCTGGGTTAGCTCTTCATCCAGCTGAAAGAGTGTGACTTCCTCGTCTTCCTCAAAGTCTAAATCTAGGTTAAGCGCTTCTAGGGCATCCCAATCTTCATCAACCGATGGGGTTTCCCCTGCTGCTGGGGGTGTCGCGGCTGTCTGACGAGCCACCGGCAGCTGGGCTGGTTGATCCCCGCGGTCTCTGGCTGCCTCCAGATATGCCGGTCCATCCTGGCTCATCTGCTGAGCTAGATGGGCGATCATCGCATTGAACATCATCTCGCCCTGCTGCCCCAGCGTGTGCATCTTGTCGAGGCCCTGGGAGAGCGAATCTTGATAGCTGTAGACGCTCTGCTGCAGGGCTTCAAACACAGCCCGCAGGGTTTTATCGAGGTTTAGCACCAGCTCATCTGACTGGCGCTGCAGCTGTTTCATTTGCTCTAGTCGCTGAGCCGGAGACAGCTGGGGCAGCTGTTCGCCCAGATCTGGCGCTGGCTGTGCGGCTTCTGATAGTAGCTGGGTGTTGGTGACTTCAGCATCGAGCCGCTGCACGCTCTGCTCAATCTGATACCGCATTTGGCCTTCTAGCCGCTCTGCTAGAGCCTGAAACAGCTGGTCCAGGTTGGCCTGGTCAAGGGCAGGGGCGGGCAGCTGCATTTGCTGCCGGGTCAGCTCGATCTGCCGAACTTCCTCTAGGAGGGCCTGTCGCTCCTGCTGTAGGTCGCTGATTTCTGAGCGTAGGGGCTGCACCATTTGCGATCGCAAATACTGCATCTCCTGCAGCAGGGCCTGCAAAACAGTTCCGGCCGAAGCTTCTAAAGACTCAGAGCCCTCCGCCACCTCACCCACCCTGAGCTCGCCATCGGCAGTGAGTTCCCCTGTCGTTAAGCCGCTAGAGTGTTCCAGAGTTTGGAGGTATTCATAGACCTTCTCCAGGACTCTACGCTGTTGAGCTGTTTCGTTAGAAACGACCCAAGGCAGCTTAGGCGATGCTTTGCCCAACATCACCTCTATTTCAGCAATCAGCCCCTGCAGTTGTTCCCTCTGAGAAGTCACGTTCAGCCCCTTGAATGCACAAGTTCGTCGATTGTAGTCGCTGTAAAGGTGCGAAGATATTAGGCTTGCTCAACTCTAGGTTTGGCCTTCTAGCAGACAGCGAACAAGCTTTTAGAAGCGCCCCGCTCGGCCAGCGATGAAGAGACCCTAGAGAACCGAGAAGTGGCTTAACAAACGGTTAATGGTACCGCCAGATCGCTCACGTAAGCCGTCCAAGTTTCGCTCCCTCTGGACTTTTGCCCAAAGTGTATGCCAGACAGCGGTAAAAGTCACAGTCTAAAGGGAAAATGCGGCGCAGGTTCAAACTTCTTGATACTCAGTCTCATCTAATTTACCCTCTACCAACGCTGTCCGATGAGGCAGTTTGCCTAGGTGCGATCGCTCATCAACCAGTTGATCCAGATCCAGCCCAGAAGTCGCTGCTATCTCAAAGAGCCTCCTCTATATAGAAGCGGCCTCTTTTAAGAACTGGTGATATATTGGGTCTGCTAAGGTATCGCCCTGAGCCGTACCGGATTACTGTATTAACAGCAGCTTTGGGCTGAGCTTCCTAAACTCGGGCAGCGGCTGAGCCGTTTGGCCACTGTTTTTGAGGCTATCTCCTGGAATAAAGTCTATAAGCCCTCTGTTGTTCATCATAGTTCCTGCCCCTCTCAAACAGCGCCATGGAAGCTCGCTACGGCATTCGAGACCCCCAAGCTGATGTCGAACTAATCCGGTCTACTCCTTTTTTTAAAGGGCTACCCGAAGACGCTGTTAAAAACGCCACCAAACAGGTGGTCACCCGCACTCATCCCGCAAATCAGGTGATTTTGCTAGAGAATGACTGGGGCAGCTCAGTCTATTTCATTTTGGAAGGCTGGGTAAAGATCCGCACCTACAATTTGGATGGCAAAGAGGTCACACTTAATATCTTAGGGAAGGGTGAATTGTTTGGCGAAATGGCCCCTCTAGATGAAGTACCTCGCTCTACCGACGTACTAACGCTGGTGCCTACCGTAATTGGCAGTATGCCCGCTCACGACTTTGTTAACCTGATCCAGACCGAACCCCTAGCCGGTATTCGTCTGGCCCAGCTGATGGCCCGACGCCTGCGGCAGGTCAACCGGAGGCTGAGACTGAGAGAGTCTGACAGTATGTCTCGCGTAGCCGATATCATTTTGTTTTTAGCTGACGGTCAGGGCCATATGGGCCAGCAGGGCTACGAAATCCCCAACTTGCCCCACCGGGAACTGAGCAGCCTGAGTGGCCTGGCCCGTGAGACGGTCACCCGCGTACTCAGTAAACTGGAGAAGAAGGGGTTGATTGCTCGCGATCGCGACATTATGCGTATCCCCGATATCGATGCTCTGGAGCGCCTGTTAGTTTAGGGACATGAGCCATTCTCCAACCAATGCACCGGAGCCAGGCGCACCGGACCAAAACCCTGGTGCCGCTACGCCTGCCGATTCTGGATCAGTCTCGACAGATTCTCAAGCCTTTGACGAGCTAGAAACCTATCTGGACTATCAGCCTGCCGCCCCCACCGCGACGCTAAATTCGCTGCATCAGGCCAAGGTAGGGCCGCTGGTTATGGTTGAGACCGCCTTTTTGGCCAGTACCGCCTGCTTAATATGGCTGGTCAACACCTACTTTCCACCCGGACCCATTCTCAGGATCCTATTTCCGCTGCCAATGGCCTTGGTTTATCTGCGCTGGGGCGGGCGAGCAGCTTGGATGTCGGCACTGGTGTCTGGGCTGCTGCTAGCGGTGCTGATGGGGCCGCCCCGCAGCCTCTTATTTTTGATGCCTTATGCTGTTATGGGCGTGCAGCTTGGCTTTCTTTGGTCACGGCGGGCCAACTGGTACGTGGCTATTGGGCTGGGCACCATCATCGGCACCCTTGGCTTCTTCTTTCGGGTTTGGCTAACGTCGATCTTGCTGGGAGAAGACCTGTGGGTTTACCTCACTAGCCAGGTCACTCAGTTGCTTAGCTGGATTTTGGATCGCCTGATTGACCTGGGTCTGTTGGGGCTGGGGGTAGTGGGCGAACCTAACCTTGCTGCTGTTCAAGCTCTGGCAGTGGTAATGGTGGTCTTGAGCAACATCGTCTATCTCTTTACGGTTCACCTAGCGGGCTGGCTGCTGCTGGAGCGCTTGGGTGCCGCTATGCCCGCACCGCCGGAGTGGGTACAGACCCTGCTGGAGGAGTAAGACCTCCTGTATGACAGCCTTTATTCGCAGGTATACTCAGCCGGAGCGAGCCGCTGCCTGGCTAGATCAATTTACAGGAAAAAAGCCACTGCTGGCTCTGGTGCTAGGCTTTACCGAAACGGGTCTGATTCCTGGTATCTCTGCTGCCGGAGCCACCCCAGCCGATCGTCGCTACACGGCCCTAGCTGATGCTGAATTTTTGCTGCGAGGGCCGCAGCCCGCTCCTCGCTTTTCCCTACCGCCGCTACCGGCCGGGGCTTCTCCGACGTTTATTTCACGGGCTATAGTCGCTGATCTGGACCTACCCGTCACCCTCTTTAATGCAGGATTGCCGCAAGCCCCCTCAGTTCCCTATATCGATCTGGAGGGACTGCCGGCCCAATGTCTAAGCAGCGGTAGAGCCCTGCCGTTGGCTACGGTTGAGCACCTCTGGCAACTGGGTCTAGTATGGGGCGAAAAGCTAGCTGCTGCCACAGAGGGCTACCTCATGCTCGGGGAATGTGTGGTGGGGGGCACAACGACGGCTCTCGCAGTTTTACTGGGGCTAGGCATTGCCGCCGAGGGCCGGGTTAACAGTAGCCATCCTACCTGTAACCACGCCCAGAAGCGATTGCTCGTACAAGCGGGACTGGCCCAGGCAGAGTTAGCAGCAGCAAGCGAGCGGGCTAATCCGTTGTTCTGGGTGGCTGCGGTGGGTGACCCAATGCAGCCTGTTGTAGCCGGTATGGCACTGGCTGCCAGCCGAACGACTGGCGTGCTGCTGGCGGGTGGCACCCAAATGTTGGCAGTCTATGCACTGATTAAAGCTCTGGCTGACTACTACCAGCTAGACTGGAACCCGCAGCAGGTGGTGGTGGGAACAACTTGTTGGGTGGCTGAAGATGCAACGGGCGATACCGTGGGGCTAGCGCAGGCGACAGCCGCCTGTCTATTGGCAGCTCAGCTTAACTTTTCTGGCTCTCAATTTCCCCAGCTCCAGGTGTATGAGCAGGGGTTTGTGAAAGAGGGTGTGGGGGCCGGAGGCTGTGCGATCGCAGCTCACCTCTACGACGGCTGGGCTCAGGAACAGCTGCTCCAATCAATCGAGGCTCTCCTGGCAGTCCAGATGCGGCTGGAGCAGAAGAGCCTACTGTAAAAGATTGGCATTGACGATTGAGGAGAAACTAAACAGTGTCGCCTATTGAGCGCGGCAGGCTAGAAGCTGTTCTTCCAGCGCGGCAATCCGGTTGTAGGCAGCCGTCAGCTGAGCGGTTAGCCGCTGAATCTGCACTTCAGAAGACAGTTCGGGCTCACTGCTGCGGCGATCTAAATCCATATAGGTCGTATCCAGCAGGATGTCCTTGTGTTCAAAAGCGGGGCCTCTCAGGCCATGAACAGGGGATCTTCCTGAGCTTAGATAATGGCCCTTGGCCAATGAATCACTGCCATCAAAAGAATGAGGTTTTGCACCGGCCAGAATTTCTGAAACCTGAGCATTAATCTGATCAATCATTTGATGCAGCGCGTCAACTTTGTCTGTCAAAACGACGACTTGTTCCTGAAGGGGATTCATACGACGCTCAAATAGCTAGTTCCACTACATCGTAGTCGGGGCCTTTAAGAGTCCGTCCTGATTCCTGAATCATTTAACCTTTGTTGACATGGTTTTAGGAAACTTTCACCAGATAAAAAGCACGTCTACCAGCCAATCTAAAGAGCTATTAAGTCCTTTAGCGCTCTGTTAAGTTTCCAGAATTACTAAATCGATATTTCCAGTTGAGTTTGTCTGACGGCTGTGCAGTATAAATTCCTAGAGAACGGTTTTCCACTAGTGTTAGCAGCCCCACCTACCCTAATTAATTGGGGCGAACTGGCTCTAATCTAGGCAAGAATTCTCAAGATTCAGGTACAGAGAGCATCTTTAGAGAGTTGCCGTTGATTTACAGCTCAATAATGGCCAGAATGCGCTTAGGTTCTACCTTTAAACAGAATCTATCGAAAATTTGGCCCCTTGATGCAGCCTCTAAGGCTATTTGAAAATCCCCCTTCAGCACATTTACGCAGTAAAACTCTCCCCAAACCCCCTCGCTCGTATACTCACAAAAAAAGCGGCCTAAAATTTATTTCTAAGAGTTGCTTTACTCGGTGCAAATTTAGGCGAGCAGCAAGATTCGCAGCTAATTTCAATGCCTAAAATCGAGCACAAAACTAGAAATATGGCCCCAGCTATGCTGCCCTTTAAAGCAGGCAACAGCAGGCATAACAGCTGAAGAAGACAGACGTGTTTTTTTCTAAAAATTTTGCTGTTAAAAATATCAGTAGATTCTCTAATCCTTTGAGAGAAGGCGATCCCCACGTTTTAGGCGCTTGATCTAAGCTTTTATTGAGTCTCCTTGGTTGCGTTTGAGCCTAAATTTATGCCTGAAATTGTTCGATTGGCTACTCAAGCTTGCTCTGCCACGAGAAAATAGGGAAGTGGTACAAGGGGTTGAAGATTTATGAAACGCCGCAAGGTTTTAGCCGGGGCCGCTGTTCTGCCGATTGGCATGGCTTTGGCTGGCTGTGGTGGCCGGTTTAATTCAACCGGCAATCAGATTCAGTTGCTGGATCGCTCAATTCCCCTACGGCTGGTCAGAGACTTTCAGCGGCAGAAGCCACCAGATACTCAGGTTTCCTTTGAGACTCGAGAAACTTTTCTAGAACTGTTTCAGCAGCTGAGGGCTTGGCAAGCAGAGCCCGCTCAAAATCGGACTGCCCTCAATTTACCCTTGCCCGGCAACCGCGCCTCATCTACCCAACAGGCTGAACTGCTGAGCCTAGGAGATTACTGGCTGCGGCCTGCTATCGAGGAGGGATTGATTCAGCCGCTTCCGGTAGAGGCTCTGGCGGCTTGGGCAGATCTGGCCCCAGACTGGCAAGCGTTAGTGCGGCGCGATCGCAACGGCTTTCCCTCTGCCCAAGGCGAAGTATGGGCTCTACCCTACCGCTGGGGATACCTACAGATGATCTACAACCGCCGACACTTTGAGGCGCTGGGCTGGCAGCCCCAGGGTTGGGCCGACTTATTGAGGCCCGAACTTCTGGGCCGTTTGGCCCTGCCCGATCATCCCCGCATTGTTTTGGGACTGGCTCTAAAGCTTTTAGGAGAGTCGGCCAACACAGCTGATCCCCAAGCCGTTTCTGACTTGGCTCAACAGCTAGCGGCTTTACAGCAGCAGACCCGGTTCTACAGTTCTGATCACTACCTGGAACCGCTGGTGCTAGAAGACATTTCCCTGGCAGTTGGATGGTCCACCGACATTTTGCCTGCCGCCCAGGAGTACCGGCAGTTTGCAGCGCTAGTACCCGAGGAAGGCACGCTGCTCACGGCCGATCTCTGGGTAAGACCTACCCCCTTGCCGGATACGACCCCTGCTCAAGCCCTCTCTGCCGTGGGCCAAGCCTGGCTCCAGTACTGTCTTGATCCACAGACAGCGCTGGAGTTAACCCTCTATAGCTTGGGAGCCTCACCGCGCTTCTGGGGTCAGGCGGCAGCGGCACTGCCCGAGGCCCTAAGAAACCGCCCCCAGCTAACCCTGACTCCAGAAACACAGCAGCGCAGCGAGTTTTTACTGCCCCTGCCCGAAGCTGTGCAACAAGTCTACGACGACCTCTGGCTGCAGATGCGCTCAGCTCTCGTTTAGAGGCCCTGCCTCTGCCTGCAGCTGGGGTTTAGATCCTGCAAACAGGAGTCGATTGCGGTGGATGTGGTGCAGCTGCAGCTGCACTTGGGCAACCTGCTCCAGCATATACACGACCTGCTCTGGGCGCAGCAGCGTGCCGTCGTTGCGGCAGCTGCCGACATAGCGAATAACCTGCTGCCCAGCTTCAGGACGGCTTTGCTGCGGCAGTTCGGCTAGATCTTCTGGAGCCACCAGGGAGAGGTGGTGAATGCGATCGCACAAGTTCACCTGCTTCAGCGTGCCCGACTTGGTCTTGTGCTCCCACGGAATTTCAGTTGCCGCTTGAACCGCTTCAACCCAGCCCGCCCAATCGGCTGCTGCTGCCTGCTCCTCAACCATACTGAGCGTCAGGCAATACTCCGCTTTTTCCAGCACCTTAGTGGCCGAAGGCGACTCTAGCGGCACCGATTCAACCCCCAGTACCGGAAAGTCAGACGGCAGTTGAGCCGCCAGCCGTTTACCAAAGTCCTCAGGCTCAACCCACGCCTTCAGTTCAAAATCTACGACCTCGCCACTACTAGTCGCCCCCAGAGGCAGAGCATTGGCAGGCGATATCCGAGGTGTAGGATGGAAGCCGCCGCTAAACGTAATCGGCAACGCCGCCCGCCGGATCGCGCGATCCAACAGCCGCACTAGATCTAGGTGCCCCAAATAAGCCATCTCCCCCAGCTTGCCCAAGCGCACTCGCAGCCGCTGCACCCGCTCTTGGCTGGGCTGAAAATGCCCCTCAAAGTGAGGAATCGCCGGTGGCGGCACCACCACATTGTGACCAAAATCAGGGCCGCAAACCCCGCAGTGAGAACAGCCCTCAAAAGAGCAATCAGGTACCGTCGCCGCTGCCAGTGCCCGGCTCAAATCCTCCTGCAGCCAGCGCTTGTCAATGCCAGTATCGAGGTGATCCCAGGGTAGAGGGGTGTCGTAGGAGGGTAGGGGATCAGGGGAGCCGTCCTGGATTTCTGCCCTCTCTCCCTCTTCCTCTTCTGCCTTCCCAAACACATTCCACTCGCCCTGCTCCACCTGGCGATACTTCCAGGTTAGGCCCGATTCTTCAATAGCCTGGGTCCAGGCTCCGAAGGCGCGCTCTAGGCTTTCCCACCAGGAGTCCATGCCGGCCCCGAGTTCCCAGGCGCGGCGCACCACGGCAGATAGCCGACGATCGCCTCGACCGACGAAGTCTTCCATCGCCGAGATTCGCACGTCGGTAAAGTTGGCTTTGAGTCCTCGCACAGACCGAAATTCTGCTTTGAGCAGGGACTGCTTACGCCTAAACTCAGCCGTCGAGACCGAATGCCATTGGAAAGGAGTATGGGGCTTGGGCGTGAAGTTGGAAATAGTGAGGTTGAAGTTGAGCGGCTTGCGGCCCTTAATCCAGCACTCTCGCCGCAACCAGCGCACCGTTTCGGCAATGCCGAGAACATCTTCATCGGTTTCACCTGGCAGGCCAATCATGAAGTAAAGCTTGACCCGGTCCCAGCCCTGCTCATGGGCCGTTCTAACGCCTCTAAGCAGTTCCTCATTGGTCAGCCCTTTGTTGATGATGTCCCGCATGCGCTGGGTGCCCGCTTCGGGGGCGAAGGTCAGGCCCGTCAGGCGGGTGCCGCCGATGATGTTGGCAATATTTTCGTCAAAGCGATCAACCCGTTGGCTGGGCAGGGACAGGGAAATGTTTTCGTCCTTCAGACGGTTCTTGATTTCCACCCCGACCGCCGGTAGGGCCAGGTAGTCAGAGCAGCTTAAGGAGAGCAGAGAAAACTCGTTATAGCCAGTGGCCCGCATGCCTTTTTCGATGGCATCGACCACGGCCTCTGGCTCAACATCGCGAGCCGGGCGGGTCAGCATACCGGGCTGGCAGAAGCGACAGCCTCGGGTACAGCCCCGGCGAATCTCAATGGTGAGCCGGTCGTGGACTGTTTCAACGTAGGGTACTAGGCCGGTAGAGTAGGCGGGCAAGGGCGTGGCGACTCGCCGCAGCACGCGCTTTGGCACATCGGGCCGGTTGGGGTACACCGAGCCGTCTGCGGCCATGTCGTAAAACTGAGGCACATACACGCCTGGCACCTGAGCCAGGTCCAGCAGTAGGGCTTCTCGGCTCAGCCCGGCGGCCTTGCCCTCTTCTAGCACTAGGCCAATTTCCGGCAGCAGTTCTTCGCCATCACCCAGGGCCACAAAGTCAAAAAAGTCAGCGTAGGGCTCAGGGTTGGAGGTTGCTGTTTGGCCGCCAGCAAAGATTAAGGGCCAGCTGCCGCCTTCAACCTGCCACGGGCCACTTTGCGATCGCTCCTGCCAGGTCAGGGGAATGTGGGCCAGCCGCAGCATCTCTAAAATGTTCGTCGCCCCTAGCTCGTAGCTAAGGCTAAAGCCCAGAATGTCAAAGTCTGTAAGGGCTCGGCGCGACTCTACGGCAAAGAGCGGGGTATCGCTCTGCTGCAGCTTTTGGGCCAGATCGGCGGCAGGCAGATAAGCGCGATCGCACAGTTGACGGGGCTGAGTATTGAGAATGCTGTAGAGGATAATGTGCCCCAGGTTAGAGGCCCCCACCTCGTAGACTTCTGGATAGGTCAAAACCCAGCGCACCTGGGCGGTGGCCCAGGGTTTATGAGCAGCGCCCAGTTCGTTGCCCAGATAACGGGCGGGCTTGAGAATGTCGGGGGTGAGAAGGCGGTCAATGGCTGCGGTCACAATCCTCTGGCAAGGCTGAAAGCCTTTCAAATATTGCTTTTCCACTATAGCGGAAAGCTTTTGAAGGCTTGCATTCTGGCGCTAGCAAACGCTTCGGCTAAAATTCCTGAAGCTGTTTCCGGCTAGCCTCTTGAGAGGTAGAGCCCGCCAATAAAAAACTCCTGTGGGGTCACAGGAGTTGTAGAAAGTGAAGGCGTGACTTCAAGATAAGCCTGGTAAGTCTTGATCTAGGCAAGCGACAAACGCTGGTTCGCTAGCATAAAAGACGCTCAGGCCAGTCGATCAGGGATAGTCACCCCCGGCGTTTTGTGGAAAATTTTCTCAAGTCTGCTATCTGACCTGAATCAAAACTCTACTCGATTTGACCAGTGGAGCCTCTCTGGCAGAACACCGAATAGCAAAGGAACTCTAGGCTGCCAGCAGAGGGCTGGGCAGTTCGTCGATCATTTCAAACGCCCGATCGAGCTGGGTCAGCTCAAACACAATTCGCAGAGAAGGGGGTACTGAGCAGAGACAGAAGGGCTTGCTGAGCTGGCGGGCCAGCTTTAGGGCAGACACCAAGGAAATTAGGCTAGCACTGTCTAAAGACTCAACTTGGCTCATATCGACCACCAGACCCGACGCGTCGGCAGCCTGAATCCGGCTGGTCAACTCGACTTGGAACTGGCTAGCATTCGATGCGTTTAGGAAACCGCTGGGTTGAAAAATCGCCATCCGTGCGGACAAGCTTTGCATACCGTATCGCTCCTGTTAGGAATGTATCTAAACTTAAACGCCGTGCGGGGACTAACCCGATGTCATGAACTTAAGCCGTATGTCATAGAGATGCCCACTTCCCCAAAATCAGTTTGCTGAATCTTGATTTGGATTCCCCCTGTGTGAAGTTTTGGGTAAGTGATTCTACCGAAAGTAGCGTTAAGTCCTGTTAAGTTTAGTGATCAGCATCACAAAACACTGAATTGGAAATCACATTTCTGTCAGCGTTAGATCACTTGCCGAAGCAGAGCCACCAGAGAAAATGTCTCTAAGCTCTTACACACACCTGATAGGCACGCATCTTATGCCCATTCGTTCATCTATTACAATCCGCACCCTGGTCGAAAAGGCCCTCTACATCCGGCAGCTGACTCCTGACATAGAAGCGGGGATTAACTCCGAGTTAACTCGTTTGGGGCACCTACCGGAAGCCGATTTTGAAGCGCTGGAGCTGCTGATGAGCGAGATGGATGCAGGCAGAATTAAGCTGGTTCCAAGTTTTTAACCCCCATTTCAAAGCCCAATCGGCCCCGCCTAAATCCTAAAGATTTGTGTACGGCTGAGTCTGTTCGATTTGATACTCCCTGCCAGCAGAGCTAGCTTCACTAAAGCTTTACAGTCTGTTGGGATAAATCTGGATAGATCTATGCAGGGTGGCTTTAAAGGCTGCTTGATGAGCAGCAGTGGCCTGCTTAAGCAGTTCTAGGCTAAAGCTGCTTTGAACAAGACGACTACGCCTGCCAAAACTGGCGAATAAACCGATGGAGCCGCTCATGAGTTTGGGTGCGATCGCAATCTTTCAGCTTGTCCTGCTGAATCAGTGCCAGTAGCGGCAGCACTTCCATATCAAGAGCCGGTCTAAACTGCTCCAGCGGCCAAAGAATATCAGGACCATCGATTAGAGGACACGTGGCCTCTAGGCTAATTTGCTCTAGGTGCTCCCAGGCAAAGACTTCCTCGGGAGCTGGGGCCTCAATCAGCACCAGCGGCCTAGCCCAGCAAAGCTCTCTATCGGGCACCACCTGAATTACTTCAGCATAGAGTCGGCTGATGCCTTTCTCCAGGTAAACAATCTGGTACGGCTGAAAGATACTCATGCAGATCAGATTGACGGCTGGCCCTTATTCTAGCGAATGCAGCCGTGGAGGTTGGAACGGGTCAGCCGTCCAAGGCTAGAGTGTGATAAAACAGAAAATAAAGCTTCCAAGCGATTGCGAAAGGTCTATCGGGCAACCATAGGCCGCTTTTTGTGACCAGATTCGCTTCTGTCGCCAAGTAGTTCAGTGTCTGCTTAGGCTTGTCGATATTCCAGCATCTGGAGAGGAATTCCCGTGTCAGTTGAAACTATCGAGCGCAAAGAAACAACAACTATTCGTAAACCTGCTCCCCGCTATCGGGTGCTGCTCCACAATGATGAATTCAATACGATGGAGCATGTGGTAGAGAGCCTGATTAAGGTCGTGCCTAGCCTAACTATGCCGCAGGCTGTAGACATTATGATGCAGGCCCACAGTGCCGGGGTGGCACTCGTGATCACTTGCGCCCTGGAGCACGCCGAGTTTTACTGTGAAGGACTGCAGTCCCAAGGCTTGACCAGCAGCATTGAGCCTGATGAGTAATCCTGACAAGTACTTCTATTGAGGCTGTCTTGAGAAAATTTGTGGCTGCCCTGGCGCGCCTGACGCCCCCCCTGAGAGTCTTGTTATTTCTAGCAGGGCTAGCCCTGCTGTGGTTGCCGCTGGCGCTGCCGCTCTATATCTTGGCCGCAACGGGGGCGCTGGATTTAGGGGGCGCGATCGCAACTGGTCTGCTCTACGTCGGCTTTTTGCTGATCTGGCCGACTTGGGCCAAGCAGGTACATCGGCTGCAGCTGCCCTGGCAAACCTTAGGGCTAATCTGGCGACCCGGCATCGCTGTGGATTGGGTAGTGGGGTTAAGCTTGGGACTGGGCGGCATTGCGGCCTTAGTCGGCATTGAGCTAGCCCTGGGCTGGGCTGTACTCCTGCCGCCGACCGCTCAGCTGCCTCGATTTTTTGTGGAAGGGGCGCTGGTTGGCCTAGCAGTGGGAGTAGCCGAAGAAATTTTGTTTCGCGGCTGGCTGCTGTTTGAGCTGGAGCAAGGATGGTCGCGGGGGCAGGCTCTAGTGGGGACGGCTTTGGTATTTGCGATCGCTCACTTTATCAAACCCCTACCGGCTATCCTGGCCACACTGCCCCAGTTTTTTGGCCTGTTTCTGCTGGCCCTGACCCTGGTGTGGGCAAGGCGCACACCGTCCCACGTTCAGTCCCACAACCAACCGGGCCGCACAGCTCTGGGCTATCCGGCCGGGCTACACGGCGGCCTAGTGTGGGGGTATTACCTGGTGAATGTGGGCCAGGTCATCCAGATTACCGGAGCCGTACCGGAGTGGGTAACGGGCATTCAAGCCAATCCACTAGCGGGGCTGCTGGGGTTGGGGCTGCTGGCAGGGCTAGCAGGACTGTTTTACCGCAGCGCTCATCAGCCTGGCTAGATTGACAATTGGTAAGGGTGCCAGGAGCCGTGCTCAATGCAGCGGTCGTGTTATACCAATTCTCTAACTAGCCGCTACTCATCCACCCATTCACTCTCCCACCCCTTATCTGCAGCACCTTTTTCTGGAACTGGTATAGCCAACGAACTGACACAGCATAGGGCTAACTTGGGAAGTGTTGGGTTGCGCTTGACGCTAACCTACCTCGATCAAGGCAGGCAGCTACTCGGCGGACTTGAGGGCTCGCTCCATAAAAATGGCGTGAGAACTGCGTTGTCTCTGACCTCGTCCGGGTCGCCGCTGGATGTAAGAGCCATCTGGCTGCATATCCCAGGCGTAGCGGTTGTCGGCTAAGGAAGTTTCTAAAATGTTTTTTAGCTCAGTTCGAATTTGCTCATCTTCTACAGGCACAACCGCTTCAATTCGCCGGTCTAGGTTGCGCGGCATCCAGTCGGCGCTGCCCAGCAGCATAGTTTCTGGGCCGCCGTTTTGAAAGAAGAAAATGCGGGAATGTTCCAGAAAACGACCAATAATGCTGATTACTCGAATGTTGTCGCTGATCCCTTCTAAGCCCGGTCTCAGACAGCAAATGCCGCGAATAATCAGGTCAATTTTTACGCCCGCTTGAGAGGCTTCGTAGAGGGCCACAATAATCGTTGAATCGACCAAGGAGTTCATCTTGGCGATAATGTGAGCAGGCTTGCCCTGACTAGCCTGCTCCATTTCCCCCCGAATTAGATCAATCATGCGCTGCCGCAGATTAACCGGGGCTATCAACAGCTTACGGTAGCTGCTTTGGCGGGAGTAGCCTGTGAGGTAGTTAAACAGGTCGCTCAGGTCTGCGCCTAGGTCCTCAGAGCTGCTTAAAAGGCCCAAATCAGTATAGAGCCTTGCCGTTTTGGGGTTGTAGTTGCCGGTCCCAATGTGGCAGTAGCGGCGAATCTGACCGCCTTCGCGGCGCACGACTAGCGTCACTTTGGTGTGGGTTTTGAGTCCTACCAATCCATAGACCACGTGAACGCCAGAATTTTCTAGCTTACGGGCCCAGTTGATATTGTTTTCCTCGTCAAAGCGCGCCTTTAGCTCTACTAATACAACGACTTGCTTGCCGTTCTCAGCCGCTGAAATTAGGGCATTGACGATCGGAGAATCGCCAGAGGTACGGTACAAGGTCATTTTGATGGCCAGCACGTTAGGGTCGTGGGCCGCATGGGTGATAAAGCACTGGACCGTGCCTGAAAACGAGTGGTAGGGGTGATGAATGAGCTGGTCTTGGCGGCGCAGCAGAGTAAACATGTCCTCCGCGTTTTCTTCCTCGTCGTCATGATTGCGGCTGAGGATATCTAGCGCCGCGGGAATGACTGGGCTCCAGACGGGGTCTTTAAGGTCGGGTAGGGGCAGAGAGAGAAACGTCATCAGATCGCCTAGGCAAAGCAGCCCCTCAACGTCGTAGACATCTGCCTCAGTCAGCCCCAGCTCTTCCACCAGCATGGCCCGAACGGGTGGAGGGGTCTGGGCGTGAATTTCGATGCGCACGGCAGATCCTCCCAGTCGCCGTCGCCGCAGCTCTTGCTCAATAGCCTGCATGAGGTCGTCTGCTTCGTCCTCCTCGACGGCCAGATCGGCGTTTCGAGTCACCCGGAAGGGGTAGTGGGCCTGAATATCCATGCCGGGGAAGAGAAAGTGCAGGTTATGGGCAATTACCTGCTCCAGCGGCACCCCGATCCAGTGGCAGTTCTCTCGGTCGTCGAATAGGGATGAGGGCAGGGCCACAAACCGGGGCAGGACCTTGGGCACTTTGACCCGAGCAAAGTGCTCCTCCTTGGTCTGGTGGTCTCGCACTACTACAGCCAGGTTGAGGCTGAGATTGGAGATGTAGGGAAAGGGATGCCCCGGATCAACGGCCAGGGGCGTCAGTACAGGGAAAATCTGCTCCTCAAAGTAGGTTTTGAGATAGTCCTGGGGCTTTGCTTTTAAGTCGGTATAGTCGAGCAGGCAAATGCCGTGGCGATTTAGCTGCGATCGCAACGTCTGCCCAAAAAATTCGTGCTGCTGGATGACCATAGGCCGCAGCGTTTGGCTGATGGCCTCTAAATGCTCTTCTGGAGCGCGGCCATCGGGGGTACGCTTGCTAACCTGGGCGGCAATCTGCTGCTTAATGCCAGCCACCCGCACCATAAAAAACTCATCTAGGTTGGAGCTGAAAATTCCTAGAAACTTCAGCCGCTCCAAGAGGGGAGTGCGGTCGTCTAGAGCCTCATGCAGCACCCGGCGGTTAAACTCCAGCCAGCTTAGTTCCCGACTAATAAAAAATTCGGGACTTCGCAAATTTTGAAAGTTAGTTGTAGGCTCAACGGTCGCCACGGTAGTCATTTCCTAGTCCAAACACCTCTTCTTCTTGTCCAACCCACCATTCCCCCAGGTTCATCAAATCCTGATGCAGCTCTTCCAAAGCTGCCTGAAACGCCTCAGGATCCATTTCAGAGCGGCGCTCCTTTAATAGCTGCAAGCGCCACTGCACCAGCAACCAGGGCTTGGATAAGCCATCGGTTGCTTCAATATATTTAGCCCAATCTTGGCTGTCCATAGAGAGTTGTTGCAGGTGTTTTATCGGTAGGGATAGAGAGTTTTCGGCTAGCCAAAAAGCCAGCTGCTGCCGGTTAAGAACCCGGTAGGATATACCATCTTAGATGAAATAAAAAATTAGTCCTCACTAAGCGCAGCAAGTCCCGTCTTAGGAAAGAGATTCCCTAACGTTTCAATGTATTTTGAGCCGCTTTCCGCTTCTAAAGGAGGACTGGGCAATACTTGTAGCTACCTTGAAATGAGTAGAGCCGCAACGAATAAAGCCGTAGAGCTCCAAGGGCACTCTACGGCTTTATCCAGCAGTTTTTTCGAGCTTGCTACAGGCTGTTAGATCAGCCGGCCTGCTAACTTAAATGCTCTAGCTCCGGCGATTAAAGGCGCTAAGCCATTGCCGCAGCTGCTCTCCGGCAACCTCGCGACCGCCAAGGCCAAATGCGATCGCAAAAGCTACCGCAACCGCACCCAACAGTAGACCAAAGGCCAGGTTGACAATGCTGGTTGCCACACCCATTTGCTGTAGCGCCATTGCACCGACTAGAGCAATGATGGCAATTCGAGCTGCTTGGGCCAGCATCTGAGACTGGGAGCTGTTGACGCTGTAGATCACCCGGTAAGCCAGATTAGCCAGATACAGACCAATCGCAAAGACAACAACGCCACTGAGCACCCGAGCTGAAACCAGCAAGAGACTCTGAACAATTGCCGTGAGCTGGGTAAACCCTAAAATCTCAGTAGCCGTGACCACACCAAACAGCACGATGCCGACCAAAACAATCACCCCTAGCACCTCAGAAGGCGTTTGTCTGGGGGTTTCAATGGTTGTGACAGGCAGCCCTTCTTCATTAAAAGTCGTTCTAGCTTCGGCAGCAGCAGGACGGCTCAGCTCTGGAATGCCTAAGATGTGCCAGAGGTTGTCAAAGCCCATGCTGCTCAGCACATCGCTCACCAGGTCGGCCACAAACCGACCCACCAGGTAGAACAGCACCAGCACCAAGCCCGCCGTTAGGATCTGAGGAATGGCAAATAGCACCCGCTCCAGCATTGAAATTGCTGGGCCAGAAATCGCTACGATATCAAGCTCGTTTAGAGCTGCGATCGCAGCCGGAATCAGCACCAAGATATAGGCAATCGTCCCCACCAAATTGGATAGAGCCACCCCTGTCTGGGAAGACGACTTCAGACCGAGGCGGGTGCCGACTCGATCAGCCCCAACCGCAGCCAGAAAATTGGTCACTACGCCCCGTACGATCCGGGCAACCAGCCAGCCCAACAGCAAAATCAGTCCAGCCGTGATGATGTTGGGAATCGCCAGCAGGAAGCGGTTGATCAGCGTTTCTACCGGCAGCAGCAGGCCGCGCAGCCCTAATGCATCTAGCACCAGCGGCAAAAAGAGCAGAAAAATGAACCAATAGAGCGCATTTGCCAGGGTCTCATTCACGGCAAAGGGGCTGGATTGGCCCGGCTCTTGCCCGGTATGCTCCGCTAGCCGATCATCCAGGCGAAACTGAGAAAGCCCGCGAGCGACAACCACCTTGACCAGGGTTGCCACTGCCCAAGCCACCCCCAACAACAGCAGCGCTCCACCAATGCGCGGCAGATAGACAAAGATTTGCTCTAGGAAATTATTCAGCGGTTGGGAGACAACGGCCAGATTCAGAGCATTTAGAAAGGCGATGATGGCAAAAAGCAAGATCACCCAGTAAACCGCTGCCGAAATCCAATCCTCAACCGGCACATCCTGACTTGGGTCTTGACCCAAAATCTGGTTGGCGATCCGGTTGTCTAGGCGCGTTCGTTTGAGCAGATTTTTTACCACCAGAGCCGCCACTGTGGCAATGATCCAGCCGAGGAGCAGTAACACCACAGCCCAGATCAGGCTGGGTAAAAAGCTGCCAAGCTGCAGACCAATTTCGTCTCGAAATCGGTTAGTCGTTGTCGGAACGGGGGTTGTTTGCGCCAGGGTAAGTCCTAACGCCGGGAGCGGCCCCAATTGAGAAAGCTCCGCTAAGGAGGTTGGAATCATAGATTTAGCATCAGATCTAAGGGGCAATTATCGACAGATTGGTGAGAGCGTCTCAGCGTAAACCGCAGAGGCAGCCCAACTAAGCTCACAAAACCTAAAGCAGGGCCAAGCAGCTATAGGCATCCCCCACGGGGGGTTATCTAGGCATCCCCTCAAAGGAGGACATTTACGTTTAGAGCCGCAAGATTCAGCGGTTTATTCAGATTTAAGCTTTTTTCACCCAGATTCTGCGGCTTGTTCCTGTTGCAAAAAGGATACGGTAACTTTCGTTAAAAGAAGAGGCCACACGGTAACTTTCTTTAAACAACCCCTTAGAGGATGCGATCGCATGGCCAACCCCCAGGTATTTGAGCAGTCCATCTCAATTCGAGCCAGCGCCACCGACGTCGAGCGCTGCCTTACCGACCAGGCCCTAATGCACCGCTGGCTCAACCCGGCCCTACGCTGCGAACCCCTCGGCGAGTGGAACACCGATCTAGGCGGCAAGAGCCGCTTTATCGTGCAGATGCCGCTGTGGCAGCCGACGCTCACCAGCACCGTCATTGAGCGCGAACCGGGCCTAATAGTCTGGGGCTTTGACGGCTTTTTTAAGGGTTGCGATCGCTGGCAGTGCATTCCCACCGACAGCGGCACCAATTTGCTCAACCGCTTCCAGTTCGAAGTGCCTAACCCCATCGTTCAGTTCGGCTTCAACACCTTTGCCGCCCGCTGGACCCAGCAGGACATGCAGGCCCAGCTTAAGCGGCTTAAGGTCGTGGCAGAGAGTCTGATGAATCGGTGCTGAGGGGACATGGAGGCGAGGGGACACGGGGTAGATGAGTGAATGGGTGGATGAGGGAATCAGGTGGGAGTTTTACCTCCTCTTTTACGTTTTCCGCAACTCTATACTCACGCTCTCAGCTACGTTCATCTTTCCTAGGGTGCTGGGTCGCGCTGCGCTTGAAACCAACCTACAAGCATCTTCCCTATCTCCCCCGCCCACTCATCCACTCATCTACCCACCTTCCCCCGTCCTCCTAACCACCCTCTCCATCCAGAGTCAGCGAGAGCTGATAGATCTGCTTCTTAGACAATCCCGTACTCGCTGCCAATTGACGGCTGGCATCGCCGCGAGACACGCCCGACTCTAGCAAGCGCTCCAGCTCGCTCTTGAGGGCAGCTTCTGAAAAGATTTGAGCCGATGGGGGAGTGCCTTCAATGACCAGGGTAAATTCGCCTTTGGGGGCCTCGGCTTCATAATGGGCCAAAGCTTCGGCTAGCGTACCTCGCCAAAATTCCTCGAATCGCTTAGTCAGCTCTCGGCCCAGGGTAATGCGGCGATCGGGACCTAGCACGCTCTGTAGGTCGGTCAGGGTCTTGAGCAGTCGGTGAGGGGCTTCGTAAAGAATGAGGGTGCGCGTTTCCGGTTGGAGCACCGTCAGGCGTTCTTGACGGGCGGTGTGTTTGAGCGGCAAGAACCCTTCAAACACGAATTTGTCCGTCGGTAGACCCGATACGCAGAGTGCTGTTATGGCAGCGGTCGGGCCTGGTATTGGTACTACTGGAATGCTCTGATCGAGGCAGGCACAGACCAGTTCGTAGCCTGGATCAGAAACCCCCGGCATACCAGCATCGGTCACTAGAGCAACAGATTTATCCTGGCGCAGGCGAGTAATTAACTCATCCACGCGGCTTTGGTGGTTGTGCTCGTGATAGCTGATCTGCGGCGTTTGAACTTGAAAGTGCTGGAGCAGTTTGCCCGTGTGGCGGGTATCTTCGGCGGCGATCAAATCTACAGACTGAAGAATTCGCACGGCCCGAAAGGTCATATCCTCCAGGTTGCCAATTGGCGTACCAACCAGATAGAGATGTCCGGGCAGGGCATTCATTGTCACAGGTGAAGCGATCCAGAATAATGGACAGGGCGCTCTAGTCCCTGGGTTCAGGATAACGGAATCTATTCGTGGGAGACCCTATGGCACGTGGGCTATTTGTTGGGCTAATTACGCTGGACTGCATTTATCAGGTCGATCACGTTCCCAGCAGCGACGAAAAGATCGTGGCTGCAGACTACCTTCTCGTCGCGGGTGGTCCTGCTACGAATGCGGCAGTGGCTTTCCGGTACTTAGGCAACTCAGCTCAGGTGGTCGGGGGGCTGGGCCAGCACCCAGTTACCAGCCTGATTCATTCAGACTTAACAGCTCAGAGCGTTGAGGTTCATGACCTGCTGCCAGATCGAACCGCAGCACCGCCCCTCTCGACTATTCTGGTCACTACCGGCACCGGAGATCGGGCCGTCATCTCTCGCAATGCTGTCAACAGCCAAGCAGGCACTGAGCGCCTGCCGACAAACTTGCTAGACGGGGTTGAAGGGGTGCTGATCGACGGGCACCAGATGGCTGTCGGGATCCACATTGCTCAACTGGCTCGCGAGCGGCAGATCCCGGTCATTGTCGATGCCGGTAGCTGGAAGCCAGGGTTCGAAAATTTGCTGCCTTTAGCGACTAGCGTGATTGCCTCGGCACGATTCCTGCCGCCGGGATGCCAGAACCTGAAGGACACTCTGGACTATTTAGAGCAGCTGGGGGTGCCAGAAACCGCCATTACCCGAGGAACTAAGCCAATTTTGTATCGCCTAGGTTCCCAGCAGGCATCTTTGCCCGTACCCGCCGTCATGGCTAAGGATACGCTGGGCGCGGGGGACTTTTTTCACGGGGCATTTTGTCACTACCGGCTACAGGGGAGCACGTTTCAGGCGGCACTGATTTTAGCTAGCGTGATCGCGGCTCGAAGCTGCCAGTCCTTCGGCACCCGCGACTGGATGAACGACCCCTGGTCCCCGCCTGAACCGGCTTCACTCTAGGAGCGCACCCCATTTGGCCCTAGACTAGTAAAGATTTCATTTGCCCCTTCCCTATGGCCTACGAAGCGGAAAGACAGCTAGCGATTGAGGCAGCAACGCTGGCAGCCCAGCTGTGTGAAACTATTCGCTGGGAAATTGTGCCCACCGCCCTCGAAAAAGACGATCGCAGCCCGGTCACAATTGCCGACTTTGGCGCTCAGGCAATTATCTGTCGGGCACTGGCAGCGGCCTTTCCCGAAGATCCGGTCGTAGGGGAAGAAGATGCGGCAGAACTGCGGCAGTCGGATCGGGTGGACATCCTCCAGCAGGTCACCGCCCAGGTGCAGCGCTGCATTCCTGAGGCCACACCAGCAGACGTTTTAGACTGGATTGACCACGGCAACGGGGCCGTCGGCCAGCGCTATTGGACTCTAGACCCAATCGACGGCACCAAGGGCTTTTTGCGGGGGGATCAGTATGCGATCGCACTTGCCCTAATCGAAAATGGCGATATCAAAGTAGGCGTGCTCGCCTGCCCCGCCCTTCAGTTTGAAAATACCGCTGGCAGCACCGCTGAAAACACTGAGGCAGGGTTACTTTTGGTTGCCGTGCGGGGCGAAGGAGCCCAGCTCATGCCGCTTTCTAGCCCAGCCCCTCAGCCAATTCAGGTAACCACCGCTGTGAGCACCGGGCAATTTCGGTTTGTCGAAAGTGTCGAAGCCAGCCACGGCAACCAAGCGCAACAGTCAGCCGTAGCGCAGGCAGTTGGCATCACCCAACCCTCCATCCGCATGGACAGCCAGGCCAAGTACGCTGCCGTCGCCGCTGGTCAGGCCGTTCTCTACCTGCGCCTGCCTTCACCCAAAACCCCCGACTATCGAGAGAAAATTTGGGACCATGCAGCAGGGGTGATCCTGGTTGAGGAAGCAGGCGGTCAGGTTACCGATATGCACGGCCAGCCCCTAGACTTCTCTAAAGACATTCGCTTAAACGACAATCGAGGCGTCGTGGTCAGCAATGGCGCTATCCATGCAACGGTTCTGGCAGCTCTGGCTCAGACCGCTTCTCCGACACTCTAAAAATTCAGTAGCGAGACTGTAACACCTTTGCCGTCCGTCCTGCGATCTCCTGATTACCATTGAGATACGGGCACGAGGGGAACTGTGACGGCATGGTAAAAGCAGTGGCACAGCCAGCATCTATCGAAGAGGTTGCCGAAGATATTGTCGAAGGTAGTGCGGCCGAAGGGCCAGCTGAAGACGTCGAAGCTGAAAGCATGGCGTTGAAAAACGCTGCTGAAGATACGCCTGCAGATATTTTGCCTACAGATGTCTCACCTACAGATGTCTCGCCCCCCAGCCCTGCTGCCCCCACGCAGCCTGAACCTGCCCCCATCCAGCGAGAAACGCTTGACCTAGCAGCGCGCGACGTGCGCATGGTGCTGCGGGAGCAGAACGAGCAAAACCAAATGCTCACCACCAAGCTTAATATCCTCTTTGTCGCCAATGGCGCGCTGCTGACCAGCCTCAGCATTTCTCGGCTGCTGGTGTCGGGTAGCCCATTTAGCCTAGCTGAGGCGTTTGGCTTTTTGCTCAGTTTTACGCTGCTGGTGCGGGCCTTTTTGCCCCGTCAGGTAGCTGTCACCCCCAACCTGGAGGATCGTAAGTTTTTAGAGACTTACCTAGCCCTCTCCTACCGTGATTACCAGCTGCAGATGCTGGTCAACCTGGCAGAGACTTACAATGCCAACAAACAGCGCCTAGAAGATGTTTCTCAAAGCTTAAAATACGCTGCGTACACCACCTGGGTTACGGCTGCTATTATGCTGGTACATACCCTGATGACTTATTTTCAGGTAAGCCAATAGGCTTGATCCGTGGGTTAGTAGCCAAACTGCAACCATTGGCATTTTTTTAGAGTGCTGGCAATGAATTGGCATATGGATAACGAACAGGCCGAAGCCGAACAGGTCGAAACTGATTCAGGTAGGCGGATTAGCTTACCCGAGCCAGACATCGAGAACATTACGGTCTTAACAAAAAGCCTACCCAATGAGCCGATTTTACCCTGGCATCACTTCGACTCCCCCTGGCTAGAGCGAGATGAAACCGATGAGCCATCTGCCGAGACCGAAGCAGCTCCCGTAGAAGAGGCTCTGAAAGAGAGCACCGCAGAAGAGAGCACTTCAGAAGATGCCTTAGTCTCAGCAGCAGACTCTCAAGCCGAAAGCACCGATGCGGAGCAGCTGTCTCTGGAGCTTGAGGAAGCTGTGATGGCTCTAGAGGAACAGCCTGCGACCCTCGCGCCCGAAAGCCTATCCCTACCAGTCGAACCCGATCCCCTGACAACAAGCGCAGCCGCTGAGCCGCTATCCGCCACAGCTCAGCCCGACAGCGACAGTCATTCTCCCGCTACCCACTCCCCCTTGTAGAACTCCCTACTGGTGCATCTAGGCTAGAATTGTGCGCTCTTGTGGATTGGGTTCGCTGCGCTTAACCTAACCGCTTCAACAATTTGTTGGGTCTCACAGGCTCGACACCAACCTACGAAAAGAGGCTAGACACGCCACTAGAGCCGCTTTTTCCGCCTTCAAAGCTAAACCCAACCTCTATTTTCCTTGGGGATCCAAAATGTCTCGCAAGGCATCCCCCACTGTATTAATACTCAGCACCGTCAAAAAAATCGCCAACCCCGGAAAAATTACCACATGAGGAGCCCCCTCAATATAATTCTGGGCATCAAACAGCATTCGCCCCCAGGTCGGTACATCGGGCGAAAAGCCCAACCCTAGAAAGCTCAGAGTCGATTCGGCTAAAATCGCATTGCCCACGGCTAGCGTAGCCGCAACCGTCACCGGCCCCACCACGTTTGGCAGCAGATGGTCTCGCACCAGCTGCCAAGGATTGGCCCCCAACGCCACTGCCGCCTGCACAAAATTGCGGTACTTCAGGCTCAAGAACCCTGCCCGCACCAGACGCGCTACCGACATCCAGTTCAGCCCGCCAATCACGCTGACAATCAACACAAATACCCCTTGCTCCGGCCCCAGCACCTGCCGCACCAGCTCTCCAAACAGGTAAATTACCAGCAGCACCAGCGGTAGCTGCGGCAGCGACAAAAACAGATCTGTCAGCCGCATCAGCCCGCCATCAATCCAACCGCCATAAAAGCCTGCCAGCGAACCTACGAACAGACCCAGCGTGATTGCGATCGCCATTGCCATCACCCCCACTGCCAAAGAGATTCGTCCCCCGGACAAAATTCGGGCTAGCTGATCTTGCCCTAGATCATTGGTGCCGAAGGGATAAGCGCTGCTGGGCGGTAGCAAAGCCCGATCAAAGCTAATCTCACTGGGCGAAGCTGGGTAAAGCCAAGGCCCGACCCAAACTGCTAGAACGATAGCGATAAGGACAATTAAAGCTGCCGCCCCTATGCGATCGCACCACAGCCGCTGCAGCAGTGCCGGAGACGATCCGGTTGGAACCAGCCCAACAGCAGCGTTCAGAGGGGCAGATTCGGTCATGGCCAAAATCCAAATATTTCAGCCATCCTACCAGGCACAACACCCAAATCAGTCTGTGTAGCGCACTCGGGGGTCAATCACGCCATACAAAATGTCAGCCAGCAGGTTGAAAAGCACGACCAAAATTGCGTAGATAAATGCGATCGCCATTACCACAGGCGTATCGCCCCGGTAAATTGAGTCAATCAGCAAAGACCCAATCCCCGGCACCCGAAACACCTGCTCCGTCACCAGCGAGCCGGTAAACAGGGTGGGAATGTCTAGCGCTACCAGCGTCACCACCGGCATCAGTGCATTTCTCAGAATGTGGACTCCTATAACCCGAAGCTGCGGCAAGCCCTTTGCTCGCGCTGTCTGAACATAGCCCTGGGGCAGCTCCTCTATCACCGCCGCCCGAATAAAGCGCAACAGCACCGCCGTCTGAAACAGCACCAACACGCCAATCGGCAAAATTGACTGCCGCACAATCGCCCCTACATCAGACCAGTCGCTCAAGCTCAGCGTGCTGCTGTAGATAAACGGAAACCAGCCCAGCCGCACGCTAAACAGCAAAATGAATAGCAGCCCAGTAAAAAACGTGGGCAGAGAAAATCCCGCAAAAGCCAGAGTCGAAATCAGCCGGTCTAGCCAAGAATGACGGCGCAGCGCCGAGAAGACGCCCAGCGGAAAGGCCAAAGCTAGGCTCACCCCATAGGCTGCCCCCAAAATGCCCAGCGTCACAGGCAGTCGTTGCCAGATCAGCTCACTAACCGGAGCGCGGCTGGTCAGTGAGTAGCCCATATTGCCTGTTAGGAAAGCTAGGGACCATTTCACATAGCGCACCGGCAGCGGCTGGTCTAGCCCCAGCGATCGCCGGATGTTTTCTCGCACCTCAGCCGTAATCGAGGGGTTAGCAGCCAGATCTCCTAAGGGGTTGCCAGGGGCCAGAGCCAAGATTGCAAAGATCACCATGCTGATAGCAATCAAGGTTGGAATGGCCGTGATCAGTCGCTTTACAAGATAGGTCAGCATGCTGCCCCAGCGAGGTTAAATTGTCCCGATTCTCTCAGGAAGCTGGGGAAGATGCCAGGGCAGCCTTGGGGTAAGCAATGCGCTTGTGGTTATACTGCTGCCACACCTGCACAAAGACCTCAGCAATAACCGTCATTTGCTCCCGCGTCAGGCCGGAGTCTACTAGCTGATTATCCTTCCAGCGCGCCCGCAAAATCCGGTTGACCAGGGCTAGGGCTTCTTCGGTCGTGGCCTCCTGCATTGAGCGCAGGGCCGCCTCACAAGAGTCGGCCAGCATGACAATGCCAGTTTCTAGGGACTGGGGAATCGGCCCATCGTAGCGAAAGTCCTGCTCGTTGACTGTCAGCCCCGGGTCTTTGGCGGCCCACTCCTGCGCCTGGTGGTGAAAATAGCCAATGACCATCGTTCCCTGATGCTCTGGAATAAACGACTGTACGGCCTTGGGCAAACGGTGTTTACGGGCCATTACGAGCCCCTCAGTGACGTGCTTTTTGATAATGGCAGCACTGCGCCAAGGGTCGTTCAAAATGTCGTGCTTATTGGGGCCGCCCATCTGGTTCTCAATGAAGCCCAGCGGGTCGTGCATTTTGCCGATGTCGTGATACAAGGTGCCGGCTCTGACCAACTCCACATTGCAGCCCACGGATCGGGCCGCTGCTTCGGCCAGGCTGGCCACAAATACGGTGTGCTGAAAGGTGCCGGGAGCTTCCGAGGCTAGTCGCTTTAGCAATGGGCGGTTGGGGTTGGCTAGCTCTGCCAGTCGAATCGGCGTCACCAGATCAAACAGATGCTCCAGATAGGGGCTTAATCCCAGGGCTACGATGCTGGAAATGATGCCATAGATCCCCTGCATTCCTGCCCCTGTCAAAATGCTGTACCAAGCCGATGGTGAAACCGGAATAAACATGAGCGTCAGTACTAGGTAGACCACCCCCTGGGTCAAACCTACGCCGCCGCCTAACAGGGCCAGTTCTTCGCGCGATCGCATTCGGCTCGCTACTAAGCTAGAGACAATTCCCCCCGCCGCGCTAGCCAGCAGCGGAATGGTGCTGACTTGAGTGCCGATCGGCAGCAGCAACGTCAGTAGACCGACCAGAGAGCTACCCAGGATCGCACCATAGAAAGAGCCCGCCAACAGCCCAATAGCAGGCAAGCTATAGGGCGAAACCCCGGCTACGCTGAGTCCTGCTGCCCCCAACACCAGCAGCGTAATCAGCAGATGGTCTCGCTGGCGCAGCCCCGGATGAAACCGCCGCTCAATCACCAGAAACACCAAAACGCTGCCGCCCACCAACACCCCAAATCCGGTAAATCCTAACCAGTTAAAGCGCCGTTTGCTGAGGTTGAAGTGATCCAGCAAAACAAAGGCACTTGAGCTGATCGGCTCTCCCGCTTTAACAATGACCTCTCCCTGCTGGGTGCTCACCATAATTGGCTCCACCGCATCAGCCGCCATCTCTGCCTGCAGCCTAGTCTGCTCTGGGTCTTCAATGAGGTTGGGCTGCAGCGCCGACATCAGCGTTTGGATGGCAAACTCCTCGGCTGCTGTCGGCACCATTCCCCGCAGCTGTACTGTTACCGCTCGATTTAGAATCTCAGGCGGCAATCCCGGCATAATGCCCTGGGCCGTCATACGATCGGTGGCTTTGTGCAAAATCAGGCGCGTCGTCTCCCATTCTGAGGCCGTCAGATCGAGCGCTGCAGGATTGAGAAAGACATCGCTCTGTTCCGAGCTCGCCATTTTTTTCAGGCTATCTTTAGCCCGCTGGTACTGCCGGCGAGCTCCGGCTATCTGGATTTGCAGCTCCAAGAATTTTTGCTGAGAGGTTCGCTGACGATACCCCAACATTTCGCGAACTGTTTTGCGCTGCACCCAGGGCAGCGCCTGAAACCGCTCACTGGCCTCTAGCTGGGCCAGCACTGGGGTTGAGACTTCTCCCGAAGTCGCTGAGACCGCCGGCAGCACCAAAGAACTTAGCTCCACCCACTCCGCTTCATCGGCCCGTCGCACGTAGCGCTGCACTGGGGTAGATAAAACTTCTGTGGAGGTAAAGGGAAACTGGCCGGCTTGCGATCGCAGCATCGATGCCTGCTGTAGCAAGCTGTTCAATGTCCGGTTTATTCTGACATTGGCTTCTACGTCAATTCTGAGAACTCTCAACGCACCACTGCGAGCCGCCCGCTGCCGGTCCTCAGTGGCTGTGGCGTCGACCACTGAAGCGTCTCGGGGCGCAGCAACCGTCTCAGGAGCCGCTGTTCCAACCTGCAGCTCAGGCTGGTTGTAAAATCGCTGCCCCAAGGAAGCCGTCAGAGACAGCACCGCCACCGCATAGATCAACCTAGGATGACGACGAATCGGACTCCGGCGCTTTAGCGGCCGGCAGGGGTCACCCGCTTCTACCGGCAGCTGCTCTCCCTCCGATGGGGAGTCGGTCGAAGGCAAGGGCGATCTAGCAGAGGTCAGCGGGACAGAGCCAGAAAGGGAGGCTTTAAACGAAAGCTGACGCCACTGTTCAACGGCACTAATGAGATCTTGGAGAGCCTTCATTGTTTGCAGAGTGTCCCTATCAGCTCATAGCACGCCAACTGACCCGTAGCAGCAAAGCACCACACCAGTTTTTCATCCGGTGCGTAGAAACAATATTTTATTAAAAGCGTTCCGCTGTTTAGCTACTTATTATAGTTCGGCATTTTCAGTGGCTTAACCCATCTGGGATCTCATTTGAAGCACAGGATATCCCGAACGACCCTCTGAAGGCAGCCTGGGAGACACCCCTATCCAGCGATAAAACAAACCATCGGCAAGCTGCCACAGCCTTTCTTCATGGTCGACGGACCAGTGCCGCAGCAGGTAAACCTGCCCCCGAGGGCTGTTTAGTACCTGTAGCCGCCAAGCCAAGGGGAGACTCGTCAACCCGCCATGAATGGCTGTCAATACCCCTACCAGAGGCAGCACCCAGGGCTGAGAATTTGTCTGGGCCAGGGCTTGCCGCAGAGCCAAATCATACTGGCCGCGCGCCTGTATCACTGGGTCAATAGCTTGGGCTAGCAAGGCGTCTGAGGCAGCAGCCGTCAACCAAGCCAGGTCAGCCCGACGCAGGGGTTCCTCAGAGTGTCCTGCTGCAGCTTTACCAGCCCCCATGCCCTGCTGTAGCAGCTGAAAAACCCGCAGTAGAGTAGCCTGGGTCTGTGGCTGCAGCCCTTGATCTCCCGCCCAAGCAGCTATTGCGCTCTGGCCCCGGCCCGGCCCCTCTAAATTCAGCAGCAGCAGCGGCAAAGCACTTAAGCTCAAGAGAACAGGATGCTCTGCCACCGATTGAATCTGAGGTGTCAGAGCCGCCCAGTCAGGCGATACCTCTCGACTAATAGCCTCGCCCATCTGAATCAGCAGCGGTTTCCAAATTGGCAAGGGAGAGGCTACTGCCCAATCTGTATTCTGTCCCACCTGGGCACTGCTGGCTGGGCCTAAAACTCCTATCATGTCGGCCAGGACCAAGCCTGTTAAGATAGCGCGGAAACGCAATTGCCAAGATAAATTCACGGGGCTCCTCTGGCCAACGACTGTACTGGAAATCTTATCCTGCAGAACTTACAGGATTGGCTGAAGCACCCCGAGTATGGCAGGAGAGCCTTACCCCAAACGGGTGAACTCCCAGACCGACAGGTTCTATAATTCATCCGGTAGGTACCCAGTTAGCGACCCCACTTGATTAATTCCTCGCTGCAGGCACCAAACTTCGGAACCCAAACCTCAGAACCGAAATCTCAGAACCTAAACTTCAGAACCTAAACTTCAGGCAATGGATATGCAGCAGCCTCGGGCAGGCTTAAGATTTGTCTCCTTATTCCGTCATCCTCAAAGCAGGCTTGCTTTGATTGGAACGCTTGTTTTAAGCATGACAGCTCCTGGCTTTTTGGGGATGGGCCAGGCAGGCGCGTTGGCCTCTACAGACTCCACCCAAATTGCCCAATCTACCCCGCCAGCCTCCTCCCCAGTGCCTCCTGACCGCATTGCCCGCCCTACCCTGCGGCTGGGGAGCCAAGGAGAAGTCGTCAATGAACTGCAGGCCATGCTCAAGCTCCTAGGCTTTTACCCAGACACGGTTACCGGCCAATTTCAGGAGTCTACGCAGGAAGCCGTCAAACAGTTTCAGGCTGCTGCTGGGTTAGCTCCAGACGGCATCGTTGGCTCAGCCACCTGGAGTCAGCTGTTTCCCACACCCCCTAGCGAAGCCAATCCGCCTACCGCAGCTACTCCCCCACCTGAAACAGCTACGGCAACCCCAGCGGCTCCAAGCCCTGCCTCCACACCGGCCCCTAGCACTAGTCCGGCCCCCAGCACTAACGAGGCAGCCCCAAGCAGTGCCCCTGCAGCAGCCCCAAGCTCGCCCCAACCAGCCCCAGCGGCTACCCCCTCTGATCGCCCCGTGCTGCGACCCGGTATGACAGGTCCGGCAGTCAACCGCTTACAGGAGAGATTGCGGGTCTTGGGTTTCTATCGAGGTGCGGTAGACGGTGTTTTTGGTACCCAGACTGAAAATGCTGTTAAACAGGCCCAGCGCCAATACAACCTGGAGCCAGACGGCATCGTCGGGCCAGCTACCTGGTCAGCTATCAATCCTTAAGGGAAACTAGCTCTAGAAAGAACCAGAATCACCAGCTTAATCTAGGGCCTGAAATCAGAAACGGGAGCAAGCGACTGCTTGCTCCCGTTTCTGGCTTGGTTGATCCAAAATTCGTAGTTTTTATAGGCTTTGGAATGCCTATTCCAAGCGTCCAGGGGTGGTGTATGCGGCCTGAACGAGCCAGCCTGGGACATCTTCAGACCAGTCAGCCAACGCAGTATCAGTCGGCACAGCAGTCTGCTCTACCCGAGGCATTTGATTGATGTAGACCAGATAGTTGCCCATCAAGAAGTAAACACCCATCATGGCCGCTGCCGAGGAGGCAACCAAAAACCCTGCTAGCATCAGGGAGAATTCTTGGCCTTCGATGGCCTGCTCCATTAGGCGCAGCGCCCAAGCCACCAGAGCAATCACGATTGCAAGGATGAGGAGCATCATATAGCAGGGAAAACCGTAACTTTTAGTGACTTGCTTTTTACATATTGTAACAGCCCTTCATAAAAGCGGCATCCTTATCCTGAATTATTTCACGTTATGGCCTGGCTGAGTTGAGTCCGTCATGCGTATGGTGACATCGCGTTTCTGCAGGTAAGCCTTGATTTCAGCCACTGACAGCTGCCCGTAGTGCAGCAACGAGGCGAGCAATGCCGCCTCTGCCCGGCCCTGAGTAATCGCCTCATAAATGTGTTCACAATTGCCAGCTCCACCTGAGGCGACAATGGGAACAGAGACTTGCTCGGCAATGGATCGGGTCAGATCGAGGTCATATCCAGCTTGGGTGCCATCAGCGTCCATACTGGTGACCAGCAGCTCTCCCGCTCCCCGCCGCACGATCTCTTGGGCCCACTGCACCGCGTCTAGGCCGGTGTTTTCCCGCCCACCTCGAACGTACACGTCCCAGCCGGGATTAGCCGGATCAAGGCGGCGACGGGCATCGATCGCAACCACAATACACTGGCTGCCAAAGCGATCGCTGGCCTGATTAATTAAATCTGGGTTGCGCACGGCACCGGAGTTGATGCTGACCTTATCAGCCCCTGCCCTTAACAATTTTTTAATGGTTTCTAAGGATTGAATACCGCCCCCCACTGTGAGAGGGATAAATACCTGCTCGGCTGTTTGGTAGACCACGTCGAAGATAATGTCACGATCTTCATGGGTTGCCGTGATGTCTAAAAAAACTAGCTCGTCTGCTCCCGCCTGGTTGTAGACCTGAGCCAGTTCGACTGGATCGCCAGCATCCTTGAGATCAACGAAGTTAATGCCTTTAACGACGCGTCCGGCTTTGACGTCAAGGCAGGGCAGAATTCTCTTGGCCAGCATAGGGATTTATAGCAGGGATGAGGGGATGGGGCGGAACCCTACCTGGGGGTTTGCCAAAACGGGCTCAGTCTCCAGGGCCTGGAGCTGAGAATAGCTCAGGGCTTCCGGTTTCAGAATAGACCAACTGGGGGCAAGAGGCTGATAAACTGTGGATTGGTTTTATTGATTTCTATTGCTGATTGGGAGCCCTAAGCGGAATGGGTCTAGAGATTGGACAAAAGGTCAAAGTTTCTCGTCTGCGTGATCGCGTTTCAGTAAATGTTGCTGGCTGCCTTGGCAAGAGCGGCGTAATTCGCCAATTTAAGATGGTCGATGGCAGCGGCGTTGGCGTTGTGGTGGAATTTGACAATAAATATGCCACCTGGTTCTTTGAAGATGAGCTCAGTCCGATGCAGTCTTAATAGATGCAGTCTTAAAGTTGTTAGTGAGCCGTCATGGCCTTAATTCTGACTTTTTTGGGCAGCGAGGGAACTGACCGGACGATCGCTGCGATCGCATCCGCGAAGCGCCTCGCTGCTGAAGGCAAGCGAGTTTTGCTAGCCTTTCAAGATCCCGGTCCTGCGCCCAGCCTACTGCTGGGCCAGCCGCTTTCTGCCGACCCCGCTAGCGCAGGCGAGAACTTACAGGCGGTGCAGTTTCTCACTGCTACCTTGCTAGAGCGCAGCTGGGACGAGGTCAAAACCCTAGAAGCCCAGTATCTGCGCACACCGCTGCTGAAATCGGTTTACAGCCAGGAGCTAGGCGTTTTGCCCGGCATGGACAGTGCCCTTGCGCTCAACAGCCTACGCCAGCTCGATAGCAGCGGCCAATATGACGCGATTGTCTACGACGGCAATGGAGATCTGACCACCCTGCGAATGCTGGGGATGCCGGAGGTGCTTGACTGGTATGTGCGCCGCTTCCGCGATGTCTTTCAGCAGTCTGACCTGGGCAGAGCCTTGGGTCCGTTTATTCCCCCCGTTGCGGCGACAGTGCTGGCAGTAGACTGGTCTGGCAATATTTTGGATCGCCCTACTGGGGAAATGCGCTCCATCCTAGAAGAGGGCAAAGCCGCTATTAACGATCCCTACCGGTTCATGGCCCTGCTGGTATCGAAGCCGGAGGAAACTGCGATCGCAACCAGCCGCTATCTCTGGGGTAGCGCCCAACAAGTTGGGCTGACCGTAGGCGGCGTGCTGATGATGGCAGAAAACCCAGCAGCTTATGAAGCAAGTTTTGCGCCCCTGTCGGTTTATGGCCTGCCGTCACTCTCTGGCTCCGTGCCCAATCAAGACTGGCAGCCCCTAATAGCCGCTCTCCCCGACCCTCAAGCGCTGGCAAAAGCCGCCCCTCGTTCGGTCACCATCGATGCCGCTGCCGGTACCGTCAGTCTTTTCCTGCCCAGCTTCGATAAGTCTCAGGTCAAGCTAATTCAGTCTGGGCCTGAGGTTACGATTGAAGCGGGTGATCAGCGTCGCAACCTGCTCCTGCCCCCGGCCCTCACAGGTCGTCCGGTTAAGGGGGCAAAGTTCCAGGATCAGTACTTGGTGCTCACCTTTGCATAAGCCCTGCTCCCTCTAAAATTTGGCTCCTTGCCCTTTACTGCCGTTCATCCAAAACCATGACTGAACAGCCTACGCATTCAGCCAATTCGCCCGACGCTCCTGCACCAGAGACCCCGCTCACTGCCCCCACTGAACAGGGCAGCGTTGCCCGACAGCTCTTGGGCATGAAAGGGGCTAAAGCTGGTGAGACCTCAATCTGGAAGATTCGGCTGCAGCTGATGAAGCCGATTACCTGGATTCCCCTGATTTGGGGTGTCGTGTGCGGGGCCGCCTCCTCCGGCAACTACCGCTGGACGCTGGAATATGTTCTGGTATCAGCTGCCTGTATGCTGCTCTCCGGTCCCCTGCTAACGGGCTACACTCAGACACTCAACGATTTCTATGACCGGGAAATCGATGCCATCAATGAGCCCTATCGGCCCATTCCCTCCGGAATCATTTCCATTCCCCAAGTAGTGAGCCAAATTTGGCTCTTGCTGCTGGCCGGAATTGGGGTTGCTTATGCCCTTGATCTCTGGGCTGGTCACACTTTCCCCACGATTACAGCCCTGGCTCTAGGCGGGTCTTTCCTGTCCTACATCTACTCGGCTCCGCCACTCAAGCTCAAGCAAAATGGCTGGCTGGGTAATTATGCCTTGGGGGCCAGCTATATCGCTTTGCCCTGGTGGGCCGGACACGCCCTATTCGGCGACCTCAACTGGACTGTGGCCATTCTCACCCTGATTTACAGCATGGCGGGTTTGGGCATTGCCGTTGTCAATGACTTTAAGAGCGTTGAAGGAGACCGGCAGCTGGGGCTAAAGTCCCTGCCGGTCATGTTTGGCATCACCACTGCCGCCTGGATCTGTGTGCTGATGATCGACATTTTCCAGGGCGGCATTGCGGCCTATTTGATGGGTATTCAGCAAAACCTCTATGCTGTTCTGCTGGTGCTGCTGATCATTCCGCAGATTACCTTTCAAGACATGTATTTCCTGCGCGACCCCCTAGGCAACGACGTCAAGTACCAGGCCAGCGCTCAGCCTTTTCTGGTGTTGGGAATGCTGGTAGCTGGGCTAGCCCTAGGCCATGCAGGCGTGTAAATTGGGCACTTTGTCGGGCGAGCCGAACATTTTTATAAAGAGAAGGCCAAGATTTTTGAGGCAGAGTAGAGTTGTGCGATCGCACGGTTGAAGAAATCCAAGAAACCCCATACAGTGCTCAATAGTCGATTTTGATCCCGGCTATTGTGGTACGGGGAAGCCTCGAAGGGGTGACCGGAATGCAGATAATTCCTCTGTCGTTGCTGGGGGGTAGATAGGAAAACGTGAAACGCCTGATGACCCGATTTCTTAAACCGTGGTGGGGAATCCCTGTTTCTGACTCCCCGGTCGCCGTTGATTATTCTCGAACGGCCGATCGAGACTCTACGCCAGGTCATAACCCTGCTGCCCGCCGCCGCCGTCGCAAGCAGGCCCCCTCGCCTCACCCCCGTCCACCGCTTCAGCGCAGGCCCCTCTTTTGGCTGGCCCTGCTGGTCAGTGCTGGCGTAGCTGGTGGAATCACGCGGGGGTATCGAGTCTGGGACTCGGTGTATACCAGCCTGCCCGATACCTCCAAAGCCCTGACCTTTGAGCGTAGCGGCACAATTACGTTGAGGTCAGCCGATGGCGCGATTCTGCAAAAAATTGGCCCAGCAGCTCAGGAAACCCTGACCTACGAAGACCTGCCAGAGTATCTAGTAGAAGCCTTTATTGCCTCAGAAGATCGCCGCTTCTACGAGCACAACGGCATCGACTACCGGGGAATTGGTCGGGCAGTCTTGTCTAACCTGCAGCGGCGAGACGTCGTTGAAGGAGCCAGCACCATTACCCAGCAGTTGGCCCGCATTGTTTTCTTAGACCAAGAGCGCACCCTGGAGCGCAAGCTGCGAGAGGCCATCGTCGCCACCCGACTAGAAAAAGACCTCACCAAAGAGCAAATCATTGAGCGCTATCTCGGCCTGGTCTATTTGGGCGGGGGTGCTTATGGTGTGGCCGACGCTGCCTGGATTTACTTTGGTAAAGCCGCCCAAGATCTGACTCTGGCAGAATCAGCGCTAATCGCGGGCATGGCCCCAGCGCCCAGCGTTTATTCCCCCCTAGTCAACCCTGAAGCTGCTCGGATTCAGAGAGACCGGGTAATTGAGCGAATGCTGACCGTTGGTGTCATTAGCCAGAGTGAGGCCGAAGCCGCCTGGTCTACCGAAATCAGCACCAAGCCTAAGGAACCCAAGTTTCTCTACAGCGAGTTTCCTTACTTCACCATTTACGTTCAGAAGCAGCTGGCTGAGATTCTCACCCCAGATCAGATGGAAGCGGGCGGACTCGTCGTTGAAACTACGCTTAACGTAGCTTGGCAGCGAGAAGCCGAAGAGGCTGTTGAAGAAGCCATTGCCATGGGCCAGCGGCAGCGCTATGAACAGGCAGCCTTGGTCGCAGTTGACCCGCGCAATGGCGAGATTAAAGCCATGGTGGGGGGCAACGACTTTAACGAAAGTCAGTTTAACCGGGTAACTCAGGCTCAGCGCCAGCCCGGATCAACCTTCAAAACTTTTGTTTATACCACTGCGATCGCAGCTGGGTTTTCCCCCTACAAAGGCTACGTAGACGCTAAATACGTCATCGACGGCTACGAACCCAAAAACTATGGCGACAGGTTTAGCGGCAGTGTTGATTTGCTTAAGGCACTGCAGTCCTCCATCAACATCGTTGCGGTTAAAGTGCTGGTCGATGTGGGGTTTGAGCCAGTCATCGAAATGGCTAAGGGCATGGGCATTCAGTCTAGCCTGATCGATGCCTACTCCCTGGCTCTAGGCTCATCTGAGGTCAACCTACTGGAGCTAACCAGCGCCTACGGCACTCTGGCAAACCAGGGTAAGCATGTCCCCGTTCACGGCATTCGCCGGGTGCTCAACAGCCAGGGGGAAGTGCTGTACCAGGTGAAAAATGGTCCGGTTCAAGCCGTCGATGCCGATACCGCCGCCATCATGACTTGGATGCTGGAAGGGGTTGTCCAAGGGGGGACCGGCAGCAATGCGGCGATTGGCCGCCCAGTAGCAGGCAAAACCGGAACCTCAGAAAGAAACCGAGACCTCTGGTTTGTGGGCTACATCCCCCAGCTAGTCACCGGGGTGTGGTTAGGAAATGATGACAGCACCCCGACCTGGGGAGCCAGCAGTTCCGCTGCCTACGTCTGGCGCGTGTTTATGAGGGAACTGCTGGATGACATTCCTGAAGAGGGCTTCCCTGAGCGCCCCTCCCTTAATAATCGGGAAGGCACCATTGAGGCCAAACCTGTCAAACCCGGTAAAGTCGTTGCGGCTGGAGCCGGTGAGTCTGGTTCAGAGTCCCGCCGGAGATCTTCAGAAGAGTCATCTGATGAGGCTCCACCTGCTTCATCGAGACGTTCGGAGCGGTCAGAGCGGTCAGAGCGGTCAGAGCCAGAACCTGAGGAAGCGCCAGCCCCCGCCCGTGAACGTGAGCAGCCTGCTCCTCGGTCCTCTGGCGGCGGCGGCAACGGCAGTGGTAGCGGCAACAGCAATCCTCCGGCCCCCCGCGAGGCAACTCCTGCAGCTGCCGAACCACCAGCCGCCAGCCCTCCCCCGGCACCGGCAGCACCGGCGGCCCCACCTCCACCCCCACCCATTGAGGCACCTCCTCCGGCACCTCTACCGGCTCCAGTCGCGCCGGCTCCAGCACCACCACCGCTAGCTGCCCCAACCGAATCTGGGGAAGCGGAGTGAGCAGTCCCAAAATCTGTTATTTCGGAAAGAAACCTTAGATTCTTCTATAATCGTTTAAGGTTCAGCTCGGAGTAACAGATTACATGGTGCTACTGTTAGGTGCTGCAGCAGAGAGCGGCCTGCCACTGTCATTCGTTTTGGTTTACGCGGTTGGCTTTATCGCAGCCGTTGGCATTGGCTCAATCGCCTGGTACAACTCCAGACGTCCTCCAGGTTGGGAAGATAAGAATCGGCCTGACTTTGTACCCAAAGTCAGCAGCCCTGATCAGAAAGATTGATTGCTAATTGCTTCTTAAGCGGCGCTACTCGATCAGCGCGTAGCAAACGGACAAAAACAAACGAAACAGGCAGGAAGCGCGCTTCCTGCCTGTTTTATTAAGGCCAACTCATTTGGGCTATAGCTGCAACCCCTGACCGAGCCTATTTGGCCTGAGTATTGCGATCGCTCCGATAGCGAATATATTCAGAAGTTGCCGCAATCAGGCCGGAGCCTAAAATCAGGACGACGCTCAGCGCATTGATGTCGGGTTTGACCCCGGTGCGAACCCGACTAAAGATCTCCAGCGGGAGGGGATTGGCTCCGCCGCCCGCAGTAAAGCTCGAAATCAGCAGATCATCCATGCTGAGGACAAAAGCCAGCAGGCAGCCTGAGATAATGCCTGGGGCTAGCTGGGGAATTAGTACCTTGATCAGGGCTTGAAAGGGAGTTGCCCCCAAATCCAGGGCTGCTTCTTCCAAGTTGGGGTCAAGGCCCAGCAGACGGCTGGACACAACCACCGCAATGTAGGCCAGACAAAAGACCATATGAGCCGCAATAATCGTCCAAATGCTGAGGGGCACTGCCACAGAGGCCAGAAAGACCAGAGTGGCCACTGCGATCGCAATATCTGGCACAATCAGCGGTAGGTAGGAAATGCCCCGATAGAGGGACTTGCCTGGAAAGCGGTACTTGGCTAGGCCAATCGCCATCAGCGTGCCCAACACTGCTGAAATGCCCACCGCACAAAAAGCTACAAACAGGCTGTCCTGCAGCGCTGCAAAAATGCGGGCATCGCTAAACAAAGTTTGGTACCAGCGCAGGCTAAACCCCTCCCAGCCGGCACTGTAGCGCGACTCATTGAAGCTGTAGAGAGCCAGTACCCCAATAGGCAGGTACATAAACACAAACATCAAAGCCGTAAATAGGCTTTGCCAGGAAACCTGCAGTCGTGGACGCAATGAGAAACCTGCCATGATCATTTGCTCAAAGAAATCATTCAAGACCGGCTACTGATGAGTCTCAGACACTGAAGACCGATCGCCGTAGCGCAGCAGCAGTGCGATCGCCAAGCTAACTGCCAAAATCAGCACCATACTCAAGGCCGAACCAAACCCCCAGTTGCGGGTTGGCCCCAAAAACTGGTTGTAGATCAGCCGAGCCACGTTCATTGAAGACGCGCCGCCCAAGAGGGTAGGCACCACAAAATCGCCCAAGCTAGTGATAAAGACCAGCAGGGAGCCAGCGGCAATACCGGGCAGAGTCTGAGGAATGGTCACCCGCCAAAATGCCTGCGGTGGCGTTGCGCCTAAATCAGAAGCCGCCTCTAACAGCCTCACATCTAGCTTTTCTAGCGAAGCATAGAGAATAAGCACCATATAGGGCAAAAAGCTGTAGCTAAGCCCAATAAAAACAGAAACCGACGTGTTCAGCCATTGCTGTGTCGGTAGCCCCAGCGAACCCAGGATTAGGTTTAATAACCCCGTAGGCCGCAAAATCGTAATCCAGGCGTAGGCCCGCAGCAGAGAAGAAGTCCATAGTGGCAGAACAAATGCCACCAGCAAGAGGTTGCGCCAGCGTTTGGGGGCCATGAGGGCAATCCAGTAGGCTACCGGAAAGCCCAGAGCCAAACAAATGACGGTTGAGCCAACGGCAAAGAAGAGAGAGCGGCCCATCACGGTTAGATAGACCGGCTCAAAAATCTGAAGATAATTGCCCAAACCATAGGCCCCGGTCGCTTGGCCCGGTCGCAACCCCGGTACCAGGCTGATGTCTGAAATGAGCAGGGTCGGAATGACCAGAAACAGCACCAGCCAGAGGCCAGCTGGGCTTAAAAAAGCCAGCGGTCTCAGCAGACCAAGCAGCCACTGCCGCCAGTTAATTCGGCCCAGATTGCCTTGGAGCCAATCGGATCGGGTTGAAGTCGGGTTGGCCATAGCACTGGGCTAAATAGAATGGGTAGAAACGCATATCCTCGAACAGTTTACCCAGAGTTGAGAGCAGTAGGCACCCAGCTGCTCAAACTCCAGCTAAAGTACTCGATCCAGTCTCAGGTCGCTGCCAGAAGGGTCCAACCAGAAGGGCTAAGAGCCCGCTTAGGAACTAGTTACCTCAGTCCAATAGCGGTCGTATAAATCAGCGACATCGCCAAGAGGCGCAATGCCCTCGCACTTAGCCAAGGTAGCGTCGGTCGGAAACAGGTCCTGATTGCTCTTTAGCTCATCGGGCAGCAGATCAAAGGCAGCGCCATTGGGCGTCGCAAAGGAGAGACGCTCCACGGCATCCTTAGAAATTTCCGGCTGCAGGATGAAGTTGATCCAGGCGTAGGCGGCATCAGCATTAGGAGCATCGGCAGGAATAACCATGGCGTCAGTCCAG